>VAXB01000025.1 GCA_005883995.1 Actinomycetota bacterium
TGCCGTTGCCGCCACCGTTGCCGTGGCCACCGCTATTGCCGTGGCCACCGCTGTTGCCATGACCACCGCTGTTGCCGTGGGTCTGGCTCTTGACGTGCGTCGTGACGGAGGTGTGGTGCGTCGTCGAGCTGTGGTGCGTCGTCGAGCTGTGGTGCGTCGTCACCGAGGTGTGATGCGTCACCGAGGTGTGATGCTTGGTCGAGCTGTGATGCTTCGGCTTGTGCTTCGTCGGCGCGGCCGTGGTTGTCGTCGCGGTCGACGTCATCTTCGGCTGCATGTCCGCCGGCGTACATGCACCGACGTGGTCGCCACGGGCAAGGAACGAAGGCTCAGCCGCGGTCGAGACCGAGATCGTGTGCGCCGGGTGCTTCTTCGAATGCGTGAAGTGGCAGATCAGGACCTTGCCGTTCGCGCCCGTCGTGGTCTCGTCGGTTGTGGTGAGACCGGTCGTGGTCTCTCCGGTCGTCTCATCGGTCGTGGTCTCATCATCGGTCGAGGTCACGGCGGTCGTCGTCAGACCCGTCGTCGTCAGATCCGTCGTCGTCAGGCCCGTCGTGGTCAGACCAGTCGTGGTCAGGCCCGTCGTGGTGAGGTCGGTCGACGTCGACGTCGACGCGGCCGGGTCCTGGGACGAGCCGGTCACGATCTGAGAGACAGCGACGCCGGCGGACGCCAGCAGGAGACCCGCTGCGACCGCCAGGGCGGTGGCGTGCTGGGCGATGCGTCGTTTCATGATGCGAGGGTCCTTCCGTCTCGGGGTCGGGGCTGTCGTTGGTCAGTCGCCGGACCAGCCGAAAACTTGCGCTCCGGTCTCCCCCGTCTGGGGCCCGTTCGGCTCCTGAGGCGCCATTGCGAGGACGCGCCAACGTCGCGATGCCGGCGGGCATTCCCGAGGCTCGGGTATCGCGTCACAAACTGCGGTCCGGCGGATTGCGTAAAGGCACATGTAGGGGTCGATCACGTCGAACAGTTGGAGGCTCACATGAGCGCAACACTCACCCGAACACGACGCCCGGCCCTGTTCATGGTCGCGGCGTTCGTCGCCTTCGTGGCTGCCGTCTCACCGCTTGCCGCCGCCGGACGGGCGGTCGTCGTCGTCCATCCCGCGAAGAACGCGAAGCTCGGGAAGACGATCCTCGTCAACCTGCACGGGCACACGCTGTACCAGTTGAGTGCCGAAGGCGGGAAGAAATTCATCTGCACGGACTCGAAGTGCCTGTCGGTCTGGCATCCGCTCGTCGTCAAGAGCGGCGTGAAGCCGATGGGGGCATCGCGGCTCGCGACCGTCAAGCGGCCGGACGGCCGGATTCAGGTGACGTTCCGCGGCCGCCCGCTGTACACGTTCTCCGGCGACATGGCGCGCGGCGACGCGAACGGCGAGGGCTTCAAGGACGTCGGCACGTGGCACGCTGCATCGCTGAGCGCCTCGTCGTCGAAGGCACCGGCTCCCTCACCTTCGCCCTATCCCTATCCGTGACAGACGCCCTCGACCAGATGGGTTGCGTCACGCGACCCATCTGGTCGAACGGGAACACGCCGCGGCCGGGGGTCGTTTGAACAAGTAGTGGCCGCCCTCTGCGCGGCTCCCCAGAAGGAGGACCTCTTGAAGCAGCATCCAGACACCTACATCGTCAACGTCGTCTGCGCGACCTGCGGCACGCAGCATCTACTCCGCAGCACTTCGCAGTCCGTCGGCACCGACGTCTGCTCCAACTGCCATCCCGCCTATACCGGCGAGCAGCGTGCAGCCGTGACCGGCAGCCGGGTCGAGCAGTTCAACCGCCGCCGCGCGCTCGCAACCGTCTAACTGGCGACCAGCTCCCGGTACTCCGGGTGCTTGTCGACGTAGTACGCGATGAACGGACAGAGCGGCACCACAGTCAGGTCGTCGCGGCGCGCATCCGAGAGCGCGGCCTCCGCAAGCCGGCTGCCGAGGCCGCGTCCCTCACAGGACGGATCGACCTCCGTGTGCGTGATCGCGATTCGGCCGTCGCGGCGGCGGTAGTTGGCCAGGCCGACGAGCCGGCCGCCGATGCGCAGCTCGTAGCGATTCGCCTCCGGCACGTCGATGATCTCCGGCTCGGCCGCGGATGCGTCCGCAGCCTCGAGCTCGTCGGTTCCGCGGAAGTACTCGACCAACTGGCCGGCGGCGTCGGATTCACGGGCGTCGCGATGGTCGGCGAAGCGATGGCGATGCTCGGCCGCGAACGGCCAGGGCTCGCGCTCGCGGAGGTGGGCGAAGATCTCGCGTGTTCCGCGGTACAGCGCCCCGTCCTCGGCTTCGAGGACGGGGATCTGAGCCGTGCCCGCGAGGCGCTGCAACTCCGCGCGCTGCTCTGGCCACGGCTCGACCTGACGCGCGACGAAATCGATGCCCAGCTCGGTCAGGGCCTCGCGCACCGCGGAGGAGAAGGGGCACCATTCGGCCTGATAGAGCGTGATCGCGGGTCCCACCCGCCTCACGCTACCCGCCGTACGGGACCCCGGTCATGTACTTGAAGCCGCTGTCGACCGCGACCGTCACGACGACGGCTCCGGGCCCGATTTCGTCGGCGAGGCGAAGCGCCCCCACCACGTTCGCACCCGACGAGACGCCCGCGAAGATCCCTTCCTCTTCCGCCAGCCGCTTCGTCATCTCGATCGCCGCCTCGTCCTCGATCGTCCAGACGTCGTCGACGCGGCCGCGATCGAAGTGCGGCGGGACGATGCCGGTCCAGCCCTGCATCGCGAAGGCTCCCTTCGCGCCGCCCGTGATCGCGGGAGAGCTCGCGGGCTCGAGCGCGACGATGCGGACGTCCGCGTTGCGTCCCTTGAGCGCGGCGGAGACGCCCATCAGCGAGCTCGACGTGCCGATACCGTGACAAAACGCGTACGTCCCCGGTTCGCGTGCGAGCTCGCCGGCACGGTCGACCATGTTCTGGATGTCCTGCGCCGTCACGCGACCCGGCCCTTCGACGCCGGGAATCACCTCGAGGTCGGCGCCGAGTGCGCGCATCAGCAGCAACCGCTCCTCGCTGAAGCAGTCGGCAATGACGATCCGCGCGCGGTAACCCTTGGCGCGGCAGACGAGCGCGAGCGCTGGACCGGTGCTGCCGCCCGTGTACTCGACCACCGCAGTGCCCCGCTCGAGCAAGCCGTCGCGTTCCGCGCCCTCGATCATCGCGAGCGCCAAGCGATCCTTCATCGAGCCTGTCGGGTTGAGGTACTCGAGCTTGACCCAGATCTCGGCGCCGTTCGCGGGAGCGAGCGCGTTGAGGCGGACGAGCGGGGTGTTGCCAATCGCAGCGAGGACGTTCGGCGGCGGCACGGTGGGGAGCGTAACGCCGCCGGTTCCCGCCGCGGTGAGGGTTCACGCGTCAAGAGGGTCAGACCCGAAAGAAAGGGTCTGACCCTCGCCTCGCGCAGCGCTTCGCCTCTCGCCGCGCTAGGGCGCGAGCGTTACTTTTGTCAGCCGCTCGGGATGGTCTGCGTCGAAGCCCCGCTGGCGCGCGAGCGCGGCGGAGAAGAGCTGCCCCGCGACCACGGACAGCAGCGGCGCGTACAACGGCGCCGGCGCCTCGGGGACCGGAAGCCTGTACGGCGCGCCGTGGATCTCCGCCGCGGCGCTGCCGCTCGCGACCAGCACGCCGCCTGCGCCGCGTGCACGCTCCGCCGCGTCTTTCACGGCGTGCAGGGTCGCGTCACGCGAGGCGATCGTCCACACCGGAACGAGCGAGTCGACGGCGGCGATCGGGCCGTGCACGAGGTCGGTCGCGGTCAAGGGCTCCGCCGCGATCCGGCACGTCTCCGTCAGCTTCAGCGCGATCTCGCGCGCAGTCGAGTACTCCAGCCCGCGTCCGATCACGTACATCCGGCCGACATATGCGAATGCCGTCGCGATTCGCGCCGCGTCCCCGGCGAGCGGCGGAATCGTCTCGTCCAGCAGCGACGCCGTTGCGCGTACACCGTCCGCGACCTCGTCTGCGCGGCCGGCGGCGAAGCCTGCCATGAGCAGCAACGCAGCGACGCTGTTCAGGTACGTCTTCGACGCAGCAACCGCCCGCTCCGGTCCTGCCGCCAGCGGCAGCGTGAGATCGCAGACGTCGGCGAGCGCCGATCCTTCGTCGTTCGTGACCGCGATCGTGAGCGCGCCGCGGCTGCGCGCGCGCGTCGCGTACTCGACGACATCGGGTGTCTGGCCGGACTGCGACAGCGCGATCACCGCCGACGACTTGAGGTCGAGCGCCGCGTCGTAGTAGACGGTCAGGGAGATCGAGTCGCGCAGCGCCGTCCAGCCGGGCAGCAGCCCGAACGCATACACGCCGTAGGACGCGGCCGCGTCGGACGAGCCGTGGCCGACCAGCCGGACCGTCCGCACGCCGCGCTCCACGAGTGCCCGGCCCACAGCCTGCGTCTCCGGCTGCTCGACGAGGCGCACGAGCGCCTCCGGCTGTTCGTAGATCTCGGCGAGGAAGTGCGTTCCGGGAGCGGTCGCGTTCAGCGCTGCTCCACGCCTGCGACGGCCGCCGGCCGCCGTTCCTGCGGGTCCGCCTCGGCAACGTGGCACGCGACGAGCCGCCCCGGACCGATGTCACGAAGAAGCGGCGTCTCGACCTCGCAGCGGTCGATCGCATAGGGACAACGTGCGCGGAAGCGGCACCCCTCCTCCGGATCGACGACCTTCGGAGGCTCGCCGACGTCGGAGGCATCCGAGACACCGAGCGGTGCACGCGGGTCCGGCACGGCGGCGAGCAGAAGCTGCGTGTACGGATGCTTCGGCCGGTGGATCACATCGTCGGTCGGACCTTGCTCGACGAGGTGGCCGCCGTACATCACGAGCACGCGGTCGGCGATGTAGCGCGCGCTCGCGACGTCGTGCGTGATGTACAGGAACGAGACGCCCTCCTGTTCGCGCAGCTCGGTCATCAGGTTGAGGATCCCGATCCGGATCGAAACGTCGAGCATCGAGACCGGCTCGTCCGCGATGATCAGCTTCGGCCGGAACGCGAGCGCCTGCGCGAAACCGACGCGCTGTCGCTGTCCGCCGCTCAGCTCGTACGGGAACTTGCGGGACGCCGCACCCGCCGGCACCAGCCCGACCGCGTCGAAGACGCGCTGGAGCTCGTTACGCCGAGCCTTGCGCCCCATCGCGCGGCGGTGGAGCGTCAGCGCGCGCGAGATTCCGTGCGAAACGCGGTATGCGGGGTTGATCGAGCTGTAGGGATCCTGGAAGACCATGGGCACGTCGCTGCTGTACGCGAGCCGCTGCTTCCGGGACCGGATGCGGCTCAACGGCTCGCCTTCGAAATAGATCTCGCCGCTCGTCGGCTTGTACACGCGCGCGAGCAGCCTCGCGATCGTGCTCTTGCCGCTTCCGCTTTCGCCGACGAGCGCGACGATCTCGCCCTTCCCGATCGTGAAGTTCACCTCGTCGACGGCGTGCAGCCGTTTCCGCGAGAAGAGCCCGCCGACCTTGAAGTGGCGCGTGAGCCCTTCGGCCCGAAGCAGCGGCTCGCTCACGCGACCCCTTCGGTCGCCCCGGCTCGGACGTTCTCCTCCGCCGCGCTCTCCTCGTAGAGGAAGCAGCGGACGAGGTCGCCCTCGACGTCGAAAAGCGGTGGCTCGACGGCAATCGACCTCGGCGTCGCGTGCGGGCAACGCGCCGCAAACCGGCAGCCCTGCGGCGGCCGGGCGAGATCCGGCGGCGACCCCGGAATCCCTGTCAGCCGAACGCGCGGCCCGTGGATCGAAGGGAACGCGTCCAACAGCGCGCGCGTGTACGGGTGGCGTGGATTGTCGAACAGCTGCCGCGTGTTCCCGAACTCTGCGACCTGCGCCGCGTACATGACGAGGAGCCGGTCGGAGAAGTGGCTGACGAGCGACATGTCGTGCGTCACGAAGATGACAGCGAAGCCGAGTCGCTCCTGGAGCTCCTTGATCTGCATCATCAGCGAGCGCTGCGCGACGACGTCGAGCGCAGAGGTCGGCTCGTCCATGATCACGAGGTCGGGCGTGAACAGGAGCGCCATCGCGATCATCGCCCGCTGCCGCATCCCGCCCGAGAGCTGGTGCGGATAACTGAGCAGGTGAATCGGGTCGATCGAGACGAGCTTCAGGACTTCGATCGAGCGCTTCTCGATCTCCTTGTCCGACATCTTCGAGTGCGCCTTGCACGCGTCCCGCATCTGCGCCTCGATCGTCAACACGGGGTTCAGCGCGTTCATCGCGCTCTGCATCACGACCGAGAATTCTCGCCAGCGGATGTGGCGGAGCTGCCTGTCGCCGAGCTTGACCATGTCGCGGCCGCGGAAGATCACCTCGCCGTCGGTGATCTCCCCGCTGAACGGCGGGCCAAGGAGGCGTGCGATCGCGTACATCAACGTCGACTTGCCGCAGCCGGACTCGCCGACGATCCCGAGGAACTCGCCGCGGTGCAGGTCGAAATCGACATTGTCGACGGCGACCACGGGACCCTCGTCGCTCGCGTATGCGACCGAAAGCCCGCGAACCTCGAGGATGCGGTCCGACGTCGTCGGGGCCGTGATGGTCGCGTCCTTCGGCCGCTCGCGCGTTCCGGTGATGTCGAGCTTGCGCAGGCGAAGCGCCGGGTTGCTGATCTCGTCGAACGCGTAGTTGAGGAGCGCGAACGCCGCACCGAGCAACGCGACGCAAACGCCGGGGGTGATCGCCCACAACACCATGTTCGCGCCGAGCGCCTCGTTGTTCTCGGCCCAGTAGAGCATCGTGCCCCAGCTCTGGCTGTTCGGATCGCCGAGGCCGATGAACTGCAGTCCGGCGGCGAACAACACCGCGTAGAGCGCCGCGCCGAGGAAGCTCGCGACGATCAACGACGTCATCGTCGGCAGGATCTCGTGCAGGATCACGTACGACTTCCGCTCGCCACGGACGCGTGCCGCCTCGAGGAAGTCCCGCCGGCGTAACGACAGCGTTTGCGCGCGTAGCTGGCGCGCGCCGTACGACCAACCGAGCGCTCCCAACACGATCACGAGCGTGAAGAGCCCGGCGTTCCGCTCGTACGCGGCGATCACGATGATCAGCGGGAAGATCGGGATCACGAGGATGACGTCCGTGATCAGCGAGAGGAAGCCGTCCGAGATCCCGCCGAGATACGCTGCCGACACGCCGACGATCACGGCGAGCGCGGTCGCGAGGCCGCCGACGGCGAACGCGATCACGACGGACTGGCGCGTACCCCAGATCAGCTGCGACAGGACGTCCTGGCCGTACGCCGTCGTCCCGAACCAGTGCTGCCACGAGGGTCCGAGCCCCGGCTGGAAGACCTCTGCCGTCGGACTGTAGGGCGCGATCTCGCCGGGGAAGACCGACAGGACAAGGAAAAAGAGGAGCAGCAGGACACCGACGACCGCCTTGCGGTTGCGCGCGACTGCGCGCCAGAGATCGGTGCCGAAGCCGCGACGCGATTCGGGAATCGGCGGACCGGTTGCGCTCGACGGCACCGTGGTCGTCGGCTCCGTCGTCGCGGGAACCGGCTGGAACGTCATGCGCCGTCTCGCGTGCGCGGGTCGAGGACCGCGGTCGCACCATCGGCGGCGAGGATGGCCAGGAGAACGGCGACGGTGATCATCAGGAACAGCGCCTGCATCAGCGCGTAGTCCTGGTTCTCGACCGACTGGAGGAACATCCAGCCGACGCCGGGATAGTTGAAGACGAACTCGACGAGAATCGCGCCGCTGACGACGAAGCCCAGCGACATCGCGAAGCCCGTGAGGTTCGGCAGGATCGCGTTGCGTCCCGCGTACGTCCACATGATCCGCCACGGCTTCAATCCCTTCGCGCGCGCCATGCGGACGTAGTCCTCGGCGAGCACCGAGATGGCGTTGTTCCGCATCGTCAGGATCCAGCCGCCGATCGACGTGATCAGAATCGTCGCCGCCGGCAGGATCGAGTGGCGGATCGCGTCCTCGACGAACGCCCACGACCAGCCGACGGTCGTCGTCACGTCGTAGCCGCCGCTCTCGGGGAACCATCCGAGCTTGATCGCGAAGAGCCAGATCGCGAGCAGCGCGAGCCAGAAGTACGGGAACGCCGACGTGATCACGAAGATCGGCGGCAGCGCCCCGTCGAGCATGCCGCCGCGACGCCACGCGGAGATGAGCCCGATGAACGTGCCGAGGACGAACGCCAGGATTGTCGTCGTGCCGACGAGCGCGAGCGTCCACGGCAGCGCCTGCAGCACCTGGTGGCTGACGGCGTCCGGGAAGAACGTCAGCGAGATGCCGAAGTGCCCGCGGGCGATGTCACCGAGGTAGGTGAAGTACGCACCGACGAGGCTCTGGTGCGTGTGGATACCGAATGCGATCTCGAGCGCGTGGATTGCCTGAGGATTTACGCGGCCCTTGTAGCGGCTCATCATCGCGAGCGCCGCGTTGCCGGGCATGAGGCGCGGGATGAGGAAGTTCAACGTCACTGCCGCCCAAAGCGTCAGTAGGAAGAACCCCAACCTCCGAGCGACGAATCTCATCTCGCGCGCCTCATGCTCCGGTGACGACCGCTCAGCCCCGTTACCCCTTCGGCTTCAGGTGGAGGAGTACGACACCCCAGTCGGGAGTCTCGTATGCCGCCGGCCTCGCGTAGGGCTTGCCCTGGGTAACCCAGCCGCTGATGTTCTTGGTGTTGTACTGGTACCAGTCGACGCCTTCGGTAATCGGGATCACCGGGACGGTATTGACCATCACTGCCTCGAGCTTCTTGATGATCGCGTGCTGCTTCGCGACACTGGTCGTCGCGCTGTACTGGTTGATCAGCGCGTCGGTCTGGGGATTCGAGTACCGCTCCCAGTTCGAGGACGCGGTCTTCCCGATCGGCGCACCGTTCTTCGAGTACAGGATCTCGCGCAGCTCGTAGTACGGCGCCGGGCCTGGCGTCTCGTTGCCGTTGTACGAGAGCTGGAACTTGCCGTTGTAGTTATCGGCGTCGCACATCGTGCTCGAGAGGTTCTCGGGCGTGATCTTGATGCCGACCGCGGCGAGCTGCTGCTGGATCGCCTGCGCCGAGGCGACCCAGTCCGAATAGCCGCCGATGTTGATCATCCTGAAGGAAAGGGCCTTACCGGACGGAGTGTGGAACACGCCGCCCGACTTCTTGAAGCCGGCCTTCTGCAGCGTCGAGATCGCCTTCGCCGGGTTGTAGGTGATCTTCTTCGCGAGGCCCTTGTCCAGCCAGTTGTTGAACGTCGGCGTGACGATCCCCGTCTGGTTCGATGCCGGCTCGTAGCCGTACTCACCGATCTTGGCAACGCGCGACCGGTCGATCGCGTACGCCAGCGCCTTGCGCACGGCGACGTTCTTCAGGATCGGATCCTTCAGGTTGATGAAGATCGAGACGTTGTTCACCGGCGGGAACCAGATGTGGTTGTCCGAGCTCTTCGACAGGTAGTACGCCTTGATGTTGGGGATGAACTGGCTTCCCCACTGCGCCTTGCCGCTCGCGAGCTGCTGGTTCGCCGGGTCGTTCGACGTGAACGCCGGGTAGTAGACGGTGTCGATCTTCGGCATGCCCTTCTGCCAGTAGCCGGAGTTCTTCGTGTACTTGATCACCTGCGGGCTGCACGAGCTCATCGTGTACGGGCCCGTTCCGACCGGATGCGAGTCCTTGTAGGTGACCGGGTTCTTGATCTTCGTCCAGATGTGCTGCGGGACGATCGGAGTCTGATCGGCGATGTAGAAGAAGTACGGGACGGCCGAGGTCTTGAACGTGAACGACACCTTGTTGCCGCTCCGCGTGACGCTCTTCAGTACCGACCACGCCGCGTTCAGATCGAGCCCGGGGTGCGCCTTCATCAACTTGAACGTGTAGAGGACGTCGGCCGCCGAGAACGGCTTGCCGTCGCTCCATTTGACGCCGGAGCGGATCGTGAACGTCAGCTTCTTGTTGCCGTTTGCCCACTTGTAGCTGGACGCGAGCCAGGGCGTCGTCGCGCCGCTCTTCAGCGGGTTGACGAACGCGAGCTCCTCGTAGACGGTGCCGAACGAGAGGAAGTTCACGTCGCCGTTGAACGGGCTGAACGCGCACGTCCACGTCGTGCCTTGCTCGTTCGAGATCGTCACCGAGCTCGACGATGCCGCTTTCGCGACGTCTTTCCCCGATGTACTCCCCATGCTTAGCCACACCGGCGCGCCGACGCCGACGAGCACGGCCAGGATCAGTACTCGCCTCATGATCGACTCCTTCCCGGTCGTCGCGCGACCGTTCTCAGGTTGACCCTCATGCCCTCACCTTCCACCGATTGTCCCCCCGATTCGTGCGACACGGTCGCCGAGCTCGTGCCGCAGCCGCTCGTGCGCGTCGGCGTCCGCTCCCAGTTCGTCGAGCGCCAGTAGCGCAGCGCCGACGATGGGCGGCGAATTCGTCGGCGACACCGTCGCCGCCGGCGCGACTTCGCGGACGCGTGTGGCAACGGCGCTACTCAGCGACCCGTCGGCGGCCTGAGCGAGCGCTCCACCGAGCAGGACCTCGACCGCCTCGTGGCGTAGCGCAAGACGCTCGATCGCGACACGCGCGAGCGCTGCGATCTCGTCGGCGAGCCGGCTCATGATCTCCGCGGCGACGTCGTCTGTCGGCGCCTCCGCAACGACGATCGGCGCGACCTCGTTCACCCGCGTCATCCCGATCTTTCCGCGATGGATGTGCTCGGCGAGCTCCGACGGCGTGCTCAGGCCGAAATGCCTCGGCACCGCTTGCTCGAGACTCGTACGCGGGCCGCGCCCGTCCTCGCTTCGCGCCGCGGCCCAGACGCCGGCGAGCCCGACGTCGTAGCCGCCGCCCCAGTCGCCGGTGATCGTTCCGAGCGCGGGAAAGCGCGTGTGCCTGCCGTCCGGCGAGACGCCGAGGCAGTTGATGCCGGAGCCGCAGACGATCGCGACGCCCCAGCCGCGGTCGGTCCCGGCGCGCAGAACGGCGAACGTGTCGTTCCCGACCCGAACGTCCTTCGCCAGCCGGCGTTCGCTCGCGGCGGCATGGACCTCTTCCTCTTCGGAAGGAGAATCGACGCCGGCGAGCAGAAGCTGCGCGACGTCCGCGACGGGTCCGTGCCCGTTCGGCAATCCGGCGTCTCGAAGCGCCGTTGCAAGCAGGTCCTGCAGCACGTGGATGCAGCCGTCGACGCCCAGATGGTCCGGCGAGCTTTGCGGCCCGCGCACGAGCGCGAGCGGCTCGCCGTCTGCTCTGACGAGCGCGAGATCGGTCTTGAAATTGCCTCCGTCGACCGCGAGGACGAGCGGCGCGCTCATGCAAGCGCCGTTCGATCGAATTGCGCCAGATGCTCTGCACCCGAAGAGAGGAGCGAATCCACCAGCTCGTCGGCCTGCGGCACCTGTCCGATCAACGGATGCGCGAGCAGCGCCTTGTGCACGACGACTCGGTCACCGGTGGTTGCCGCGTTCGCAGCGAGCCGCTCGTACGCCGCGACGTGTTGGACGAGACCGAGCAGCTCCGGCGCGAGCGGTGCCTGCGGGAGCGGAACTGGCCCGGCCGACTCGACGCGCGCAGGGACCTCGATCACGTCGTCGTCCTGCAGGCCGTCGAGCGTTCCGTTGTTGCGGACGTCGACGACCTGCACGTCGCCGTCGCCGGTCGACAGCGACGCGACGAGTTGCGTCGCCGCTTCGCTGTAGTACGCACCGCCGCGCTGTTCGAGCAGCTTCGGCTTCGTCGTCAGCGTCGGGTCGCGGTAGAGCTCGAGCAGTTGACGCTCGATGTCGGCGACGGTTGCGGCGCGCGGAATGCCGTCACGCTGCTCGGCGACGATCTCGTCATGGAAGTAGAAGTAGCGGAGGTAGTACGACGGGACCACGCCGAGCTCGTCGAGCACCGCGCGCGGTTGCCCTGCCTGGTCGGCGAGCGCATCGCCGTGGTCGGCCATGAGCTCCGGAAGGATGTCCCGGCCGTCGAGGCGAACCGCTCGTACCCAGGTCAGATGGTTCAGCCCGACCTGGTCGACGAGCACGCGTTGCGGCTCGACGTCGACCAATCGCGCGATCAGGCGCTGGATTCCGATCGCGACGTTGCACAGACCGACGGCGCGGTGGCCGGCGTCCCGCAGCGACCGCGTGACGATCCCGACGGGGTTCGTGAAATCGACGATCCACGCGTCGTCCGCGGCGATCTCGCGTACGCGCGCCGCGATCTCGAGGACGACCGGAACCGTGCGCAGCGCCTTCGCGAGCCCGCCGGCTCCCGTGGTCTCCTGGCCGATGCAGCCGCAGGCAAGCGGAAAGGTCTCGTCGGAGAGGCGAGCGGTCTGTCCACCGACGCGTAGCTGGATGAGGACGAAGCCGGCGCCCTCGACCGCGCGGTCGAGATCGTCTGTGATCTCGAGCGTGCCGCGATACCCGGCGGCGTCGAGCATCCGGCGCGCGAGGCCGCCGACGATCTCGCGCCGCTCCGGGTCGATGTCGTGGAGCACGAGCGCCCCGAGATCGAGCCGGTCAGCTTCTCGCGCGAGGCCTGCGACGAGCTCGGGCGTGTAGGTCGAGCCGCCGCCGATGACCGCCAGCTTCATCACGGAATCTGGTTAAGAATCAAAACGAGGCGACTGTACGACGACGGGGTAGCTGAAGTCAAGCCTTGGCTGCGGCAGGTCACTGAGTTAATGTCTTTGACGAGATGACGGTCACGCAGCGTGCGACGCCGCCGCTTCTGAAGGATCTCAACGAGCGCGCCGTCCTCGAGACGATTCGCGACGGCTCCCCGATCTCGCGGGCAGAGATTTCGCGCCGCGCGGGCATTTCGAAGCCGACTGTCTCGCAGGCGCTCGAGTCGCTGCTCGACGCCGGCCTCGTCCGCGAGTCGAGCCGCTACCCCGGCGGGCCGAGCTACGGCGCGGTGTTCTTCGAGCCGGTCGAGGACGCGGCGCTCGTCCTCGGTTTCGATCTCGGCGCGCGGTTTCTGCGCGGCGCGTTGTGCGATCTACGCGGCGACGTGCGCGCGCGTCAGGACGTCGCGCTCGAGGGCGCGGGCGCCGAGGAGGTGCTCGCGGCAATCGATTCCCTGCACGCGTCCCTCGTCGGCTCGAGCGGCCTCACCGACGGCGCGATGGACGGAGCCGTGATCGGCGTGCCCGGCGTCGTCGACGGCGCCGGTCAGCGAATCACGCTCGCCGAGAACGTCCCCGGCCTCGAGGGCCGGCCGTTCAGGGCGGAGCTGGAAGAACGATTGGGCATGACGGTGACGGTCGAGAACGACATCAACCTTGCAGCGCTCGGCGAGCAAGCGCAGGGCGTGGCGCGCGGCGTCGAGGACTTCGTGTTCCTGTCGATCGGGACGGGCCTGGGCTCAGGCGTCGTTCTCCGCGGCGAGTTGCACCGCGGACACAACGGCGCGGCTGGTGAGCTCGACGGCGCACGAGCGGGAATGTCGGACGACTTCGATCCGTGCGCCGCAGCGCTGACCGTGCTCGCCGAACAGATCGCAGCCGGCGCGGAAACCGAGCTTCGGCAGCCTTACACGGGGCGAACGATCTTCGCCGCCGCGCGACGCGGCGACACCGTCGCGCAGGCGCTCGTCCAGGAGGAGGCCCGACGGATCGCGCTGCACATCGTCCCGATCGCCGCGGTCGCCGACGTCGCACTCGTGGTGCTCGGCGGCGGCATCGGCGCGAACGGCGATCTCCTGCTGGCACCGGTGCGCGCGCTGCTCTCGGAATGGCTGCCGTATCCGCCGCGGGTGGAAGTCTCGAGCCTTGGCGACGCCGCAGTGCTGACGGGCGCGGTAGCAGTGGGCTTGCGCGCGGCGCTCGACAACGTGTTCGTCAGCCGTAGCCGGCGCCGGCGCGCTTAGCGTCAGACCCGAAAAGAGGGCCTGACCCTCGGCTTTGCGTTGCGCCGCGTCCTCGACGTCACGCCTCGCTGCCCGAGTGCCTGACCCTTTTCACCAGCGGCAGGCACTTCTCGCGCGTCGAGGGTCAGGCACTTTTTCGCGCGTCGCCCGCGACGCGGCTATTGCTCGTAGCGCTCCACGACCTCCGGCCCGCGCGGCTCCGCCGCTTCGGGATTCCGGCCCGCGGCGCGCAGCGCCCGCCGTTGGCGGAGCAGGTCCCAGCATTGGTCGAGCGACACCTTCACCTGCTCCAGACGACGACGGTCGTCGTCGCTCGCGCCGCCGCCGGATTCGCGCTGCCAGAGCTCGTGTTCCTCCGCGACGAGCTTCTCGATCGTGCCGTGGATCTGCGGGTCGTCCATTCCGAGCCTCCCTGCGGTTGCCGGCGACAACACAAACGCGCCCGGGCCGGAGAGATTCCGGCCCGGGCGCATTCTCTCTCTCAGGCGGCTTCGGGTACTGCCCCGACGTCGATCACCGGCTCGGCGATCTTGTCCGGCGACTCCAGCATGACCGCGGACACGATCGCGCCGGCTGCCGCGATCGCGGCGAGGACGTAGAACGCGATCGCGAACCCATGCGTCAGCGCGGCTCCGCTGAACGCGTTGCTCCCGGCGTGCGTGCTCACGTAATGCGCCGTGAACGTCGTGGCGATCGTGGTCACCGCTGCGACGCCGATCGCACCACCGATCTGCTGGCTCGTGTTGATGAGCCCGGACGCGACGCCCGCGTCCGCCTGGCGCACGCCCGTAAGCGCGCCGATCGAGATTGGTACGAAGGCGAGAGCGAGGCCGATCCCGCTGAGCAGGAACGCCGGGAACAGATCCGTCCAGTAGTTGCCGTCCACCGGAAGCCTGGCGAACAAGATCAATGCGACGGTCGAGAACGCGAGTCCGGTTGGAAGCACGCGCCGGACGCCGACGCGCGTCACGAGCGCCTGCGCCACACCGGAGAACGCGATGATCGTCAGCGTCAGGCCGATGTACGCGACGCCCGTCTTGATCGCCGAGTAATGCAGCACCTGCTGCATGTACAGCGTCAGCAGGAAGAACTGCGAGAAGATCGCACTGCCCATCAGCAGACCGCTGACGTTCGAGCCGGTCAGCGTCCGCAGGCGGAAGATCCGCAACGGGAGCAGCGGCGCCTTCGAACGTGCCTCGATCACGAAGAACGCGACGATCAACGCGGCTGATGCGGAGAGCAGGCCGATCGTCTCGGCCGTTGCCCAGCCGTGCTGCGCCGCCCGGGTCATCGCGTACACGAGCACCATGAGCCCCGACGTGATCGACGCGGCGCCGGCGAAATCGAAGTTCCGGTGCGCGAGGTCGGCGCGGCTCTCGCGCAGCAGGAACGGGCTCAGCCCGATCACGAGGAGGCCGACCGGGACGTTGATGAAGAAGATCCACGACCAGCTGAGCGCGCTCGTCAGAGCTCCGCCCAGGAGCACTCCCGCGGCACCGCCGCTCCCCGACGCAGCGCCCCAGATGCCGAGCGCCAGGTTGCGCTCGCGCCCTTCGCGGAACGTCGTCATCAGGATCGACAGTGCGGCCGGCGAGAGCAACGCTGCGCCGAGGCCCTGGATCGAGCGGAACAGGATCAACGACCCCTCCGACCACGCGAGGCCGTTCAGGAGCGAGGCGACGGTGAAGACGGCGAGCCCGATCATGAACAGACGACGCCGCCCGAGCAGGTCGCCGAGCCGGCCGCCGAGCAGGAGCACACCGCCGAAGAAGATCGCGTAGGCGGTGATCACCCACTGCAGGCTCTCCGGCGAGAAGTGGAGATCGGTCCGGATCGACGGCAGCGCGACGTTCACGATTGCCACGTCCAGCACGACCATGAACTGCGCGGCAACGATCACGGCGAGGGCGATCCACCGGCGGCGGTCGCCGGGTCCGGCTGATGGTGCTGCGATACTTTCGGCGTCCATTGGTTTCATCTCCCAATCGTTGATTTGTTCCACGATAACAGGATCCAACGCTTGCGCGCTACACTTATTCCCGATGTCCATCGAAATGGCTGAAACGCTCGCTCAGAAGCCGGAGGCGCCTGACCGGCCGGTCTCCCGTGTGGCGAAGGAGCTCGTCGCCAGCAGCGGCTTCCTCATGGCCCGGCTCGGGATGGCCTTCAAGGCGAGGGCGCTCGAGCGGATCGACGCCGAGGGCTACGAGGCGAATCACTACAGCGTCCTGGCGATCCTCGGCGAGGGCGCCCGCGAGACGCAGGCGACGATCGCGAGTGCGCTCGATCTCGATCCGAGCCGGCTCGTCGCGGTCCTCGACTCGCTCGAGAACCGGGGGCTGGTCTCGCGGCAGCGCGATCCGCAAGACCGCCGCCGTCACGTCGTCAGCATCACCGCGGACGGCAAGCGCGAGCTCCAGCGTCTCCGCGCGATCGCGAAAGAGCTCGAGGACGAGTTCTTCGGCACGCTCGCGCGGGAGGATCGCGACACGCTCCATCGCCTGCTGTCGGAGTTGGCGTGCGCACACGATCCCCGGTGCGCGTTCGCTCCGACCGTGTCGTCGAAGCCCGACTAGGCGCGCCGGCTCAGCGGGACAGCGCCGGGCCGACAATCCGGCTCTCGTCGATCTGCCCGTTGTCCGTTCCGCGCGTCCACTCGATCAGCACGCGAGCGACTTTGCCGCTCGTGTTCGCGTAGGTGTGCGGTGTCCACCGCGGCGCGACGACAGTAGCCCCGACAAGTGCCTCCAACTCCACGTCGCCGATCCGGAAGGTCACCCTGCCTTCGACCACCTGATAGGCGACGTCAAGGGACGGAAGCACGTGGAGCGGCGGCCCGCTCGACCGCGGTGCCAGCACGCTTGCGACGACGGCGAAGGCTCGCCCGTCACCGCTCGGATGCTTCGCGTCAACGTGATCTTGTCGCTGCCCGTACATCTCACGTGACCGTACGACGGATCGGTGCGTACAAGCGGTACGGCCTGCTTCACTCGTGTAGTGCGGGGCACAGGCGAACGCCGGCCGATCCGACGCGCTAACGTCGGAGTCATGCCACCGGACCTGTCATCGAACGAGTTCGACCCGCTGCGGCGATTCGTGGGCGTCCTCATGCAACAGGGACGTGTCGTCCTCGATGCCGACAGCAACGAGGACAAGTACGTGCACCTCCGGCGTTCGCTGCTCGACGTCGCGAAGAGCCTCGACCGCGATCTCGGGTGGGGCGTGTTCGAGCCGAACGATCAACCGCCGTCGGCTGCCAAGCCTCCGGCGCGCAAGCGCCGTTGGACGGACGCCGGCGAACACGATCCTGGTGTCACGCTCGTCGATCTTCTGGCATACGCCGCCGACGCGCTGACCGCGCGCGCCGACGAGGTGGCTGCCGAGGCGGAGTTGCGATCGAACCGCAGGCGCGCCGCCGCGGTCGCCGTCGTGCTCGTGCTGGTTGCCTGGCGCGCCAAGCGCCGGCGTTAGCTGCGCGGCTCCGCCGGGCCGCCTCTTCCCAAAGCAATGTGATCGTCCTACACTCGGTCGTGGGAGAGCAGGTCTCGCTGCATGCGCCGCAGTCGCGTCATCGCTGCTGTCGGTGCCGTTTCTGCGGCGGCGGTATCCGCAGCCTCAATCGCCGTTCCGACCACGGCGCAGGCAAGGACGTCTCTCGACAGGCTGCAGCGGGTCGGTGGGCATTTGCGCGCCGCCGCCGTCGCGTGGCCGACGCGTGCCGTCGACCTCCATGCTGCTCCCGGCTCGCGACGCGTCGTCGCGCGCGTCGAGCGCCGGACGAGGTTCGGCACCCCGACCGCGCTCGCGGTGAGTCGCGTCGAGGGCCGGTGGGCGGAGGTGATGTCCTCGACGTTGCCGAATCGCACGCATGCGTACGTCCGGCTCGCGGACGTAGTCCTGACGTACGACCCGGTCACGCTCGAGCTCGATCTGTCGCGCCATCAACTGCTCGCGTGGCGTGGGAACGAGCTCCTGCGCGCGATTCCCGTCGCGACGGGATCCCCGGTGTCACCGACGCCGCTCGGCCGTTACGCGGTCACTGACAAGCTGACGAACTTCGACGCGTTCGCGTACGGCTGCTGCGTCCTCGCGTTGTCCGGGCATCAGGAGCGCCTCGCGCCCGGTTGGCACGGCGGCGACCGCCTGGCGATTCACGGTGGCGGCGGGATCGGCGAATCGATTTCCTCGGGCTGCATCCACGCACGCGAAAGCGACCTGCACTGGCTGCTCCGCCGCGTCCCGCTCGGAACGCAGATCACGATTCATCCCTAGAAGCGCAACGAAAAGAGTTGGTTGCCGTCTCGCAACCGGAATACGATGACGGCGTGCGCGGCGAACGGCGCGAAGCGCTCGGTTTCCGCCTGGGGCTTGCACTCGTCGCTGTAATCGGAGTGTTCTTCGTACCCGGTGGATCGTCGGCGCTCGCCCAATCGACCGAGATCCACGCATGTGTCACGAGCCGCACGCACGTCCTCCTGATGCGCACTGACGTCGGGCGGTGCACGCGTGCACAGATCGCGCTCGATTGGTCGGCCGACGGCGCGCGAGGCGACACAGCCGTGTTCGGCTGCGCGCGCGTCCCGAACGGGGTGCTGCGGATCTACAACGCCGACTTCGCGTGCCGCGGCGGGGAAACGAAGTGGCGCTGGCTCGCCGTCACGCGCCAGGGCGCAACCGTCGACGCACATACGTGCGTCAACCGGAAGACGCACGTCGCGCGCCTGGTCGACGCGCTTCGGGCGTGCGGGTCGGCAAAGACGTTCCGCGCGACGTGGGGTGTCGTCGTCGAGGGTCTCGGTGGCGTGGGCCCTGCGGGTCCGACAGGCCCGGCGGGCCCAGCTGGTCTGCCGGGGCCGGCAGGATCAGGCGGAGGCGGATCGGCCGGCCCGGCGGGGCCGCCGGGGATCCAGGGACCGGTCGGCGCAACCGGCCCGAGCGGGCCGCCCGGTGCAGCGGGCGCGGCCGGGCCGGCCGGCGCGACCGGCGCCGCAGGACCGGCAGGGCCAACCGGTGCAACAGGAGCTGACGGTGCGATAGGCCCGCAGGGACCGACCGGCGCCACCGGACCAACCGGGCCCGCCGGCGCGGACGGCCCTGTCGGCCCGCAGGGCCCGATCGGGCTCACAGGACCGGCCGGAGCCGACGGCGCAACAGGCCCGCAAGGACCAGCCGGAGCGACCGGGCCAGTCGGGCCGACGGGCGCGGCCGGCCCCGCCGGCGCACTGGGGCCCCAGGGGCCGACCGGCCTCACAGGGCCGGCTGGAGCCGACGGCGCAACCGGACCGCAAGGACCGGCTGGAGCGATTGGCCCAGCGGGGCCGACGGGGGCGACCGGGCCCACGGGCGCAATCGGACCCCAGGGGCCGACCGGCCTCACAGGACCGGCCGGGGCCGACGGCGCAACCGGGCCTCAAGGCCCAGTCGGCCTGACCGGCGCGACCGGTGCAGTCGGTGCAACCGGCCCAGCAGGAGCGACCGGAGCACAAGGTGCGACCGGCGCAACAGGAGCCGCCGGCGCGATTGGGCCGCAGGGACCGGCCGGTCCCCAGGGACCGATCGGCCTCACAGGACCGGCCGGCCCCACCGGCGCCGCGGGAGCAACCGGGGCGGCCGGCCCAACCGGCGCGACGGGGGCCACCGGGGCGACAGGGGCGGCGGGCCTGCAGGGGCCCACGGGACCGCAGGGGCCGCAGGGGCCAATCGGCCTGACAGGACCGGCCGGCCCCACCGGCGCGACGGGCACAACCGGTGCTGCAGGAGCAACGGGTGCGCAAGGACCAGCGGGACCACAAGGGCCGGCCGGGGCAACCGGAGCAACTGGTCCAACCGGCGCTCAAGGACCGGCGGGACCGGCAGGCACAGCCGGCGCTACGGGCGCGACCGGCGCGACGGGAGCAACCGGCCCGGCAGGCCCGACGGCAGTCCAGATCATCACCGGGACGGCAACGCCGACCGCCGGAAGCAACAACGCCGTGGGAGTGCTAACCGGCACGTCGACGGCGACGTGTCCTGCAACCAAGGTCCTGCTGGGAGGTGGTGCCTTCGCCGGACCTCCTTCCACGGGGGCCGGCGTCGCCGCAGTCAACTCATCGCGGCCTGCGGGCGGAACGAGCAAGACGGCCTGGGAGGCGACGGGCGTGGTCGTCAAGGCCGAAACCCTCAGCGGACACGTCACGATCACCGCCTACGCCGTCTGCACCGCGTAAGCGCACTCCGATGAGTCGCCGCGACGACACATCACCCGCCGCTACCACACCATCCCGGACAGCACCCGTCCGTCGCCGCGGCGGCATCGGCGTGGCGATTGCCGTCGTCGTCTGCGCGGCCGTCGGAGCATTCGTCTGGGTGCGCAACTCGAAGGATTCGAGCAAGCATCACGCGGCGAAGACGACAACCGTCGCCGGCGTGAACGCCGAAGTCGTCTCGCCGTCACAGCTTCGCTCGATCGCCGCAACCGCGGGAGGATCCGTCTACTGGCTTGGTCTGCGCGCGGGAACGAAGCTCGAGTACACACAGAAGAGAGACGGAACGACGTACGTGAGATACCTGACGGGCGCGGCGACGGCCGGCGCTCCCGGCGCGAAGTACGTCGTCGTCGCGACCTACCGAGAGGCCGACGCGTATGCGCGGGTGAAGCAGACCGCAACGCGACAGCACCTGTTCGTCGCGCAGCTCCCGAACGGGGCGATCGCCGTGTCGCGCCCCGACCGACCACAGAACCTCTACGTCGTCTACCGCGACGCGCCGTACCAGATCGAGGTGTACACGCCGACGCAGGTGGAGACGCGGCGCATCGTCTTCGGCGACTCGGTCGAACCCGTTCGCTGAGAAGCGCCCCCTTGGCCAACCGGCCCTCGCGCGGTACCCTCGAACAATGGTCAGCGTGCACGCCGACAGGCGGCTGGCCAGTGTGTTGCTTGTGCTTGCGGCCGCAGTCCTCGCACTGGCCGGCTCGGCCTGGTCGAAATCACACGCACAGGAGCGCGATAGCCGTACCCTCCGCGGGACGGGCGGCAACGACGTCTTGCGCGGCGGCGCGCAGAACGACATCCTCGAAGGGCTCGCCGGCAACGACAGCCTCTACGGCGGCGGCGGCGCCGACCGTCTCTACGGGTCGGGTGGGAACGATCTCCTCTCCGGCGGCGCCGGCGACGACATGCTCGCCGGTGGGCCCGGACGGGACCGATTCAGCTGCGGGCCCGGGCACGATGTCGTCTACGCGAGCGCATCCAGCACGGTGTCGCGAGACTGCGAGGTCGTCCACCGCGCCGGCTCACCGGCGCCGTCGCCCGGCGTTTCGACCGGTGCCTACCGAGGCGACACGGTCAGCTTCGACCTCTCTCCGGATGCGAAGACGGTTTCCAACCTCAGGATCGACTTCACCGGCGCTTGTCCACCGGCCGGTAACGCGCACATCCAGGTCTCGGACTCCGGCCCGTTTCCCGTCCATGCGGACCGGACGTTCAACGCAAACGAGCAACGCGCCGGCGGCGAGAAGATCACGCTGAACGGCGTGCTCGACAACGGCGGCGCGGCGCATGGCACATTCGAGCTGAAGACGACGGCCGGCGGTTTCAGCTGCGACACCGGCAGCGTCAGCTGGCGCGCACACCACTAGCGGTCGCCAGCTACATCGCGGCAGCAACACAGGCGGCGACAACGGGGGCGAAGCCCGGCATGAACTCCCGCTCGAACAACGCGCGATTTCCATCGGCAATCGCATCGAGCACGCGAATCTCCTTGAACATGTGCGCGAACGGACCGAGGCGCTGCGCGAGGTCGAACGTCTCCCGAAGCTCGGACGGCGGCCCCCATGGCTCGAGGTATGCGTCGCGGAGACGCCCGTAGCGCGCGTCTTGGGCGTCCAATCCGTCCTCGATGTGCACGAACGTGATGTACGGCGACAGGAATGGATGCGAGACGCACGAGTCTCCCCAATCGAGAATGCGCGCAGCGCCGTCGTGCAGCAAGACGTTCGCGCCGTGAAGGTCGTCGTGCTGGATAGTCTCGGGAATGCCGTGGTCCGCGAGCTCCGCACACAACGCCGCGAAGCGCGGCGCGAACCGTTGTAGCCGCGCGCGCTCGTCGGCGGAGATCGGAAGCTCGTGTTCGAGCATCTCGTCGTAGAGCGCCGGAAACGCAGCGAGGCGGCGATCCGGTACACCGTCGGCAAGATGCTCCGCCGTGTGCGCCGTCTCGTGCCGCTGGAGCTCCGCGTAGCGCGGGAAGAGCGAGATCCAAGGCATCGGGTCGCCGCCGAACCCGACGCTTTCGCCGGCGTCCGCGAGCAGCAGCCAGGCGCGCGTGCCGTCCCAGGCGAGCACATCAGGAAGTAGGTCGGGCCACCGATTGGCGAGCGCCGCGGTGAGTCGGACCTCGAACGCCTGAAGGGGCGCGCAGGCCTTGAACCAGGACACTCGGTCGGCGAGCACGACACGCGCGGCGGTCGCCCATGGACGCTCGTGAACGACCTCGATCACCGCGCCGGGGACGTGCCCGCGGATCCACGTTTCGGCCTCGGATTCCAAACCGCCGCCGACTATACGAGCGCCGTCGAGCAGGAACCGCTCGGGGATTGTCGAAGCGCAGTCGAATGCGACGGCGTCTGCTCCTCGTATTCCTCGCAGCGATGCTCACGACCGCGACTGCAAGCGTCGCAAGCGCGGACTCGCCGCGACCCGACCCGAACGTCGCGGGACTGCAGACGGCGCTTGCCGTGAAAGGCTTCTATCACGGCCCGATCGACGGAATCCGCGGACCGCTGACGTCGTCCGCGGTCCGTGCGTTCCAACGCCATGCGCAGCTCGCGAGCACGAGCGTCGTCAACGGGCGCACGCTCTCGGCGCTCGGCCCGCTCGGCCGTCCCGGCTACGGAACGCGCTCACTCCACCAGGGACTGGTCGGCCGCGACGTCGCAGCGCTGCAGTTCGAGCTTCGGTACCACGGCTTTCCGAACCGCGGCCGCGGCGTGTTCGACGCGTCCACGAGCACTGCCCTGAAGGGGTTCCAGCGTTACGCCGGAGTGCGGGTCGACGGCGTGGCTGGAAGAACGACGTTCGCCGCGCTGAACCAGCCGCCGGCTGCGGCACCGAGATTGCGTGCGCCGCTCTCGAACACGGAGGGCGCGGTGCGCTCCGGGCATGCGGTGGAGATCGCTTGCATCTACTCGTCGGCCGTCGCCGTGGTCGTCGGTGGGACGGTGACCTACGCGGGCGACCGAGGACGCGGATACGGCTACACGGTCGTGACGCGTGATCGCCGCGGCCTCGACGTCCTCTACGCGCATCTGTCGCGGATCGACGTGACGCGCGGACAACACGTCGCACCCGGCGCGCTCGTCGGCCTCGCCGGGTGGACGGGCAAGAAGAACCCCGTCACGACGCTGCGGATGGAGCTTCGACTCCGCGGCGCGCAGCTCGACGCCTACAGCGCGCTGTACGGCCGCTGACCAACCTGGAGCTCGTTCTCAGGCCGCCGGCTCGGTCGCGGCCGCTGCGGGAACGGGCTTCCGTTCCCGCAGCGTCGTCGACGCGACGACGGCACCGACGGCCAGCATCACCGCGCCGACCACGAGAAGATCTCCGAACGCTCCCACGAACGCGACGCGCGCCGGGTGGACGAGGGAGACGTGCGCTGCGACGCCCCGAACGCCGCGCGAGCTGACGACATTCGCTAGCGAATGAAGGTCGCCCTGCGGCGTCGAGGTGAGCGAAGCAGCGATGCGGTTCTCGAGGAGGGCGCCGAGAGCGGCGACGCCGATCGCCACGCCGCCGATGCGGAACGTGTTGTTGATCCCCGACGCCATGCCGGTCCGCGCAGGGTCCACCACCCGCAATGCGCCGGCCGCGAGCGCCGGGTTCGAAAGACCGATTCCGACGCCGGCGACGATCAGTCCGGGCAAGAGCCTCGTCCAGCTCGAATCGGACGAAACG
>VAXB01000105.1 GCA_005883995.1 Actinomycetota bacterium
CGCTTTTGCCTGCGGCGCGAGCGCGAACGAAGGTCACTGACAAGGGCGTCGCCGAACGGCGTTCGCAGCTTCTCGATCTATCGATCGAGTTCGCGCCGAGCCGCCTCCGTGTTCTCATGAAGCTTCGCGGTCTCCTCCCGCGACGTTCGCGCCGCGTTCAAGAGTTGCTCCTCGCTCGCCTCGCCTAAATCCTCGCCCTGGGGTTCGGGCTTCGTCCGTCCCGGTTCGGAGTCGGCTTCCTGCACCATCTCTCGCTGCGCCCGAGGTTGTTCGTCGTCTCGCGGTGGCGATTTGGAGCGCAGTTCGTCGACGGCGATCGCGATTTCTTCGAGTGCCGCTGCCAGGCCTCTCCCCCAGCCGCTGATCTGGATCGCGAGCCTCGTGTCGGCCGTCGCCGTCGTCAGGTCGTTCAACAACTTTTCGGACTCGCTGACCGGGCCCTCGATTGCGTCCCGAACGCGTTTGCGCAGTCGGTTGGCGTCATCTCCCATCACAGAGGATTGTCGCGCATCCTCGGTGCTCTGGCTGGCGGTTCAAGCCGGCCACTACGGGGATCAGCTTCGATCGGTTTTTCGCCCGGTGACACACGTCACGCACGCTGTTTGTCTCGTGCCGAGAGCGGAATCCCTTGACTACGACGACTCGAATGAAGGGAGGTCAGCGAATGAGCACTGCTCTTCGCCAAGAGACAGAGAGACGTCGCCCTGTCGCAGTCGCACCCAGCGACGCTCCGATCGCCCGCAGCGATCCACGCTACCAGGCGTATCTCACCTTGAGGATCGGCTTCGTCGTGTTGCCGGTCGTGATGGGCATCGACAAGTACTTCAACGCGTTGACCAGCTGGCCGCAGTACCTGGCGGACTGGATCGACCGGATAGTGCCGGGCACCGCGCAGCAGTTCATGTACGCCGTCGGCGCGATCGAGATCGCGGCGGGGCTGCTCGTCGCTCTCCGGCCGCGCTGGGGTGCGTACGTCGTTGCGCTCTGGCTGGGCGGGATCATCGTCAACCTGTTGAGCTACGGCGAGTGGTACGACATCGCGGTCCGCGATTTCGGGCTGATGCTCGGCGCACTCGCACTCGCACGACTTGCAGCTCACTACGACCGGAGCCCCGCAAGTCGCGGCTAGCGCGATTCGGAACCGACGTGGCAGGCAGGAACGGAAGGAGAAACCAGATGAGACTCATCGTCAGCCTGCTCGCGGCGCTCGCCCTGTTCGCGATCGGCGTGCCGGCGACATTTGCCACCGCGAACCCGAGCGGCACGGGACAACCCTCCCAAACGTGCCTCAGTTCGACCGCTCCCGCTGAGCCGGGCCACGCCGCCGGCGCACCCGGATCGGCCTTCAACGAGACCACGCCGGGAACGGCCGGTACCGTCTACGCCGGTAACGGCGTTTCGGCAACTACACCGGCGAACGCCGCGGCCGTCTCGCAGTACGACGTCGCCTGCTTCCAGGTCTCACAGAAGCACTGATCACACGAGCATCAGGCGCCCGCGTGCGGCACACGCGGGCGCCTGCGAAAGCGCCGAGCCGCCGACCCTTGTGGCTTCGTGCCGCGTTCGCGGCGCCTAAGCGAACTCCACGGCCGTGATCTCCGGCAGCTCGAGCACCAGCGCTCGCCAGAAGCGGCCGCCGTCTGTCGACACGAACAGCCGGTTGCGCGCGGCATAGAGGATCCGGTCCGGATTGTCGTCGTCGACCGTGACCGCGGTGCCCTTGGGCAGCCCGCCTCCGGACTCACGCCACGTTCGGCCCGCGTCGTGCGAGATCGCGAGTGGTGGACGACGGTTGACGACCGCGACGATGTTGGCGCCGCTGCGCGACGCGGCGACGACCAGCGGCAGGTCGATGTCGACGTGCTGCGGCGCGACGTCCGCGTCGAGCTGCGTCACAAGCTCCTCCGTCTCGAGGTCGACGAGCCACGTCCCCAGCACCGTCGCGACCGCGGCGTTCATCGGATTCGCGCGCGCAGCATGTCGCCGACCAGCGTCGTCGCGCGCCGCGCGGCCGCGACGGCGGAATGCCCACGCGAGCGGCTGACGAGGTACGCGGCCGCGAACGCGTCGCCCGAGCCGGTCGGATCGGCATCGACGTGACGTGCGCGCACCTCCGTCGCGTGGCCGCGCTCGACGACGAGCGAGCCGTCGGAGCCGAACGTCACCAGCACCTCGGGCGGACCGAGCGCCGCAAGCGCGCGCGGCTCGATTCCGCCGGCGAGCGCCTCCGCTTCCTCGACCGCGAGCTTCAGGATCGAGATGTGCTGCAACGCGCCGCGATCGGCGCCGGCCTCGAGCCGCAGCGGCCCGAGCTCCCGGCGGCGTGTCAGTCCCTGACCGTCGAATGACAACCGCCGGTCACGTGCGAGAGCTGCGATCACCGAGGACGGGAAGTCGTCCTCGAGCAACGCGCCGACGTGCACCCACGCGCCGCGCGGCACGAGCCGCACGTCGGCGCGCGTCCACGGGGTGCCGAGCGCGGTGATCTCCCCCGTCCGGTGGTCGCCGTCGTAGGTGAACGTGAAGGTCGTCGTCGCGGGACCGGCCGCGACGACCTTCGCGGGGAGCCCCAGCGTCGCGAAGCCCTTCCGGAACCCCTCGACATCCTGCTCCGCGCAGCGGCCGATGACGGTCGCACGAGCGTCGAGCATTCGCAGTGCGCGGCCGCAGTGGATGGGAGCGCCGCCGATCTGCGGCGGCCTCCCGTCAACGAGATCGAACGAGAGGTTCCCGACGAGCGCGAGCGGCGGCACGCGAGGAGCCTAGTGCCGCGAACGCGGCCGTCAGGAGGAAGGCGACGACGAAGCCCGGAACCGACGCGCCGATTGCGTACGACGGCGTCGGCAGATGCGCGACCAGGCGTGACCAGAACCCGAGCCCCGTCGGCTGGTAGAGCCACTCGTAGGCGACGAAGCCGCAGACCCACGAGATCACCGGGCCGACCCGGATCGGCCGCGAGCCGAAGACGTCGGCCTCGTCGTAATGGGCGCCGGCGAGCAGCCAATCGGCGACGAGCACGCCGAGCAGCGGCACGAACACGGCTCCGAGGAGTAGCAGGAAACGCTGGTAGCTGCGCATGTCGATCGCGATCGCGCCCAGCGTCGCGAGCGCCGAGACGGCGACGATCAGAGCCCGCTGGGAGACCCGCGGCACGAGGTTCTGGATCGAGACGGCGCAGGAGTAGACGTTCGCGAATGCCTCGTCCGTCTCGTCCACCGTCAGCGCGAGCAGTGCCAGCGCCGCCGCCGCGCCGCCGCCGGCGATCGTCGCGAGGATCAGCTCCGGGTGATTCGGGTCGACGCCGCGTGAGAGGACGAGGATCGAGCCGAACCCGAACTGGTAGAGCGTCGGCAGGAAGTAGCCGATGCCGACGCCGAAGAACGCGGTGCGGCGGTCGCGCGAGAAGCGCGTGTAGTCGGCGACGAGCGGCGCCCAGGAGACGGTCACCGCGACGACGGTGTCGACGGCGAGCCAGAACGAGCCCTTGTGCGCGCCGGGGTGCGACCACAGGTGGCCGACGTTCGCTCCGTCGAGGATCCACCACGTCAGGTACACGAGCGACGCGAGGACGGCCCAGATCGCGAACTTCCGCACGAAGCGGCGGACGAAGCCGATCGGCCCGAGCAATGCGAGCACCGTCGTGACGACGCCGAACAGGAGCTTCCAGAACCAGATCGCGCGGAAGCCGAACAGCTTGTCGCACAGGAGGCCGGCCGCCGTCGCGATCACGATCAGCTCGAAGATCGCCCAGCCGAGACACTGGATCACGTTCAGGACGGTCGCGGCGTACGAACCGCGCTGCCCGAGCGGTGCGCGCTGCAGCACCATCGTCGGCACGCGGGCGTCGGCGCCGATCAACGCGGCGAGTGCGAGCATCCCGTTGCCGATCGCGCCGCCGACGAGCGTCGCGAGCAGCGCCTTCTTCAGCGAGAGGTCGAAGTACGCAGGGAGCACCAGAACGAGCAGCGAGATCCCGAGGTTCGTCCACAGGAGCGTCGTGTCGACGCCGCCGAGCACCCGAAGCCGCTCGGGCACGGGCGTGATTCCCCACATCGGTGTTTCGCGCATGCGATGCTCCCTTCGCCGGTACGAACCGGATCAGGTTCGACGGGTGTGATCTCAGCCCGGCACGGGCACCCCGGCGGGCGAAAGCGTAGCGACGGAGGGGGAGGCATGCGGGAGGCAGGCAGAAGGGCCGCTGCGGCTGCGGGGGTGGTCGCAGTGGTCGGTTTGGCGGCGTGCGGCGGTGGCAGCGGGCAGCTGTCCAAGTCCGACTACGAGCAGAAGCTGAAGGCGGAGGGCTCGCAGCTGCGGAGCGACCTGGCGGGCCTCAACTTCGGCTCGATCGGCACGAATCTGAAGCTGCTCGGGACGCAGCTCGGGACGGCGCAGGGGAAGATCGAGCGGACGGCTTCCGACATCGACAAGCTGAAGCCCCCGAAGGACGCGGCCACCGACAACACGAAGATCGCCGACTCGCTGCACAGGTTCGCGACAGTCTTCGGTCAGATGAAGACCGCCGCGAACAACGGCGACCGGGCAAAGGTTGCGGCGCTCGTCTCCACGCTTCGGACGGCGGCGCAGGAGGGAAGCCAGGCGACGCAGGATTTGAAGAAGAAGGGCTACACGATCGGCGCCTTCGGCCAGTAGCAGTTGCATAGGCAATGCCTATGACATAGCCTCCGCGCCGTGGCGGCGGCGACCTACACGGCGAGCGAAGCGGCGCGCGCGCTCGGGATCAGCCTCGACACGCTCCGGCGCTGGGACCGGCAGGGGCGCATCCAGGTCAAGCGGGACGCGGCGAACCGGCGCGTGATCGCGGCCCGCGAGGTCGACCGGCTCCGACGGCGCGAGCCGCACGCGTTGAGCGCGCGGAACCGCTTCCCGGGGGTCGTGCAGTCGGTGCGCGTCGAAGGGTTGCTCGCGCAGGTGCAGATCGCCGTCACAGAGCCCGTGGAGATCACCGCGATCGTGACCGCGGACGCCGTCGCCGAGCTCGGCCTCGAGCGCGGCTCGCCCGCGACCGCGGTGGTGAAATCGACGTCGATCATGGTGGAGCGGTGAAGCGCGCGGTCGTTCTCGTCGCGCTCGTTGCGCTGTTCGTGCCGTCGGCGTCGATCGGTGCCGGGCCGATCACCGTGTTCGCGGCCGCCTCCCTGACGGGCGTCTTCCCGCAGATCGACAGGACGCCGCGCTACAGCTTCCTCGGCTCCGATCAGCTCGCGCTGCAGCTCCAGCAGGGCGCGCCCGCCGACGTGTACGCCGCCGCGAGCCCGAAGTATCCCGAGCTCCTGTACCACCAGGGCGTCGTACGGAAGCCGGTGACGTTCGCGACGAACAAGCTCGTCGTGATCGTGCCGCGCTCGAACCCGGCGCACATCTCGTCGGTGTACGACCTGCGCCGGTCCGGTCTTCGCGTCGTGATCGGGGACAAGAGCGTGCCGATCGGGTCGTACACGCGGCAGATCCTCGATGCGCTCGGCATCACCGTCGACGTCACGAAGAACGTCGTCAGCCAGGAGACGGACGTGAAGGGAATCGTCGCGAAGGTCGCGTTGGGGGAGGCGGACGCCGGCTTCGTCTACGTCACCGACGCGAGGCCGGTCGCGGGGAAGGTGCGCGTCGTTCCGCTCCCCGGCTGGGCGCAGCCGCCGATCCGCTACGAGCTCGCCGTCGTCAAGCCGAGCGCGGCTGCGACAGCGTTCGTGAAGAAAGTGCTGTCGAAGCGCGGCCGTACGCTGTTGCAGCGCGCCGGGTTCGGCGTCCCGCCGCTGAAGAAGAAATGAGGCAGCTCTTCGCGGCGGTGTTCGGGCTGGCCGCCGCCGTCGCCTTCGCGTTCCTGTTGCTGCCGCTCGTCGCGATCTTCGCGCGCGTTCCGATCGGCCATCTCTTCCGGCAGCTGGACGACCCGGTCACGCGCGACGCGCTCGTCGTCAGCCTGAAGACAAGCGCGATCGCGCACGCCTGCGTGCTCGCTTTCGGGACGCCGACGGCGTACCTGCTTGCGCGGCGGCGCTTCCCGGGACGCGGGGCCGTGCTGACGCTCGTCGAGTTGCCGCTCGTGCTCCCGCCGGCCGTCGCAGGCATCGCGCTGCTGGCTGCGTTCGGGCGGCGTCGAGAGCCCGTTCTACGTGCGCGGCGCGGTCGCGGCGTTCGAAGCGGTCGACACGAATTTCTTCGCGGCGGCACGCACGCTCGGCGCGGGGCCGTGGCGCGTGTTCTTTCGCGTCGCGCTTCCGCTCGCGGCAGGCGGGCTCGGAGCGGCCTCGGCGCTCGCGCTCGCGCGGGGGCTCGGCGAGTTCGGCGCGACGATCATCTTCGCCGGGTCGCTGCAGGGCGTGACGCAGACGCTGCCGCTCGCGATCTACGCGCAGTTCGAGCAGAACTTCGACGTCGCGCTGGCGATCGGCGCGCTGTTCATCCTCGTCGGCGCGGGGATCCTCGTCACTCTCAAACTGGTCGGATGGCTTCGCTTCAGCTGGATTTCTCCGTCGCGACTCGCGACTTCGACGTCGAGCTAGCGCTCGACGTCGCCGGCGAGACGGTCGCGCTCGTCGGGCCGTCGGGCGCGGGGAAGACGACGGTGCTGCGTGCGGTCGCGGGCCTCGTGACGCCTGCGCGCGGACGCATTCGCTGCGGCGACGACGTCTGGTTCGGCGACGGCGTCGACGTCCGCGCCGAGGAGCGTTCCGTCGGGTTCGTGTTCCAGGATTACGCGCTCTTCCCGCACCTGAGCGTCGAGCAGAACGTCACGTTCGGTGGCGGCGCGGCCGACGGGTTGCTCGACCGGTTCCGGATCGCGCACCTCGCGAAGGAGAAGCCGGGCGGGTTGTCGGGCGGCGAGCGGCAACGCGTCGCGCTCGCTCGGGCGCTGGCGCGGCGGCCGCGCGTGCTGCTGCTGGACGAGCCGCTCAGCGCACTCGATCCACATACGCGCGGGAACGTGCGCGGCGAGCTGCACGACGTGCTGCGCGAGCTCGCGCTTCCGACGCTGCTCGTGACGCACGACTTCGAGGATGCGGCGGCGGTCGCGGACCGGATCGGCGTGATCAGCGAGGGGCGCGTGCGCCAGGTCGGGACGGCGGCCGAGCTGCTCGGCGCGCCGCGCGACGACGTCGTCGCGAGCTTCGCCGGAGCGAACGTCCTGCGAGGCGTCGCGGAGCCGCGGCCGGACGGCCTGACGGAGGTGCGTCTCGACGCCGGAGCCGCGGTGTACTCGAGTGACCGGTGCACGGGTGCCGTCGACGTCGTGATCTACCCGTGGGAGGTCTCGCTCGGCCTCGGCGCGCCCGACGATTCCGCGCAGAACCATCTCGCCGAGGAGATCGTCTCGGTGGCGCGGGTCGGCAACCGCGTCCGCGTGCGGCTGAGGCGCCTGACCGCCGAGGTGACGACGGCGTCGGCCGAGCGACTGGAGCTCCGAGCAGGCGCGCAAGTCGTGGCGAGCTTCAAAGCCACGGCGACGAGATTGCTGGCGCGCGACGAAGCGTAAAAGGGGTCAGACCCGGAGGGTCTGACCCTTGAAGGGGCGAGGGGTCAGACCCTCCGGGTCTGACCCTTTTTTTGGCGCAGGGCGCGAGGCGCAGCGGGGGTCGGCTGGCGCTGGGTTGCATCCTCGCGCAGCACGGCCAGGATCAGCCACGCCGCGGCGGCCAGCCCGACCAGCATTCCTTCCACCAGCATCAGGCCGCCGCCGGTTCGCTGGTCCGTCAGCGGCGACATGCCGCCGAGCTCGTGCGCGTGGAGGTACGTGGAGTAGAGGACCCGCGGCCACCAGATCAGGACGCTCGAGAGCGCGATCCCGGTCACCATCATCCCGGCCACGAGGACGATCCTCGTGCCGATTCCGAGCGGTGACCACAGGATCGCCGCCCAGAGCAAAAAGCCGGCCGCGAAGAGCGCGACGTGCTGGGCCAGGTGCACCGCCCCGTGGTGCAGCGCCGCCTCCATCACGACCGGGATGTGCCACACGGCCAGGTTCACGACCCACAGCGGCAGGGCGGCCGCCGCGACGGCGCGCGGCAGCCTCGGCACGAGCGCGATCGCCAGGACGAGCGGCGCGAGGTCCCCGAGCAGCAGGTGCTGGGCCATGTGCACGGCGAACGATCGGTCCTCGCCCCACCTGGCAACAGGAGGCACGAGCGCCACGACGAGGAGCGCGACTCCGACGGCGATCAGCGCCCGGCGCACCGTCGGAGTGTAGGTCGCTGGTTTGCCGCGGGCTGCTCGTCGGAATCAGAAGCGGTGATGTCGGGAGCGGCCGTCGGGGTCCTCGCCCTTGCCGCGGGTCAGAACGTCCTGGACCCGCACAGCCCGCCTGAACATCGCATCACGATGCTCGGCTGGATCATGTTCGTCGGCTCGACGATCGGGCTGTCGGTCGTCGCGTTCCTGCTTCTGCTCGGCTACTTCAGGCGCCGGCGCGACTCGCTGCCGTTCGGCGGCGGCGAGAAGCACGCGACCGGCCTCGTGATCGGGCTCGGGATCGGGCTGCCGCTGATCATCCTGTCGGCGCTCTTCGTCTACTCGAACATCTTCGTCATCCAGTCGACGGCCGCGCCGAACCCGCGCACGACGTCGATGACGGTCAAGGTGATCGGCCATCAGTTCTGGTGGGAGCTCCGCTACCCCGGCACGACGGTCGTCACAGCGAACGAGCTCCACATCCCGACGCTCACGCGCGTGAACATCAAGGGGACGACGGACGACGTCATCCACAGCTTCTGGGTCCCGGAGCTCAACCGGAAGATCGACCTCGTTCCGGGGCAGGTCGGCAGCATCCTCTTCTACGCCAACCGCGCCGGCGAGTACCGCGGCAAGTGCGCGGAGTTCTGCGGCCTGCAGCACGCGCACATGGACGTGATCGTCTTCGCGCAGCCGCGGGCGCAGTTCGACGCGTGGCTCAGGCGCCAGAAGGCGCCGGCGCAGGCGACCGGCATGCCCGGCGAGCAGGTGTTCATGAACAACGGCTGCGCGAACTGCCACCAGATCCGCGGCACTGCGGCACGCGGCCTGGTCGGCCCCGATCTCACGCACCTCGCGTCACGCACGACGCTCGCCGCCGGGACGATGGCGAACACCCGCCCGCAGCTCGAGGACTGGGTGCGCGACCCGCAGCACGCGAAGCCCGGAAACAAGATGCCGCAGGTCCAGATGTCGCAGCAGGACTTCACGTCGCTGATCGACTACCTGGAGGCGCTCAAATAGCCGTCGAAACGCTTCCGCCGCGCTCGCGCGAGCGCGCCGACCGCCTCGAACGGATCTGGGAGGAGCGGCCAGGCCTGCTCGGCTGGCTGACGACGGTCGACCACAAACGGATCGGGCTGCTCTACCTGTTCACGACCCTCGCGTTCTTCGGCGCCGGCGGCATCGAGGCGTTGCTGATCCGCACGCAGCTTGCCGGCGCGAACGGGAAGGTCCTCGGTCCGGACGCCTACAACCAGGCGATGACGATGCACGGCGTCACGATGATCTTCTTCTTCATCGTGCCGATCGGCATCGGCGCGTTCGGCAACTACCTGATCCCGCTGATGATCGGCGCGCGCGACATGGCGTTCCCGCGCATGAACGCTCTGAGTTACTGGATCTTCCTCGCGTCGGGCCTGTTCCTCTACTCGAGCGTCTTTCTCGGCAAGGCGCCCAACTGCGGCTGGTTCTGTTACACGCCGCTGAACACCCGCCAGTTCGATCCAGGCCTGAACGTCGATTTCTACGCGCTCGGGCTGATCTTCAACGGGATCTCGTCCACGGCCGGCGCGATCAACCTGATCGTGACCGTGTTCAAGCTGCGCGCCCCAGGGATGTCGCTGAACCGGATGCCGCTGTTCGCGTACGCGATCCTCGCCGTCTCGTTCTCGCTCGTGTTCGCGCTCCCGGTGCTGACGGTCGACCTGCTCTTCCTGGAGCTTCAGCGGAAGGCGGGCTTCCACTTCTTCGACGTCGCGCACGGCGGTGACCCGCTGTTATGGCAGCACCTGTTCTGGTTCTTCGGTCACCCCGAGGTGTACATCATCATCCTGCCCGCGATGGGCATCGCGACGTCGATCATCCCGACGTTCGCGAAGCGGAAGATGATCGCGTTCCCGCTCGTCGCGCTGGCAGAACTGCTCGTCGCCTTCATCGGCTTCGGCGTGTGGGCGCACCACATGTTCGCGACAGGGATCGCGACCGCGCAGCTGATCTTCTTCGCCGGCGCGTCGATGATGGTCGTGATCCCGTCGACGATCCAGATCTTCGCCTGGCTCTTCACGGTCAACCTCGGCAAGCCCGATTTCCGCGCACCGCTGCTTTTCATCGGCGGCTTCATCGCGCTGTTCGTGATCGGCGGCCTGTCCGGGATCATGTTCGCGGCGATCCCGTTCGACCAGGCGACGACGGACTCGTACTTCGTCGTCGCGCACTTCCACTTCATCATCTTCGGCGCCGCCGTCTTCCCGCTGCTCGGCGGGATGTACTACTGGTTCCCCAAGGTCACCGGCCGCATGTACCACGAGGGGTGGGCCAAGGCGTCGTTCTGGGTCACGTTCGTCGGGACGATGCTGACGTTCTTCCCGATGCACATCGTCGGCCTGCTCGGGATGACGCGGCGCATCTACACGTACGCGCCGGGTCTCGGCTGGGAGGCGTACAACCTCGCCGAGACGATCGGCTCGTTCCTGCTCACCGTCGGGCTGCTAATGGTGTTCGGGAACCTGCTGTGGAGTCGCTTCCGCGGCGTTCCGTCGGGCCCGGATCCGTTCTACGGGGGGACGCTCGAGTGGGCGACGACGTCGCCGCCGCCGCACTACAACTTCGCGGTCATCCCGATCGTGAGGAGCCCATACCCGAACTGGGACCGCGAGGATCGGGAGGACGACGTGCGGCGGTTCGAGCGGGGCCAGCTCGTGCTCGAGAGCGGGCACGAGACGCCGGCGTCGACTGTGCGTGACGGCGTCCTGGACGAAGTGCTCGAGATGCCGTCGGAGTCCGGCTGGCCGATCCTGCTCGCGTTCGCGCTCAGCATCGTGTTCATCATGCTGCTGACCACGCACTACGTGATCGCGGGGATCTTCATCGCGATCTCGGCGCTGATCCTCGCGGCGTGGCACCTGAAGGAGCCGGCGGAGGAATGAGCACCGCGTCGTACGCGCAGCGGATCTCGCGGCCGATCGGCTGGTGGGGAATGGCGGTCTTCGTCGCCGGCGAGGCGATGGTCTTCGGCGCGCTGCTGGTCACGTACTTCCACCTGCGGATCCGCAACAACCCGTGGCCGCCGCACGGCGTTCCCGAGCCGAAGGTCGCGGTGCCGCTGTTCCTGACCGGCGTGCTCGTCTCGACGAGCGGCGCGATGCAGTACGCGTTGGTTCGCGCGCGACGGGGCTTCGCCTCGGACGCGCGCTTCGCGTTGCTGATCGCGCTCACGCTGCAGGTGACGTACCTCGCCCTCCAGCTGCACTTCTTCGTCGACGACCTCAGCAAGTTCTCGCCGTCCGCGACGTCGTACGGATCGATCTACTTCACGCTCGTCGGAGCGCACCACGCACACGTCTTCGTCGGCGTCGTCCTCACCGCGTGGATTCTTCTGCGGCTCGTCCGCGGGATCACGTCGTACCGCCTCGTCGGCCTCTCGGCAATCACGTGGTACTGGCACTTCGTCAACGCGCTGGCGATCATCGTCACGCTCGTGCAGGTGTCGCCGTCGCTATGAGGACGCGCTTCACCGAGCTCTTCCAGTGGTACGGCCTCTTCGCCGCGGCGTTCGTGTGGGCGACGCAGCTGCTTCTCGGGTTCGCCGTCGCTCAGGCGAACTGCAACCGCGGGAGCGTGCACTGGGGAATCGATCTCGTGACCTGGCAGGCGACCCTGATGAGCGTGGGGTTGATGTTCGCCGCTACCGCGGAGGCGGCGGCGATCAGCGTCTTTCTCGCGACACGCGACCTCGAATACGACGGGCCGGCGCCACGCGGACGCCGGCACTTCTTCGTGTGGGGCGCGATGCTGGGGAACATCGTCCTGTTCAACGCGATCCTGCTCCAGGGGATCGGCGCGATCGTCCACGGATCGTGCCGTCAGGCATGAGACGGCTCGCCGTGCTGACGCTGCTCGCAGCGCTCGCCGTTGCGCCGGTCGCCGCCGCGGATCCGCCGCGGTCCGGGATCGTCCACGTCAACGTCCCGCCCGGTACCTCCGACGTGCAGTACGGCGAGCAGCTCTACGGGGGAAACTGTGTCACCTGCCACGGCCCCGACGGTCGCGGTATCACGACGCCCGTCAAAGGCGCCGGCGACATCAAGGGCCTCGGCCCGCCACTCCGCGGCGTCGGCGCGCTCGCGGCGGACTTCTACCTGCGCACCGGCTACATGCCGCTGCCGGATCCGAATCGGCAGCCGAGGCGCAGCAGGGTGCTGTTCGACCGAAATGAGCTGCGCGCGCTGACCGCGTACGTCGCGTCGCTCGGCGGCGGCCCCGCGATCCCGACGCCGCACCCGGAGCGCGGCAATCTCGCCGCCGGGCAACAGCTCTTCGTCGAAAACTGCGCGGGCTGCCACCAGGCGGTCGCCCAGGGCGGCTACGTCACCGGCGCGATCGCACCGCCGCTCGAGAACGCAACGCCGACGCAGATCGCCGAGGCGGTGCGGATCGGCCCGTACCTGATGCCGCGCTTCTCGAAGAAGCGGCTGAGCGACTCACAGGTCGATTCGCTGATCCGCTACATCCAGTACACGAAGCATCCGGACGATCGCGGCGGGTGGGCGCTCGGGCACATCGGGCCTGTCCCGGAAGGGCTCGTCGCGTGGTTCGTCGGCGTTCTCGGCGCGATCGTCGCCTGCCTGATCATCGGAAAGCGGCTGCACGCATGAGGCGCTGGCTCGCCGCCCTCGTCGTGCTCGTTCTCGGCCGCGGCCGCCGCAAGCCGCGGCTCGGTGCCGAGCGCGAACGGATCGTGCGCCCGGACTTCCCGAATGCGCGCGCCGAGGGCTTCGTCGCGGCGGCGCTCATCGCGGCCGCGATCTGCGCGGCGGCGTTCGTGGCCGTCTACGCGATCGATTCGATCCCGCGGCAGACGCAGTTCCTCGGACTGTCGCTCGGGCTCGGGTTCCTGTTCCTCGCTGTGGCGTGCGTGGCGCTCGCAACGCGCGTGATCGACGACGAGGACGAGGAGGAGTACAAGCCGCCGGCCAACCCGGAGGAACAAGAGGAGGTCGAGCAGATCTTCGCCGAGACCGGGCAGAGGTTCACGCGGCGCAAGCTCCTCTGGACCGCCGGCGGCGCCGCCGGTGCTGCGTTCGGCGTTGCGCTGCTTGCGCCCGTCGCCTCGCTCGGGCCCGTCTTCCATACCGGCTCGCTCTACACGACGCCCTGGCGGCGAGGGCGGCGGCTCGTCGACGAGGTCGGCCGCGTCTTCCATGTCGACGACATCGAAGAGGGCGTGATGTACACCGCGTTCCCACAGCACGCGGACCGGGAGCAGATGGGTGCGCCGCTCGTCGTCGTGCGGCTGAAGCCCGCGCAGCTGCAGCTGCCGAGCGACCGCAACAGCTGGGCGCCGGACGGGATCCTCGCGTACTCGAAGATCTGCACGCACGCGGGCTGCGCGATCTCCCTCTATCGCAAGCCGACGTTCGCCGTCGTCGAGCCGCGCGCGGCCTTCGTCTGCCCGTGCCACTACTCGACGTTCGATCCCGCGAAGGCCGGCAAGGTGATCTTCGGCCCGGCGGGACGCGACCTGCCGCAGCTACCGCTCGCGGTCGGGCCCCGCGGCGAGCTCGTCGCGGCCGGGAACTTCTCCGGCCCCGTCGGGCCTTCCTGGTGGGGAGTCCGCTTGCACGGAGCACGCTCGTGATCAAGGGCGCCGTCAGGTTCGTCGACGAGCGCAGCGGCACCGCGCCGTTCATCAAGAAGACGATGCGCTACGTCTTCCCCGACCACTGGTCGTTCCTGCTCGGCGAGGTCGCGCTCTACTCGTTCGTCGTCCTCGTGATGACGGGGATCTACCTGACGTTCTTCTTCAAGCCGAGCCTGCAGCAGGTGACCTACCACGGCAGCTACCTGCCGCTGCAGGGACGCACGATGAGCGACGCGTACAAGTCGACCGTCGACATCTCGCTGAAGGTCAAGGCGGGACTGCTGATCCGGCAGACGCACCACTGGGCGGCGGACGTGTTCGTCGGCGCGATCGTCGTGCACATGCTGCGGATCTTCTTCACGGGTGCGTTCCGCAAGCCGCGCGACCTCACCTACTACATCGGGCTCACGATGCTCGTGCTCGCGCTGCTCGAGGGCTACCTCGGCTATTCGATGGTCGACGACCTGCTGTCGGGAATGGGGCTCGCGATCGGCTACGCCGTGTTGATGTCGATCCCATTCGTCGGCGCGAACCTCGCGCAGCTCGTCTGGGGTGACCCGTATCCCGGCCGCCACGAGTTCGAGTCGCGGATGTACGCGATGCACATCCTCCT
>VAXB01000133.1 GCA_005883995.1 Actinomycetota bacterium
CGGCGTCGTCGAGGCCGAGGTTGAGGATCGTGTCCATCATCCCCGGCATCGAGATCGCAGCGCCGGAGCGGACGGAGACGAGCAGGGGATCGTCGGAATCGCCGAATCGCTTGCCGGACTTCCGCTGCAGCGCCTCCAGATGCGTGTCGACCTCGGCCTCCAGGCCCTCGGGGAGCGAGTTGCCGCTCGCCATGTAGGCGCGGCACGCATCCGTGGTGATCGTGAAGCCGGCCGGAACGGGCACGCCCATCTGCGTCATCTCGGCGAGCCCGATGCCCTTGCCGCCGAGCAGCTCGCGCCCGCCTGCCGCGGGCTCGTCGAAGTCGTAGACGTAGCGGTCGTCGGTCAAGGCGGGGATCCTCTCATAAATCCCCTGCAATACTCGCGCTTATGCCGATCATCGCCATGGGCGGCTATCCGAACGAGCCGCTGCTCGACGATGTGCTGCAGCACGCCCGGGGCCGCGAGGTCCTGGTGGTGCCGACCGCCGCGAACGAGGATCCGGCCGGAACGCTTGCGTGGTACACCCGCCTCCGCGCACTCGGCGCATCGATGTCGCACGCGCACTTCTTCCCGTGGCCGCCGTCCGACCTGCGCGAGCGGACACTCGCGAGCGACGTCGTCGTCGTTCCCGGCGGGAACACCGCGAACATGCTCGCGATCTGGCGCACGCACGGCTTCGACGCCGTCCTGCGGGAGGCTTGGGACACCGGAGTCGTACTCACCGGCTGGAGCGCCGGCGCGATCTGCTGGTTCGAGCACGCCGTGACCGACTCGTTCGGGCCGCAGCTCGAGCCGATGGAGTGCCTGGGGTTCCTGCCCGGCAGCGCGTGCCCCCACTACGACGGAGAGGCGCTTCGCCGCCCGCGTTATGCGGAGCTCGTCCGGGGCGGCTTCCCACCAGGGATCGCGATCGACGACGCCGCAGCGGTGCGGTTCGACGGTCGCGAGCTCACGGAGGTCGTCACGTCCCGTGCGGGTGCGGGCGCATACCGCGTCTCGTCGTCGGGCGAGGAGCGGCTCGAGGCGCGGCTCGTCTCCGGCTAGGAAGTCGTTCCGAGCACCCAACCGGTCGCGGCGGCCCAGTCCTCCGCCGCGATCCAGATCAGGTCGCACGCGGGATCCTTGACGTCGGGGTAGCTCTCCGCGTCCGCTAGCTCCTTCGCCAGGCTGACCTTCAGACGGCCGTACGCCTCCGCCGCCGACGGATACGCCCGCAGGTAGTCGCGAAACAGGAGGGGGTACCGCTGGTTCGCCCTCCCGTCGACGCGGATGTGGACGTTCCCGCGCCGCTCGTCGTCGGGGAGGTTGAAGAACCGTTTGGTCCATTCGCGCTCGTCGTCGACCGCGCCCGGCGGCACGTGGTCGCGCAGGAACGGCTGGGCGCGAAAGCCTGCGGCCGCGAGCGGATCGGCGTCCGCGAGACGTGCAACCGTCACCTGGATGTCGATCACGTCCTTCGACGCGAGCCCCGGCACCGCGGTCGAGCCGATGTGGTCGATCCTGAGCGCGCGCGTGCCGAGGATGTCGTCGAGCCGACGCTCGAGCCGCGCGAACTCCGCGGCCCAGGCTGGGCGATACGGAACGATCGCAACCACGCGGCCGCGAACGCTACGGGCTAGAGCGAGACGACGTGGATCAGCGCGCGCTCCGACGCAGGCGCGAGCGCGAGGATCCAGTCGAGCACCGGCTCACGGTCGACGCGGTACATGAAGTCGGTTCCGCGGCAATTGCCGTTCAGGCCGAACGAATCGACCGCGACGATCGTGTCCGAAGAGTCGTAGAGGAGCGGGCCGCCGGAGTCGCCGCTGCAGGTCCCGCCCCGTCCGTCGCCTGGACTCGCCGTCGTCTCGACGTTGAAGCCGTCGGTCAAGGTGCTGCGGAGATTGATCAGCTGCTCGGTCGCCATCAGCCGCTGACG
>VAXB01000106.1:0-8394 GCA_005883995.1 Actinomycetota bacterium
GACCTGGCGCTTCATGAAGAAGTTCATGTCGAACGGCTGCTGGAAGATCGTGACGCCCTTCTGCTTGACCGGGTCCATTCCGAACTTGGCCAGTGCTGCGAAGACCTCGTACTCGTTGCCGCCGAGCCAGTTCGCGACGGTCTTGCCCTTCATCTTCGCGACGCTGTTGATTCCCGTGTCCTTCCACGAGATCAGCGTCAGCCCGCTCCGCGTGAACACCTGCGCGATGTTGACGAGATCGACGCCCTTGTCGCGAGTCGACATCAGGCTCGGGAGCCAGTCGATCCCGAACTGCGCCTGGCCACCCGCGACGGCGGTCTCCGGGATGATGTCCGGTCCGCCGGGCTTGATCGTCACGTCCAGACCCATCTGCCGGTAGTACCCCTTCGCCGCGGCGGCGTAGTAGCCCGCGAACTGCGCCTGTGCGACCCACTTCGACTGCAAGGTGATCTTCGTCAGTTTCTGAGCGTGGTGCTGTCGCGGCGCGGCACTCGCCGGCCCGACCGCGCAGACCGCCGCGGCCGCGACCACCGCGAGCCCACCAAACCACTGCTTCCCGTGCTTCATCCAAGCCCCTTTCCGGTCGTGATCCAGCGGCAATTGTCGCGGGTTCTCAGTCGAAAGTCGATGGCTGCCAGCGAAGCGTCAGCCGCTCGGCGAGGGCGATCGCGAGGTAGAACCCGATCCCGTACAGGCAGGCAACGAGGATCCCGGCCCACGCGTCGGGGTAGTCGAAGACCTGGTACTGGCTGCGGATCAACGTGCCCAGGTCGCCGAGCGTCCCGCCGAAGTATTCGGCGACGATTGCGCCGATCATTGCAAGCACGCTCGAGACCTTCAGGCCCGTGAAGATGAACGGCAGGGCGTTCGGGATGCGCACGCGCCGGAAGATCGCAATCTGGCCCGCGGCGTACGAGTGCATCAGCTCGAGCGACTCGGGGCGCACGGACGTGAGGCCACGCAGCGCGTTGACGAGGACCGGGAAGAAGCAGAGCACTGCGGCGATCACGATCTTCGAGCTCTTGCTGAATGGTGAAAACCACGCGTTCGCGATCGGCGCGAACGCGATGATCGGGACCGCGTTGGCCGCGATCGCGTAGGGCATGAACGCGCGGCCGAGCGGCCGCCAGCGCGCGAGCGCGAGCGCGACGAGGATCGCCAGACCGGAGCCGATCGCGAAGCCGCCGAGCGCCTCCTCGAACGTCGACCAGCCCGCGCGCAGGAGCTCGCCACGGTTGCTCCAGAACGTGTCCCAGATCGTGGACGGCTGCGGAAGCAGGAACTTGTGGATGTGGAACAGCGGAATCGCGGCCTGCCACGCGGCGATCGCGAGGACGAGGACGACGACGGCAGGGACCCAGTCGCGCAGGCGGCGGCCGACGAGCTGGCCCAGCGCGCGTCCCGGCGCCGGCTGGACGGCGACGGGCGCGGTCGAGCTCACGCGGTCGCCTCCGTGCGCTCGCGACCGGGCTCGTCGGCGCCAAGGTGAAGTGCCTCGCGGACCTCGGTCACGAGCTCGAAGAACCGCGGCTCCTCTCGCGTCGCGGCGGTACGCGGCTGCGGGAGGTCGATCTGGACCACGCTCGAGATCCGCCCCGGCCGCGGCGACATCACGACGACGCGCGTCGACAGGAAGACGGCTTCGGCGATCGAGTGCGTGACGAAGACGACGGTCGAGCCGCTGTGCTCCCAGATGCGCAGCAGCTCCATGTTCAGGCGCTCACGCGTCATCTCGTCGAGCGCGCCGAACGGCTCGTCCATCAACAGGAGCGCCGGGTCGAACGAGAGCGCACGCGCGATCGAGACGCGTTGCTGCATGCCGCCCGACAGCTGCCACGGGTAGTTGTCCTGGAAGCCATCGAGCTCGACGAGCTCGAGCATCTCCTGCACGCGCGCCGCGCGGCGCTTGCGGTCCCAGCGCGCCAGCTCGAGCGGCAGCGAGATGTTCTTCGAGACCGTGCGCCAGTCGTAGAGCGTCGCGTCCTGGAAGACGATCCCGTAGTCGCGGTCGATCCGCGCCTGGCGCGCCGGCTTCCCGTTGACGATGACCTTCCCCTCAGTCGTGTCCGTGAGATCGCCCATGACGCGCAGCAGCGTCGACTTTCCGCAGCCGGACGGGCCGATCAGCGAGATGAACTCGCCTTCCTCGATCGAGAGGTCGATCTCCTGCAGCGCGGTCAGACGGCCGAACCGCTTCGTGACCTGATCGACGTGGACGACGCTCAAACGAGGTTCTCCGGCGCGCGGCGGACAACGATCTTCTCGGCGAGGAGAATGACCAGGAAAAACGCGATCCCGAGCAGAGCAGCGATCAGGTTCGTCGCCCAGAGCTGTGTCGGGTCGAGCGAGTAGTACTGGTTGAAGACGATGATCTTGCCGCCGAGGCCGTCCTGGATCGACGACGGCAGCTCGCCGATGATCGCGCCGACGACGCTCGCTGTCGCCGACACCTTCAGCGCGGCGAAGATGTACGGAAGCGCCGAGGGGACGCGAAGCTTCCAGATCACCTCCCACCGGCTCGCGGCGTAGGAGCGCATCAGCTCGAGCGCGCGCCGGTCGGCCGAGTGCATCCCGCGCAGCGTGTTGATCGCCACGGGGAAGAACGTCAGGTACGCGGCGATCACGGCGACCGAGAACCACGCAGCGACGTGGAGCGTCCCGAGGTAGACGACCACGATCGGCGCAACCGCCAGGATCGGCACGGTCTGCGACGCGACGACGTACGGGAGCAGACCTCGCTGCAGGATGCGCGACTGCGAGAGCAGGACCCCGAGCACGAAGCCGACGGACGCCCCGAGCGCGAAGCCGACCGCCGCCTCCTTCGCAGTGAACGCGGCCGCCTTCAAAAGTTGGGTGATCAGCCGGCCGCCGGTGCCCGACGACGAATGCCGCCACAGCGCGCGAAAGATGTCGTGGACGTGCGGCATCGTCGAGGAGTCGACGACGAACGGCCGCGTCCAGCCCTCGTGGATCCAGAGCGCGCGATACCCCTCCCAGAGAGCCCAGAGCGCCGCGAGGACGACGAAGAACAGCGCGACGCGGCCGGTCGCACGCAACACGGTCTGCGCACGTCGCTCTCCGGGGCGCTCGACCGCGATCGCCGACACGGGCGATGCTTACCACACGCACGGGGCAGGCGTTAGGCTCGCCCGGTGCCGCTCCAGCCGAGCCGAACGGTCGCCGAGCTGCGCGAGCTGCGCGAGCTGACGGGCGACGAGAACGGTGCGCAACGGGTCGCGTGGACGGACACTTGGGCGAAGGCGCGGGAGTGGTTGCGGGCGAAGGTCGCGGACACCGGCGCCGCAGAGAGCGTCGATGCCGCCGGGAATCAGTGGTTCACCCTCGGCGGCGGCTCCGATCGCGCCGTCCTCATCGGCGGCCACATCGACTCCGTGCCGAACGGCGGCTGGCTAGACGGGTGCCTGAACGTGATGGCCGGCGTCGAGGTGCTTCGCCGGATCGCAGCAGACGGTGCCCCGCCGGTCACGGTCCGGCTGGTCAACTGGGCCGACGAGGAGGGCGCTCGCTTCGGCCGTTCGCTCTTCGGGTCGTCCGCCGCGGCCGGCTCGATGACCGACCAGGCGGAGTTGCGCGGGCGGCGTGACGCCGATGGGACCGCGCTTCCGGACGCGCTCGCCGGACAGGGCGTCGACCTCGACCGGGCGCTCGACGCCCGCTCCGAGCTCGACGGCGCGGCCGCGTACCTCGAGCTGCACATCGAACAAGGGCCGGTGCTCGAGTCGATGCAGCTGCCGCTCGGGGTCGTGCTCGGGACCTTCGGCGTCGAGCGCCACCAGGTGACGTATCGCGGGCAGGCCGCGCACGCGGGATCGACGCCGATGGACAAGCGGCGTGACGCGCTCGCCGGCGCGGCGAAGCTCGAGCTCGAGATCCGCGAGATCGCGAAGCGGACCGGGGAGGGGGCCGTCTGCACGATGGGCGGCGTCGTCACGAAGCCGGGGATCGTGACGTCCGTCGTCGAGACGGCGGAATGCCTCCTCGACCAGCGGCACCTCGACGCTGCCCGGCTCGCGTCGATGCTCGCGTCGGCGCGCGAGGCGAGCGAGCGCTTCGCCGCGGAGGAGGAGATTGCGGTCGAGTGGGAGCGGATCTGGAACATCGAGCCGATCCTGTTCGACGAGCGGCTGGTCGAGCTCGCCGACGAGTCGATCCGCGAGGTCGCCGGGCCATCCCACCGCCTGCCGAGCGGGCCGCTCCACGACGCCGCGGAAGTCGCGCGCGCCGGCGTGCCGACGGTGATGGTGTTCGTCCAGTCGCTACGCGGCCTGTCGCATACGAAGCTCGAGGACACGAAGGAAGAGCACCTCGAACTTTCCGTTCAGGCGCTCGACCGGCTGGCAGCGAAGACGATCGACCTCGTTGCTGCGCAGTAGACCCTGCGCCGCCGATTGATGTAGTCGCTCGCGCGCGGGCGCGCGCGAGTAACCCCCACCCTTCAAGGGTGGGCTGACGCCCACCACCCTCGAGGTCGACGATACCCGGCTCCCGCGCGCGTGTCTGTGCCGGCTTGGCGCCGAGTTTTCGCGGCTCAGAAGGCGCGGATGAGCGCGACGCCCGCCAGCACCAGGCCCATCCCGACGGCGCGACCCGGCGTCACGTGATGCTCGCGGAAGCCGACCCAGCCGTAGTGGTCGACGAGCAGTGACGCGAGCGACTGGCCCGCGATGACGGCCGCGATCAGCACCGACGCGCCGAGGCGCGGCGCCGTCACGATCGATCCCGCGACGTAGAACGCGCCGAGCAACCCGCCGATCCAGACCCACCACGGCGCTCCCGCGAGTCGCGAGCCCGACGGGATCGGCCGCCAGATCGCGACCGAGAGGACGAGGAGCGCGATCGTCCCGACGACGAACGAGATGAATGCCGCGCGCACGGGCGACTGCACCCAGTGCGCGAGTTGCGCGTTGACGCCCGCCTGGAACGGGATCATCGCGCCGGCTACGAACGCGAACAGCAGGTAGAGCGCGACCACTGTGCGCCGAAACTTCGCGGCGATATGCTCGTTCCCCTGCCAAGCGACCGGGGAGGCCACATGCTCAGCTTCGGCGTCACCGTCCTGCCCGACCCGCCGTACACGCGGCTGATCGAGTTGCTCCAGCTCGCAGAGCGGCACGGTTTCGAGTACGGGTGGACGTACGACTCGCACATCCTCTGGCAGGACTCGTACGGGACGCTGCCGCTGGCCGCCGCGCAGACCGAGCGCATCAAGCTCGGGCACTTCGTCACCAACCCCGGGATCCGCGACCCGACGATCACGGCGAGCTGGTACGCGACGATGCAGGACGTCTCGAACGGCCGCATGGTGATGGGGATCGGCCGCGGCGACTCCTCACGGCGTGTCGTCGGGTTACAACCCGTGAAGGTCGCGGAGTTCGAGCGCCGCTGCGGGATGATCAAGGACCTGATGAACGGCCGCCCGGTGAGCTGGAACGACAAGGAGCTCGAGCTCAAGTGGGTCCGCTCGGAGCTCCCGGACATCCCGATGTGGGTCGCGGGCTACGGGCCGAAGGCGCTCGCCGTCGCCGGGCGCGTCGGAGACGGCGTGATCGTCCAGCTCGCCGATCCCGTCATCATCCAGTGGATCATGGACACCGCTCGTCAAGCCGCCGAGGAGGCCGGCCGCGACCCGTCCGAGTTGAAGTGCATCGTCGGCGCGCCGAGCCATATCTCCGACGACATCGTCGACGCGCGCGAGCAATCCCGATGGTTCCCGGCGATGGTCTCGAACCACGTGATGGATTTGATCGACCGGTACGGCGACTCGTCCGACATCCCGAAGGACCTCACCGATTTCGTGAAGGCGCGGAAGTTCTACGACTACAACGAGCACTCGCGGGTCGGCGCGAAACACGGCGAGTTCGTCACCGATGAGATCGTCGACCGCTTCTGCGTCCTCGGCACGGCCGAAGCTGCTACGAAGAAGCTGAAGGAACTCGAAGCGATCGGGGTCGACCAGTTCAACATCTACCTCATGACGCACGGCCAGGAGGAGACGCTCCGGGCTTACGGAGACGAGATCATTCCCCAGTTCTCGTCCGTCGCAGCCTGAAGCGGGTTACGGTCGCAGCAGCGATCACGGTCGCGTGCATCGGAGCATCCGGCTGCGGCGGCGGGAACGGAGGAAACGCCGCCGGAAACGCTTCGACCGGGACGATCCGTCCGATCGCGACCACGCCGGGTGTTCGCTGCAAGGGATCACCGTCCGCAGCGGCCCGTGCGCGGGCGCGGCGAGGCCTTCAGGCCGACCTCCGCCGGCTCGCGACCGCGGTCAAGACGATGCACCACTACGCCCAGAACGGCAACGCCGCCGTCAACGCCGCGCTCGACCGCTTCCAGCTCGACGTCGCCGCGGACGCCCTGCCGGTTCTCGAGCGGTCGCGCATGATCGACCACGCGGCGGCGCTCGTGTCGCCGAGGTGCTACCTCTGCTTTCAGGCGCTCGAAGCGAATCGGCCGATCGCGGGCGGCGCGAAGCTCGCGTGCGGATGAAAGTCGAGGCGCTCGGTCTACGGGAGTTGCTCGAGCTGCGCACGGCGTTTCCCGCCGACGTGGAGCAGGACGCCGTCCTCGTTCGCTGCGACCTCCCCGGCTCGTTGCAGCTGTACACGGTCGACTTGGACGGCGGGGAGCTTCGGCAGCTCACGAACGGCACCGATCCCGTGAACGGTCATTTCCTCGGGTCGCCGGGGGCGGTGCTGCTCGAGCGCGATTACGAGGGCAATGAGCACGTGCAGCTGTGGCGACTGGAGGACGGGCGGGAAACGCCGATCGCGGTTGCGCCCGACTTCATCCACCGTGACGCGTGCCTCAGCCCCGATCGCTCCGCGATCGCATACGCGACGAACCGCGACAACGGCGTCGACTGGTCGATCGTCGTCCACGACCTCCGCACGGAGAGCGAGCGGACAGTGTTCGCACTGGGCGGCTGGAGCACGCCCGCCGGCTTTTCTCCCGACGACCGAACACTTGTCGTCCAGCGCGAGAGCGGCAGGACGGGCGACAACGATCTGTACCTCGTCGAACTCGACAGCGGCGAGTCGATGCACATCACGCCTCACGACGACGAGGCGTGGTTCCACACGCCTGTCTGGCTACGGAACGGGGGCGGCTTCGACGTCGCCACGAACGTCGGGCGCGATACGAGTGCCATCAGCCGTTACGACCTCGACGCGCGGGCCTGGACGGTCGTCCATGCGTCGGACTGGGATCTCGACTGTCACGGCGACGACGCCGGCCGATGGCTGCTCGTGCATGAGAACGCCGACGGCTACAGCAAGTTGGAGCTGCTCGAGCGCGCGAGCCTGCGGTCGATTGGCCCGGTGCCGCTTCCCGGCCGTGGTGTCGTGGAAGCGCCGGTGTTCTCGCGCGACGGCGCGACGCTCGTGTTCAGGTTCAGCTCGCCGACGGATCCCGGCGATGTGTGGGCGTACGACATCGACGCGGCTGAGCTCCGCCGCGTAACGACGCTGCCGCGGCCAATCGCTGCGGACGAGCTGCGCGAGCCGGAGCTCCACCGCTTCGCGTCGTTCGACGGCGAGTCGGTGCCGGTGTTCCTTTGGGAGCCAGACGGGGAGGGGCCGTTCCCGGTGGTCGTGATGGTCCACGGCGGGCCCGAGTCGCAGTTCCGTCCGGCGTTCCTACCGAGCTTCACGCCGTTCACGCAGCATCTCGTCTCACGGGGGTACGCCGTCGCGGCCCCGAACGTGCGTGGCTCGACCGGGTACGGCAAGCGATACGAGCACCTCGACGACATCCGCCTCCGGCTCGATTCGGTGCGCGACCTCGCGGCGCTCCACGAATGGCTCGGTACGCGTCCCCGCATCGACGCGTCCCGCGCCGTCCTCTACGGCCGCTCATACGGCGGCTACATGGTGCTCGCCGGTCTGGCCTTTCAGCCGGAGCGCTGGGCCGCCGGGATCGAGTGCGTCGGCATCTCGAACTTCGTGACGTTCCTCGAGAACACGGCGCCATGGCGCCGCGCGGTGCGCGAGCCGGAATACGGCTCGCTCGAAAACGACTACGACTTCCTCGTCGAGGTGTCGCCGATCACGCACGTCGATGCGATCAGCGCACCGCTCTTCATCCAGCACGGCGCGAACGACCCGCGCGTGCCGCTGAGCGAGACGAAGCAGATCCATCGTGTTCTGAGCGAGAAGGGCATCCGCTGCGAGCTTCTCGTCCACGACGATGAAGGGCACGCGATCGGCAAGATCGAGAACCGCGTCGAGACGTTCGAACGCGCGGTCGCGTTTCTCGACGACGTTCTCTGAGCAGCCGGCGGCCCGCGTACCGGCGGCTACGATGGGCGCCGCGGCGCCGTGGCCGCGTGGTTAGGCAGAGGCCTGCAAAGCCTCGCACAGCGGTTCGATTCCG
>VAXB01000106.1:8412-16044 GCA_005883995.1 Actinomycetota bacterium
TCCTTGTCAAGCCGCCGAAGATAGATCTACGTCGTGTCAGCCTGCGTGGCCCATCAGCCGCTGTTGAGGCACTGTGCGTTAACTAGTTCAAGTCGAGCGACAGGACGTCGGCCGACGCTGAGGTTCATTCGCCAAGTGCGCGTCGCCGTCTCACGATCGGACCTTCCGCCGAAGCGTCACCACGTCGGCGCGTCGCGGCTTGCGGGCCTTTGGGATTTCGCGAAGCTCTCTAGCGCATTCCAGCGACGAAGCCGACGTTCGGCGCGTGGACGTTGAGCACGCGGATCGGCTGCTCGCCGGCGATCCGGAAACCATGTTCGACGCCAGCCGGCGCCGAGAAGAATGACCCCGGGCCACCGCGGCGCCACTCCCCATTCACAAGGAACTCAACCTCGCCTTCGAGCACGTAGAACGAATCGGAGTGATCGTCGTGCACGTGGGGATCGACACCCTCCCAGCCGGACTCAAAGACAGCTTCGACCACCTCAAGGTCGGGAAGCTCGCCGAGCAGCCGGAACGATCGGTCCTCCCGCCCGAGCCGTTCGCCTTCGTCCGACGCTGCGAAGAACGCTTTCACGGCGGGATGATCTCCGAGATCGTGGTACAGGCGCAACCGTGTCCAGCACCCTCGGCCCGCTTGATGAAGACCAAAGCCCGAGGGACGGCCGTCCAGGGTGCATTCGCGAACTTTGAGTGTGTGAGCTGTCCCGTCTGGGGCGGTTGTCAGGTTGGCCCGGTGCTCTCCGTCTGTGACTCGTCTCGAATGACCCGCTGCTGCGGTGTCTGGCCCAGCCGACTCAACTCTCTGTGGGAGTACGTTAGGTGCGTGGAGCTCGCGAGTGAACGTCTTGTGCTGCGCCCAACCGACCTGCGCGACCTCGACTTCTACTTTGAGTTGCGCAACTGCCCGGCAATCCTCGCGTTGCCGCGTCGCCAACCACGTCCCCGCTCGGACGTACAGCGGCAGCTGGAGCGCTGGATCGAGCGCTGGCAGGAGATCGGCTTCGGAGCTTGGACCGTGTTCGATAGGAAGACCCGGGAGCCTCTCGGGCGAGTCGAGTTCGATCCAATCGGTCAAGGCTGGTCCGGGATCGAGCCGGATGAGGTTGAATTGGGCTGCATCGTCCATCCGACGTACTGGAACCGAGGAATCGCCACGGAGGCGACGGGGCTCGCGGTCGCGGATTTCTTCAGTCGAATTAACCGACGTCGGCTCGTCGCCCTGACGACGATCGACAATCGACCGTCGCTCCGGGCCCTCGAGAAGCTCGGCATGCGCCGCTGCGGTGAGACGGAGCACGAGAGCGATGAGACGACGTACGAGTTGTTCGAGCTTGTCCGACCGGCTCGCGAGGCCACGCTGGCCGGATGAGCGATACCGACGCCGAACTTGAGCGCTCGCAGACCGGAGCACTCGAACCGGCGTCGGCGATTTACACGCCCTCGTCGTTACACGCGGGCAGGGCCTGCGATTACCACACGAGCGGCAACAAGCGATACCGCACCCGCTCGCAATAGCTGCGATACGCGGGATCTGCTCGCAGACAATCTTCCTCCGTGTGGATCCGAACCAGCTGGAACGTCAGCACGAGCACGAGTAGTGCGACGTTTCGGGCCGAGGGGTTCTCGAGGACGTAGCCGACGTCGGTGAAGACGTATGCGACGTACGCCGGGTGGCGGACGATTCGGTATGGACCGATGGTTCGGACGCCGCGGTTCGCGGCGACGAGGCCGAATGACCGGCCGAGGACGCCGAGGCTGACCGCCGCAGCGAGCGCTCCGGCGATCTGCATTGCGAACCACACCAGGTCGAGGTGGAGGACGGGCGCGAAGTGCGGTCGGGCGGCGAGCATGCCCCAGCCGCCGATCGTCGTCGAGATCCATGCGAGCGGTGAATCACTGGTCACCCACGCATCCCGGCGGATGAAGAAAAGCACCGCGATGATCAATTCGAGCACCGTCAGCCCGAGCCCGACGGGTCGGCCGGTCCTGTGCCAGTCCGCCAGGTTGGCGGCCGCGAAGGCGAGCCAGATCACGGCGAGCATCAGGTTCGTCCCGACCTTGCTCCACGGAAGCCTGCGCCGTCGAGGCTGGTCGACCTGCTCCTCGCCGACGTAGAGCTTCTCACCGACGTCGAGGCCGTGTCGCTCCGACTCGCCGGCCGGAAGCTCCACCGCGGCCTTCGCGCCTCTCGCGCCGGCCGCCTTCCACGGCGCCACGGCGTGGGCGATCTTCACGACCCGGTTCTCCCGGTCGAGGAAGACGACGTCGATCGCGAAGCGCATGAAGCCCGTGTGCACGGACGACGCGGGACGGAGGAGGATCCCCTCGCCGCGTGGCAGGTCCTTCCGGCCGAGCAGACCCTTCATGCGCGTGAGCGCTGTGTCCGCAAGGACACAGCGCTCACACAGTGTTTCGCCGTTCTCCCGCCGGAGCGCGACTTCCATCTAGAACCCGACGTGGATGTGGTTGTAGTGGTCGGCGAGCGGGAACGACGGGCCGCCGAGACCGAGGAGCGAGATGACCTGCTTCGGCATGACCTCGCCGGGGAGCAGGAGCAGGTCGCGGACGGCCTGCTCGGTCAGTCCGCCCGGCTCCTGGTGGCCCAGGATCGGTGTTCCGCCGAGGGCCGAGATGTCGGCTGCGCGCCCGTAGATGTGCGCGGAGATGACACCCGGGCGGGCAAAGAGCCGGTGGCCCGAGATGAGGCACGAGACGGTGACGGAGCCGAACGACTCCTTCAGGTACGAGATGACGGCGAGGACGCGAACGTCAACCTTGCCGTTGACGATGTCGTTGCGTCCGCCGTCGTAGATCGACACTGCGGGGTCTGAAAGCAGCCGCTGTGCGATCTGCGTCTTCGATGCTTCAAGGCCGTTCACGAGCGCGTTGAGGCCGACGGCGCGGTCGTACCGCGCGAGCGCGAGCGCCTTGTCGGCAAACGACGCGGCTCCGTTGTACGCGAGCGCAGTCGCCCACTCACCGCCGGACGACTTCTGCATCGTCGCGAGACGATCAGCGAGCCGGTTGAGGGTCACGGGCCCGGCCGGTGTATGACCGGTCGCACCCTTCGCTCGCAACACGCCGAGCAGCAGCGCCCAGTCGATGCCGGACGACTGCGCAGCCGTCCGCAAGCGGTGGGCGAACCTTGGCGCGAGGCGAAGCGCGGGAGGCGTGGGGTCGGGCAGTGCCCGGTTGAGCCACACGGTCGAGCTCGCTGCGGGACCTTCCAGCTCCGGCTTCGGTGCGGGATGGATCTTCGGGAGCAGAACGAAGGGCGTCGCCGCCGCAGCGTGCTTCGCTGCGGGTGCAGAATGGTGCGGCGTCCCCGGGGCGCTCGCAGCTGTCGTGCCGTCTGCCGAGCCTCCGCCGGACGTGGTCGCAGCGGGCGCTGAGCTGGTGTGGGTCGGCGTCAGGGCATCCGGGTAATCGGAACCCGTAGCCGAAGACGTGTCGGCGGAACCGTCTGCCGGCGCTGCGGTTGCGTCCGCCGGAGCGGCGGCGGCCGTTGCCGGGTCCGTCGCGCCGTCAGTCGGCGCAGGGGCCGCAGCAGCGGGAGCCGCGTCGGCAGGCGCGGTCGCGTCTGCCGGAGCCGCGTTCGTCGGTGCCGGTGCGGGATCGCCGGCCGGCGCAGCGTCGGTCGCTGCGGCGTCAGTCGTGGTCGTCGAGTCCGCCGTTGCCAGCGAATCCTGTGACACGTGCGAGAACTGATCGCCTGCGAACGCGGTGAATGCGGCGCCGGCGAAGAACAGCGCGCCGTACACGAGCATCGTCGCTGCGCGACGTTTGCCGGGCCGCGCGAGCGGCTTCTCGTCCGCGGGTGCGTCGTGGCCGTACTCCCACGTGTCCGGCTTCTTGAAGATTCTCCGTCGTGGCATTGCCGTCGTAGCTCCTTGGTTGAGCGCCGTGGCCGCCACACGCGCGCAGATCGTCTCGGTTTTCATCCGCAGCCGCTCTACGGGTGCGCCAGAGGTATCGCCGCGCTCGGAGGCGTTCCGCTCCCTCGATCAGGTGAATGCGTCGGCGAATGCTCCGAACGAGGGATTACCGCTCGCTCGCATTTGAACGATGAACGGCGCAGATCGAATCAACCCGGCGTGGCGGCGCGCCTCCAAGAAAGGGACGTTCACAGCGTGTCGCACAACAGCGCCGAGTTTCGAATCGATCGCAGCGCATCGAGCCTCATCAATTCGACCCATCTCCGCGCGCTGAGAGGCGTGCCTGATCTGGTGAAGGGAGGTGAAAGCTTCGTGTCCCTTACGGATCTGTACACCTATCTCCGCGCGCGCTTCGTGCGTGAGGAGGGTCAGACGATGGCGGAGTACGGCGTCGTCCTGGCCGTCATCGCACTGACCGTGATTGTCGCGTTCACCGCCCTTTCTGGCGGTATCTCGAACGCAATCAACAACGTCGCCAAGGTTCTCAACGGCTAGAGCGCCGTCGAGAAGAAGGAGAAACACGCATGTCCTTGCACGCCGACAACTTGAAGAGTCGCCCGGTCCTCCAGTCGGAGTCTGATCAGACGCCGGCCGAGCTCGACGTCGTCTCTTTTCGGTCCGCGCGCGCTCAGTGGCGTGCCCGTCCTGGCGAAGGGAGGTGAAACATCGTGTCGTTCACGGATCTGTACACCTATCTCCGCGCGCGCTTCGTGCGTGAGGAGGGTCAGACGATGGCGGAGTACGGCGTCGTTCTGGCTGTGATCGCACTGACCGTGATTGTGGCGTTCACCGCCCTTTCTGGCGGTATCTCGAACGCGATCAACAACGTGACCAAGGTTCTCAACGGCTAAGCGCCGACGAGAAGAAGGAGAAGCAGAAGAGACATGTCAATGCACGAGGACAACTTGACGAAGGGCCGCCCAACGCTCGGGTCGGAGTCTGGTCAGACGATGTCCGAGTACGCCGTCGTCCTGGTCGTGCTCGTGCCGGGCCTGCTCCTTCTCTTCACCGGTCTTGGGAACACGGTCGCTTCGACGATCACGAGCATGGCGAGGCTGTTGCCGTAAACAGCTTGGCCATCCCCGTGGGGCCCTCTGCGAGCGGCGAGGGCCCCGCGGTTTTTCCAAAGCAGAACCACGAACGGGAGCCGGAGTTGCAACGACTGAAGATCAAAGACGAGCAGGGACAGACGCTGACGGAGTTCGCGATCGTCTTGCCGCTGCTCGTCGTCCTGCTGTTCGCGATCATCCAGTTCGGAGTCGTCTTCAACAACTACTTGACGTTGACCGACGCCGCGCGTGCAGCTGCACGCAAGGGCGCCGTTTCCCGGAACAGCAGTAATCCGACTGGCGATTGCCAGACCCAAGGCTTCAACGCCGCCGGTGACCTCGACCAGTCGAAGCTCCAGCTCACGTGCTCATCGTCGTGGGATCCGGGCTCCGACGTCGAGGTCGATGCTCAATACCCGTATTCGGTGACGCTCTTCGGCCTACCGCTCATCAGCGGAGACCTGAAGACCGTCATGAAGGAGCGAGTCGAATGACCAGGACGAAAAACGAACGAGGGCAGGTCCTTGTCATGACCGTCATTGCGATGACGGTGCTGCTCGGCATGACGGCATTCGTGTTGGACGTCGGCGCCTGGTTTCACAGCAAGCGCCAGCTCCAAGCGACCGCGGACGCGGCGGCCCTGGCCGGTGCACAGGCACTGCCCGACGACCCGGGCACGGCGAGCCAGTTGGCGCTCACGTACGCCGGCAAGAACGGCGGCGGCGTCCTCGGCGCCGACGTCACGATCACATCGACGTACCAGTCGAACGACACGATCGCTGTCGGCGGGAAGAAAACCGAACCGGGTTTCTTCAGCCGGATCCTCGGCGTCGACAACGTCGACGTGAAAGCTTCGGCGAAGGCGATCGTCGGACCGCCCGCGAAGGCGCTCTACGTCGCGCCGATGGTGGTCAGCTGTGATCACGACCTGATCAAGAACTGCAACGGCAAGAACACGCCGCAGTTCAACGTCCCGACGACCCTGCCGTTCAGTGCGCTGGGCGCCCCGGGTGCGTTCGGGATGCTCAACCTCGATGGCGGCCAAGGCACGCCCGGTAGCTCGGTCGAAGGCGCGTGGATCCTGCACGGATTCAACAAGTACCTCGCCCTCGGCGACTACTACTCGGACCCGGGCGCGAAGTTCTCGTCGCAGCAGGTCCAGGGCGCGCTCGACGACCGCATCGGAACGGAGCTCCTGTTCCCCGTCTTCAGGACGCTCGGGGGCCAGGGATCGAACGCCCAGTACGACATCATCGGCTGGATCGGGTTCCACCTGACCAGCTACACGACGCAGGGGAACAACGCCACGCTTTCCGGTTGGTTCACGCAGTACATCGCCCAGGGAATTCTCGCTGGGTCCGGGGGCAGTGGCGGGGGAAGTGGTGCGCCGGGTTCTTTCGGCGTCAAATCCATCCAACTCATCGGATAAGGCCCAGACAAGGAAGACATCGATGACCTACCGTGTCAAGAACATCGGGATCGCGGTCATTCTGGCCGCGTTTGCGGGCCTGCTGACGATCTTCTACGTGGCGAACTACAAGCGCCACGTGCAGCATGGAGAGAAGTCCGTCAGCGTGCTCGTCGCCGCTCGCGATATTCCTGCCGGAACGACCGGCTCGGAGGTCGTCGAGCAGCACTACTTGAGTACCGAGACCGTTCCGCGGCGCACTGTCGTGCCGGGCGCGATCTCGAGCTCCGATCAACTGCACAACCTCGTCGCGACAGACATCACGTATCGCGGCGAGCAGGTGTCGGCGAGCCGGTTCGGCACGCCGACGGAGCTCGGCGTTCGGGCGCAGCTGAAGGGCGTTGAACGTGCGATCCAGATGGAAGGATCGGCAAACGAGCTGCTCGCAGGAACGCTCCAGGTCGGCGACCACGTCGACGTGGTCGTGAACTTCACGCGGCCGGAAGGGAGCACGCACCACTTCAGCAAGGTGGTCGCACGCAATCTGCTCGTTCTCAAGGCGCCTGACGCGCCCGCCGGCGGCAGCAAGCTCGGCCAATCGAACAGCGACTTCGCTGTGCAGTTGCGGGCGACTGACGCAGTCATGCAGAAGATCTACTGGGGCCGGAAGAACGGCGACCTGTCTCTGCTCCTGCGTCCGCCGGCCGATGCGCAGAACAGCCCGCGCAGCGTCGACAACTCCGACACGCTGTTCCGGACGAGGTAACGATGACGACACCACAGACAACCGAACGGGGACGAGTCCGCATCTACGCAACCGGAGCATGCGACGGCTTCGACAAGCTCCGTGACTCGCTCGCCCAACACCCGGAGATCGAGCTCGTCGGCGCAAGCCCGCACGTTGCCGACGGTGCTGCAGCTCTGGCGGGCGGCCACCTGGACGCGATTCTCCACGCGACCAGGAGCGCGAGCCTGCCCAAGGACGAGTTGGCAGCGATCCGCGAGCACACCCGCGCTCCGGTCCTCATCGTCGCCTCGAGTGGATCGTCACGGATGCTCGAGGAGGCGCTGGACGCCGACGTCGCCGATGTCCTCCTGCTGCCGCAGCTCGTCGAGAACGTCGTCTTTGCCGTGCGCAAGGCGACCCACACGACACGGCACGCGGCGGCAGGCGGCGGCGGTCGGCACGGGAAGATCGCCACGGTCTTCTCGCCGAAGGGCGGAACGGGCAAGACCG
>VAXB01000093.1 GCA_005883995.1 Actinomycetota bacterium
CTGTGCGCGCGCGCCGCCGAGTGCGACATCTGAGATTCGACCTGAGACACCGACCCCGACGCATGTGGGACCGGCGTTCTCCGACACCTGGTCCGCCGAGCGCCAGGGGATGTCCCAGAACACCACTCGATCGCAGCGACCCGCGCCCCCGGCGACGACGAGCGCAACCCGTGTCCCGCCTACCGAGAATGCGCGAATCGGGCCCGCGGTGTGGAGCGGCCGCCCAACCTGCGCGAGTTCATGCAGGAGGGCATGGGTGGGAACGAACTTCAGGAGCGGCTGATCAGTCGGCAACCGCGTATACATGTTGTCCTGATACGCCACGCCACTTGCGCCGAGGGATGGGTGGTCTCCGGGGCGCACCGGCGCCACGAAGGTGGCACGGCCGCTTGCAAGCTGCATCACCCAGAGCCCGCTGCGACCGCGAACTACGAATGCCGCAAGCCCGCCGGCGACCTGCAACGTGCCGGGACGGACGCGCACCGGCAGAGGCCACGAGCGTACGACGTCGCCATGCGACTCCAGAACATCGAGGCGGTCGGCCCGCTCGGAGGTCGCCGCGTACACGACTCGAACTCGCGCCGGCGCCGCCAAGGGATGCCGCGCCGGCGCGAGCGACCGACACGACACGCGGCGGGAACGAAGGTTCCCGCCGCCCGCGCGCCAGGCGAGGACTTTGCACACACCATCCGACTGCACGGCAATCGTCACCGTGCTTCCACGCAAGCTGTACGCGACGACTCGCCCGCGGAGCGACAGCGAGCGCGTGCCAGAAGGATCCGGATGGCAGACATAGGCGATCGCAGGAGCCGCAAGCGCGAGAGCGCAGACAGCGACGACGAGTTGGGCGGACGTGCGACGCACGGCGGCTCCCTGTGACATAGGAGCCGAGACTCCCCAACCGCTCACGCCGCCCGACCGCGCGCGAGGGATCGTCATCCACGAGCTTGGACCTCCCCGAAGTGAGGGAACGAGCGATATGGCGTCTCGTCGGTGTGACTGCGCACGTTACGGCCCCGCGGGGGGACGCAGCTTCTGACCTTCGCGCGCGCGCGTGAAACGAGAGAGGCCGCTCGGGAAGATGATCGCGATTCGACCTCCTACGCTGAGTCGGCGATCCCAATGCTTCGGCACCAGCGCCCGCAGATGTTGACGCTCGGCCAGCCCGCGCGACGATCGCTGGGGCGCGCGGCGAGCAGCTCACCTCGCATACCCCGATCGACACGCGCGGGCCGGCGCGGGCGGGCGATGGATGGCGGATCGTGCGTGCGCGCCGGCGGCGCGCCTACTTCTTGACGACGGTGGTGCCGGCTGTGGCAGTTGCGCTTTCGGTGCCGGCTGCGGCGGTGAACGTCAGCGTGTATGAGCCGGCGTCGTTGCGGCTCACCTTCTTGCTGAACGTCTGCACGAACCTCTCACCCGACGCCAGCGTCACGACCTGCGTCTGCGTGGAGGTGGTACCGGCCGGCCCGGCGAGCGTGTTCGTCAGCGTGAGGGTCTCCGTCGCCGACGACGTGTTCGTGACGGACTCGGTCGCGGTGGCCGTCGTGCCCGCGACGACCACATCGGGGTACGACACCGACACGGTGAACGAACCGCTCGGCGATGACGACGAATCCGACGACGCGACCGCGGCGCCGGTTGCGACCACGCTCGTGACGAGCGCGGCGACTGCGAGCGTGGCGAAAGAGCGAAGAAACGACTTCAAACGAACGACCTCCTTGGCGTGATGGACGGTCGACCAGTAGATGGCCGACACGTCCGAAGGTAGCTTCCCTCGACGCCCGTCGCGGGCACCGCGAAGCCGACTGTGAGAGTTCTCGCGGCTCGCGCCGATCTCCACCGACCATGCATGGGCGACGCGCGTGGCTGTGCTCGCGCAGCGCACGGAAAGACGGTGGTTACGGTGGGCGCACGGACGGGCTGAGCGGCCTGCGTCGCGGCCGCGATCGCGTTGAGTGGAAGCCTCTAGCCGCCTGCGCCAAAGCCGTCGACGCGCTCGGGATGGATCTGGATGATCACTCGCGTCTCGCCGGGTCCGAGGTAGGGATACTTGTCCTCGCCGAGATACTTCTTCGCGAGCATGTTTATGTGCTCGAGCGCGCCTTCCTCGAGGATCTTGGCCGGGCCGCTCACCATCACGTAGCCGGCCTGCTGGTCCGCGGCGGGTAGGACGGTGACGGTCGCTCGCGGATCGCGCTCGATGTTCTTGACCTTTGTCCTCCCGCGGGCGCTGTTGACGAGCACGTTTTCGCCGTCGTAGTCGATCCAGACGGGCGTGGCTTGCGGTGAGCCGTCCTCGCGGATGGTCGCGATCACGCCCCAGTTGCGGTCGGTGAACAGCGTCGCCTGCTTCTCGTTCAGCATGCCCATCGATTAGCCCTCCTCATATCGAATTGCGTACGCAGTGCGTGACGTGATGCTTCCAGATGCGATGTCCATCCTGCCGAGCCGTGAGCCGTGCGGCCGACTACTGCGAACGCAGCACAACCTGACGGTTCATACGAAACTGCGGCGTCAGGGTTCGCCTTCTTCGCGCACCTGTTCGACCCACTTGAGATGGTGGCGGAGCGCCCAATCCTCGCGCACCCAGCCGCGTGTGATCGCGCTTAGGGAGTGCCGCGTGCTGCGATGGACCAAGGACAGGTAAAGATGGCCCAGCAGCAGGAAGAAAGAGATGTACATCAACCAGTCGTGCACGACCAGGGCGTTTTGAAGTCGGAACGCGTGGTTACGCTCGCCGTACCAGAGGAAAAAACCTGTGACTGCAAAGAGGACGGCCAACGCAGCAGTGACGATCGCGTTGATCTTCTGACCTGCGTTGAAGCGGCCCTGTGGTCGTTTGCGGCCGCGCAACCAGCCGAGGTCGTCGCCGTCGAAGCTGTCGATCTCGCGCGCTGTTGCGAGGAGACGGCGGCGGTCGCCTGCGAGCAGCACCAGGGCGAGCGCGGCGAGCCACGCGAGCGCTGTGTAGACATGGACGTCTTTCAGCAGCGGCCGCCTGCCGACGAGTTCCGCGAGGCTCGGCAAGTAGAGACAGAGTCCAGAGCCGAGCAGGACGAGGAAGGACGACGCATGCACCCAGTGCAGTGCGCGCTCGGTGCGCGAGAACCGCGGCAGCCGCAGGACGTTAGCTGTGGTAGCCATTCGATTTGCCGACCCAGGCGTTCTGGTCGTAACCGTTTTGCTCCCAGTAACCCTGCGGTTGGTGCGCGACGAACTCCATCCGCGTCAGCCACTTGACTCCTTTGTAGCCGTACATCTCGGGGAACACGACGCGCGCCGGCGCACCGTGCGGGCGCGAGAGCGGTTGGCCGTCCAACTCGTATGCGAGCATCGCGTCGGGGGCGCGAAGCTGCGCGAGCGTGAGCGAATCCTCGTACGGACGCTCGAGCGAGATGAAACGCACTGCGGTTGCGTCGGGCAGCGGCTCGACGAGATCG
>VAXB01000026.1:0-43396 GCA_005883995.1 Actinomycetota bacterium
AAGCGCGCGCGGTCGGCGTTCATCATCAGTGTCGGAGCCGCGACCCCGTAGCCAAACCGGCCGTAGATCGCGGCCTCCGACGCCCAGAGGATCGCGATCGGCTCGCCGCGCTCGTGGACGTCGTCCAGCTGGCGGCGCATGAACTGGGTCAGGATCCCGCGCCGGCGGTGGGTCGGGAGGACAGCCACCCACGTCACTCCCGCCGCGGGAACCTCGCCGCCCGGGATCGTCAGCGTGAACGGGTACGACGCCGCCGCGCCGACCGGCGCCGCGCCGTCGTATGCAGTGAGAAAACGGTCTGGGGCCATCGTCTTCGAGTGCCGCTCGAAGTCGTCGTCCAGCAACTCGTCGCCGAACCCCCTCGTGCCCGCCGCCATTCCGGTGCGAAGCTCGTCAACTGACGCCGCGAATCGGATCTCGATCGTCATCGCGTCGAGCCTATCCGGGGATCTTTTCGAGCGGTGCGTAGTCAAGCATCAGCCGCCGCTCGCTTCCGTCGGCGAACCGTACCGTCACGACGCCGCCCGCCTCGATCGCCGTCACGACTCCTTCGCCGAGCGTTTCGTGGCGTACGGAATTCCCGGTGGAAAGCGACGGCGCATCCTCGCGTGGCGCGATCTCGCGCGGTGTTCCGTAGTCGGACCACGATGTCGGCCGCAGCCGCTCGCGCTCCACGGCCGCAGGAAGCTCGTCCAGGAAGCGGGACGGAAGGTTGTAGCTCCGTGCGCCCCAGAGCGAGCGCGACGAGGCGTGCGTCAGCGTGAGCAGCTCCCGCGCACGTGTCATCCCGACGTAGCAGAGCCGCCGCTCTTCCTCGATCCCCTGCTCCTCGATCGAGCGCGAGTGCGGGAAGATCCCCTCCTCCATCCCGATCAGGTGTACGGCGCGGAACTCGAGCCCCTTCGCGTTGTGCAACGTCATCAGCGTCACCAGGCTTTGCTCGCCGCGGATCGCGTCCTGGTCCGAATACAGCGAGATCTCCTGCAGGAAGTGCGAGAGAGAGGGCTCGTCGGCCGTCTCCTGGTACTCCCGCGCGACGCCGACCAGCTCCTGAAGGTTCTCGGCCCGTCCCTGCGCCTCGATCGTTCGCTCGGCCTCGAGCGACTCGAGGTACCCGCTCTGGTCGAGGACGCGCTCGACGAGATCCGCGAGGGGGAACTCGAGCGCTCCTGATTGCAGCGAGAGCATCATCGTCCGGAACCCCTGAATCGCGCGGGTCGGCGCGCCCCCCACGCCCGCTTCCTCCGGGAACTCGGTCGCCTCCCACAGCGAGCGGCCCTGCGCGTCAGCCCAGGTCTGCAGCCGCGCGAGCGACGTGTCGCCGATGCCGCGCCGCGGCCGGTTTGCGATCCGCGTCAGCGAGACGGAGTCGTACGGGTTGTCGATCGCCTGGAGGTAGGCGATCACGTCCTTGATCTCGGCGCGCTCGTAGAAGCGGGGCCCGCCGATCACCTGGTACGCGATGCCCTGGCGGACGAGCACGTCCTCCAGCACCCGGCTCTGCGCGTTCGTCCGGTAGAAGACCGCGACCTCGCTGCCGTTGTAGCCCTCCTCGACGAGCGCGGCGATCTCGGCGGCGACGAAGCGCGCCTCGGCGTGCTCGTCCTCGACCTCGAGCACGCGCACCGGCTCGCCCTCGCCGAGCTCCGACCAGAGGTTCTTCGGCTTGCGCTCGCGGTTGTGCGCGATGACGGCGTTGGCCGACTGGAGGATGGTGTTGGTCGAGCGGTAGTTCTGCTCCAGCGCGATGGTGCGCGTCTCGCCGAAGTCGCGCTCGAACTCGAGGATGTTGCGAATGTCGGCTCCGCGGAAGGCGTAGATCGACTGGTCCGGGTCCCCGACAGCGCAGACGTTGCGGTGCTTTTCCGCCAGGAGCTGGAGAAGGCGGTACTGCGCGTGGTTCGTGTCCTGGTACTCGTCGACGAGGATGTAGCGGAACGCCTTCTGCCAGCGCCCGCCGCTGGTACAGCTGGTACGCGTCCGCGACCGTCTGGTCGTAGAACGACTGGACGCGGTTCGAATACTCGTCGGGCGAGACGAGCTGGTTCTTCGCATTCGAGATCTGCGAGTGAATCCCGCGGGGCGTGAATCGCTTCGGATCGCGCTCGAGCTCCTCGAGGCACTGCTTGACGAGCCGGACCTGGTCGGCCTGGTCGTAGATCGTGAAATTCGAGCGGTAGCCGAGCCGCTGCGCCTCGCGACGGAGGATCCGGCCGCACGCCGCGTGGAACGTCAGCACCCAGAGGCCGCGTGCGCCGCGGCCGAGCAGGTGCTCGAGGCGCTCGCGCATCTCGCCCGCGGCCTTGTTCGTGAACGTGATCGCGAGGATCTCGTTCGGCTTCGCGCCGACGGCGTTGATCAGGTGCGCGACGCGGTACGTCAGGACGCGCGTCTTGCCGGAGCCCGCCCCGGCGATCACGAGCAGCGGCCCCTCCGTCGCGAGCACGGCCTCGCGTTGGGCGGGATTGAGGTCGGCGAGGTACTGCTCTGGCGAGGCGACGGCCATCCGACCGATGCTAGCCGCCGCCCCCGCCGGGGTTCGAGCCGCCGTCCCCGTCGTCGATCGCAGGCGCGCGCCGCTCTCGCTCTTCCATAGGCTTCGGCCTTCCGTGCGCGTGGCGTTGATGATCGAAGGCCAGGAAGGGGTCACCTGGGACGACTGGGTGGCGCTCGCAGAGACGTGCGAGGCGAACGGAGTCGAGGCGCTGTTCCGGTCGGACCACTACGTCTCCGGCATCGACGAGTCGCGGCCGGTGCTCGACGCGTGGGCGACGATCTCCGGCCTCGCGGCGAGGACGTCGAGGCTCGAGCTCGGGACGCTCGTCTCTCCGGCGACCTTTCGGAACCCGGCCGTTCTGGCGCGCTCGGCCGCGACCGCCGACGAGATCTCCGAGGGACGCGTCACGCTCGGCCTCGGAGCCGGCTGGATGGAGCGCGAGCACGACGCCTACGGACTCGAGTTCTCGACGGCGGGCGAACGCGTCGCGCGCTTCGCGGAGCAGCTCGAGATCGCTCACCGCCTGTTCCGCGAGGACCGGGTCGACCACGAGGGGCGCTTCTACCGCCTGCACGACGCGCCGGGGCTGCACCGGCCGAACCTGAACCTGCTGGTCGGCGGCAGCGCGCTCCCCGGAACGGTCGCGCCCGCGGTGCGCTTCGCCGACGAGTACAACACGCTCTTCGCCACGATCGACGAGGTGCGCGAACGCAAGGGCCGTCTCGACGCAGCGTGCGAGCAGGCAGGGCGTGACCCTGCGACGCTGCGCTACTCGTTGATGGCGCCATGCGTCATCGGCGTCGATGACGCGGCAGTACGCGCGTCGGCCGCGCGGATCGGCGAGCGGTTCGGACGCGATCCTGCGAACGTGCTCGAACGCTACGGCGAGCGGGGCCCCGTCGGAACGCCTGAACAGGTCGTGGAGCACCTCCGCAAGATCGAGGCGATCGGCTACGACCGCGTGATGCTCCAGCACCTCGTGCACTCCGACCTCGAGACGGTCGAGTTGATCGGCCGCGAGATCGCACCGGCGCTCGCGCGCGGCGCCTGACCGTGCGCGGGCCGCTCGAGCGCCTCTTCCCGAACCTCTCACGCCGGCAGCGAAGCGCGATCGACTGGATCGTGACGATCGTCGCCGCGGTCGCGATCGTCCTCGTCGTGAAAGCGTGGATCGTCAACCCGTACCGGATCCCGTCGTCCTCGATGGAGCCCACGCTGCATTGCGCTCGACCGGCGCTCGGGTGCGCGGCGGGCAGCTCGGACCGGATCCTCGCGAATCGCTTCATCTACCACTTCCGCTCGCCGAAGCGCGGCGAGATCGTCGTCTTCAACCCGCCGCCGCGGTCGAAGCTCGAATGCCCGGGCGGGGGCGGCGTCTACGTGAAGCGGATCATCGGCGTGCCCGGCGACCGCTGGGAGGAACGGAAGGGCTACGTCTACGTCGACGGCAAGCGGCTGAACGAGCCGTACGTGCAGCCCGCCCGTCGCGACCACCGCTCGGTCATCCTCAACCAGATCCTTCCGGGGGCGACCGTCGTGCCCAAGGACGACTACATCATGATGGGCGACAACCGCAGCCAGTCGTGCGACTCCCGCGACTGGGGGTTCGTGCCGCGGAAGAACATCATCGGCGAGGTCTTCCTCACCTACTGGCCGCTCGGTCGGATCGCAACGCACTGACCCGGGAAAACAGAGAGCCCCGCTTGCGCGGGGCTCTCCCGAACGGAGGTGCTTTTCGGCCTAGTAGTCCTCGCGGATGACTTCACGCCGCCGGCCGGCAGGCCCGCCGACGCCGCCCCAGCTCGACCAGAAGATCAGCGACAGCAGCGCGCCGATCGCGCCGACGATCAGCAGGATGTAGCCGATCGTGTGCAGGTTGAAGCCGCTCGTCGAAACGTGCACGGCCCACGCGAGGATCGCGCCGACTGCAATTAGAAGGATGCTTACTCCCATACCCATGTGTTGTCGTCTCCTTTCGTACCCAGCGCAGAGGGTTCGCCCTCTATGCAGGAAAAACGTGGAACGACGCCGATCGGATACGGCTAAACCGCGCCTGCGCGAGCCAGGTCGAGCGTACGCGAGGAGCGGAATCGCTCGAGGAAGCGGCGGTCGTGGGTGACGAGGACGACCGTTCCGTCGTAGCCGTCGAGCGCGCGTTCGAGCTCTTCGATCGCGGCGATGTCGAGATGGTTCGTCGGCTCGTCGAGCACGAGGCAGTTGACGCCGCGTGCGGCGAGAAGTGCGAGCACCGCGCGCGTCCGCTCGCCGGGTGATAGCGACTCCGGCCGGCGCAGGACGTCGTCGGCGCCGAGGCCGAACTTCGCCAGCAGCGTGCGCGCCGTCTCCGGCTCCGAGCCGGCACCGTCGACGAACGCTGCGAGGAGCGTTCGCCCGACGAAATCGGTCCGCACCTGCCGAAGCTCGCCGAGGGTCGTGCCGGGGCCGACCCACCGCTCGCCGTGCTCCAGCGGCAGACGCCCCATTAGCGCGTCGATCAGCGTCGTCTTGCCGCTCCCGTTCGGGCCGGTCACGGCGAGGCGATCCCCCCAGCCGAGGTCGAGATCCATCGGCCCGAGGACGAACGAGCCACGGCGCACGATCGCGTCATGGAGCCGGACGACGATGTCGCCTGCACGGCGCCCGCTTCCGAGGCCGAGCCGGAGCTCCCACGGCTCGTAGGGCTTCTCCGCAGCGCCGAGCCGGTCGATTCGTCCGCCGATCGCACTCTTGACGTCCTTCGTCTTCTTCTTCTTACGGCCCTGCCCATAGCCGCGACGCTCCCAGTCCTGCATCCGGTGCAGCTGCGTCTCGAGCCGCTGTTTCTCCTCGGCGTACGCGCCGTAGGCCTCGTACTGCTGCGCGCGCGCAAGCTCGCGCGCGCGTTCGTACTCGCTCCAGCTGCCCGCGTACTCGCGCGCGCCGCGTTTCCATTCGTCGAGCTCGACAACGCGGTTGACCGTCCGGTCGAGGAACTCGCGGTCGTGCGAGACGATCACCGCCGCGCCCGGCAGCTCGCGGACGAACCGCTCGAGCCGCGCGAGCCCGTCGTAGTCGAGATCGTTCGTCGGCTCGTCGAGCAGAAAAACGTCGAAGCGGGCGAGCAGAATCGCCGCGAGCTGCACGCGCGCCGTCTCGCCGCCGGACAGCGCGCGCAGCGGCGTGTCGAGCGGCGCGCGAAGGCCGACGTCGGCGCACACGGCCGAGGCGCGTGCCTCGAGGTCCGTTCCGCCGAGGTCGAGGAACTGTTCGAGTGCCGAAGCATGGACGTCGACGGCGGACCGGTCCGACTCGAGCCTCGTCGTCAGCAGATCGAGCCGCGCCGACGCCGCCGCGACGCCCGTTCGCCGCGCGAGCGATTCCCAGATCGTCTCGGACGCGTCGACGTCACGCTCCTGCGGCAGATAGCCGACGGCAAGCTCCGGCGGCGATCGCCGGACGTTGCCGACGTCCGGCTCGTCCCGGCCCGCGAGGACTCGGAGCAGCGTCGACTTGCCGACGCCGTTCGGCCCGACGAGCCCGATCCGGGCGCCGGGCGCGACGACGAGCGTCACGTCGGCCAGGACGAGCTGTGCCCCGTGGTGCTTCGTGATGTTCGCGGCGACGAGCGTGCCGGACGATGGTGGCAAGACGGACCTCCTACGAGCGGGAGACACACGCGGTGCGTGTGCAAACGGCGCGGATATGAGCTCGTCAGTCCGTCATACGACGGCGCCGGAGCGCCGCCGGCCATGCTAACGAATCGGAAACGATCGACGAGCGAGCGCGGGCAGCACCTGGGACGTGACCCATACGGGGGTGACGGCGTACCGCGCGCTGTAGCGGTAGCTGCCGTCGGCGCGCCGCAACCGCCCCAGGTACCGGTACGCCGCGCTGCCGGGGCGCTTGCCCGCGGCGAGGAACGCCTGGATCGCCCACGCCGACGACTGGGCGTCGGACCCGCGGCCGGCGGTCAGCTCGAACCCGCCGTCTTTGTTTTGGCGGTGGCGGAGGTACACGAGCGCCCGCCGGATCGGCAGGCCCGCCACGCGCGCAGCCCGCAACGCCTGCACGACGGCCGCGGTGTCGTTCGAATCCGGCGCCACGCCCGCAGCCCACCCCCAGCCGCCGCCGGGCGACTGGTGCGCGAGGAGGAACCTGACCGTCGTTCGCGGCAGCGGACGCCGGGCGCCCGCGAGCGCGAGAAGCTTCCAGGCGGCAGCGTTGACCGCACCGCCCCCCGAGATGCGCTCGACGCGCGCCAGCAGCGCATCGGACGCATGGACTTCCGCCAACGCGCCGAGCGCGATCGCAGTGGGCGTCTGCAGCGCGTCCTCGTGGGCCCGGAGGTACGAATCGTCGACCGTCGCGCCGCTCGCGCGCAGACCGAGCAATGCCCACGCGGTGAGCGTGACGTCCGGTGTCCCGCCCGTCTCCGCAAACGCACCCGACGGCAAGTGGTGCGACGCGACGAATTGCTGCGGCGTCACGACCAGCGCTGCGGCTGCGGCGAACTCCGCGATCACACCCAGACTACCTCCGCGCGAAGGCGACGCCCGAAGCGCTCGAGCAGGCGTAGCAGTTCCGGGCCGGCGACGAGCGCGAAGACAACGTTGCCGACCGCGTGCGACACGTCGAACGGGAATCCGCGCACCTCGTTCGCGACGAACGTCGCCCAGGTGTGCTGCTCGTAGTAGGCCGACCAGCTCCAGATGTCCATCCCGGCGCTGAACGCGAGACCGAGGAGGCCCAACACAGCTGCGAACACGAGCCGACGGCGCAGGAGCGGCGCGAGCGCTGCGCCGATCGCGCCGCACGTGCCCCAAGCGAGCATCTGCCACAGCGTCCACGGGCCTTGCCCGAGCGCAAAGTTCGACACGAACGGCGCGACGAGCCCGACGCCGACGCCGGCGCGGACGCCGAGCGCCGCACCGGTCGCAACGGTGATCAGCGTGACCGGCTGCACGCCGGGCACCGGATGGAGGATGACATGGCCCACGGCGGCCACGGCGCCGAGCGTGGCGACGACCGCGACCTCCTTCGCGCGATCGGGCCCGTGCTCGAGCCAGGCGAGCCCGCCTGCGACTATGGCGAGGGCCGCGAGGAGCATTGGCAGCGCGATCGCATGCGGGTTCGCCGTGGCCACGCCGACCGCTGCGGCGGCAAGCGCGACGGCGGCGAGGGCCGCGTTACGCATGGACGAGCTCCGCCGCGGCTCCAAGCTCGATTCTGCGGTCTGCGACCGCGTGGGCGAAGCCGAGGTCGTGTGTGACGACGAGCGTCGCGCGTTCGTGCGCCTGTGCGCGCAGGAATGCGGCGAGCGCCTGCTTGCGCTCCGGATCGGCGCCCTTTGTCGGCTCGTCGAGGACGAGCAGATCGGGCTCGGGCGCGAGGACCGCGGCGAGAGCGAGCCGCTCACGCTCGCCGCTCGAGAGGTCATGCGGATGACGCTCCACGGCGCTGCCAAGGCCGACGCTCTCGAGTGCAGCGCGGGCGCGCCGCCGGTCGCCGCGGATGGCGAGGGCGACTTCGTCCTCCGCACGGTCTCGGACAGAATGGCGCCCGGCGTCCTGCAGCAGCATCGTCGCCCGTCCGCGCCGCGTCACGGTCCCGCGCTGCGGCTCGAGCAGCCCCGCACAGAGCTTGGCGATCGTGGTCTTGCCGCTCCCGTTCGGTCCGAGCAGCGCGACGATCTCGCCGCTCCGGAGCTCGAGGTCGAAGCCGTCGACGGCCGGAACGTCGCGGTACGCGTAGGAGGCGGCCCGGAGCGAGCAGACGACGTCGCCCGGCGACGGCGAGCCCGACGGCGGCTCCGGAGTCGCCACGTATGCAGGACGATGTCGCTCGAGCCACGCAACAGCGTCCTCCACTCGGGCGTCGCACACGACGCGGCCGCCGTCGACGAAGAGGACACGGTCGGCGTGCTCGAGCGCATTCGCGGGACGCTGCTCCGACAGGACGACTGCGAGACCGTGATCGTGCGCCTGCCGCGTTGCGAGGTCGAGCAGCTCGCCTGCGGCGTCGGGATCGAGTTGCGACGTCGGCTCGTCGAGGACGAGCAGCGTCGGCTCGAGGGCGAGCGCCCCTGCGAGGCACACGCGCTGCAGCTCGCCGCCGGAGAGATCGTGCACCCGTCGTCCGGCCAGGTGCGCGACGCCGAGCGCGTCCAGTGCGGCGTGGGTGCGCGCGCGGATCGCGTTTGCCGGGGCGCCTGTGTTCTCGAGCCCGAAGGCGACCTCTCCGTCGACGCGCTCGCGGACGAGCTGCTCCTCGGGATCCTGGAACACGTAGGCGATCGCACCCGCAAGCTCCGACGGCCGGTGACGCCGCGTATCGGCGCCGCCGAGCTCGACGCGGCCCGCGAACGTGCCGCCGTGGAAGTGAGGCACTAGGCCGCCGAGCGCCCTGAGCAGCGTCGACTTGCCCGATCCCGACGGCCCGAGAACGAGCACGACCTCTCCCGCCTCGAACTCGAGCGATACGTCCGCAAGCGCCGGCCGCGCGGGGCCCGGATACGTGAACGACAAACCGTCGACACGCGCTACAGCCACAGCACTCCCAGTGCGACGACCGCGGCGGCGAACGCAACGGCGGCTCGATCCGCGTTGCTCCACGACGCCCGCGGCAGGCGTGTCGTCGCTCCGCGGCCGTAGCCTCGCGCCTCCATCGCCTCGGCGAGGTTGAGCGCGCGCTCGAGCGAGCCCGCGAGCAACGGCGACAGCAGGCGCGTGCGCGTGCGCACACCTCGCACCTCGATGCCACGCGCGCGCATCGCCTCGGCGAGGGCGCGCGCGTCGCGGTCGAGCGTCGGCGCGAGCCGTGTCGCGAGGACGACCGTGAGCACGAACCGCCGGGCGAACCGGGTGCCCTCGAGCAGGCGGTCATGATCGAGGACGAGCGCGTAGACCGCGAACGCGAGACCGACTGCAGCGAAGCGCAACGCGCCGTGTGCACCGCTCCACAGCTCTTCGCGCGTCACGTCGAGTTCACCCACCACCGGGACGATGGGACCAGTCCAGATCGGGTGCGAGCCGAGTGTCTCGACGAACGGCGTGATCACGAAGATCGTGGCTGCCGAAAATGCGATCCCGGCGACGTACACCCACGCGTGCCGCGCCGCCCGGACGGCGACGACGGTGAGGACGACGACGATCACCGCGAGCGATGCGGTGTGCGTCGCGAGCAGCGCCGCGGCGACGACGGCGCCGAGGAGTGCGAGCGCGGGGCCGGGGCTCATCCGCCGACCTCGTAGCGGAAGCGTGCGAAGGTCAGGTGCGAGGCAAGCCAGGCCGCGTCGCCCGCGAAGCGGAACCGCACCGGATCGCCGGCGCCGTCCTGTGGCCGTTGCCGCGCGACCAACGAGGGTCTCTGTCCGTCGGCCCCCGAGACCAGAACGAGCGTGTTCGCCTTCGCCGGAGCCGCTCCGGCTCCGCGTGTCGCGCTGGCGTGAAGGAGCGACGCGAGGTGCTCCGCCGACGCGCGGTCGCGCGGATTCGAATAGACGACGCGCCCCGGCAGCCGCTTCCCGTCCCAGCCGTGGAGGAACGGCTCCGGGAACGCGCCGACCACCACCTGTTGGCGCAACGCGTACGACCAGTCGCGGAAGTCCCACCACTCGACGTCCCCCGGATGCAGGCGGTACTCGGACGCGCTGCGGTCGGCCTCGTAGCCGTTGACGAAGTAGAACCAGTCGTGGCGGCCGGTGAGCGATCCCGCGACCCCGTCGATCGACTGCACGTACCGTCCGCCGTAGCGGGTGCTGATCTTCGCGACTCGGTCGAGTGCCTGCATCGCGGTCAAGCCTGCGGGGACGTGCCGGACGAGCACCACGCGGGCGCCGCGGTCGCGCGTCACCCAGAGCGTCGCGCGACCGTGCGTGCTGCCGCAGCCGGCGAGCGCCGCAAGGGCGAGGCCGACCGCGATCAGACGTGGGCTCACGGCAGCGCGTTCGAGCGCACCGCTCCTGCGAGTGTCGCGCGGACGAGCAGCCCGCGGTGGACGCCGATGCATGCACGGCCATTCGGCATCCGCACGGTCCGCAGCGACCCGACGCGAAGCGCCGCCCCCGCCGCCGGCGCGGTCTTCCCGGCGTCGTCCTGCGCGAGCGCGGTGTAGCACCGCCCCGTCCGCCGGAGCACGAGCGTCTTCGGGCCACCGGCAGCGCCGAACTGCGCCCAGTACCAGAGCACGGTGTCCCCTGCCGCGAGTTTCACCTGGTCGGCGCCGACCGGCGGAGAGACGCCGTTCACCTTGAACACCCATCCGGTCTGTCCGGCGGACCCGTACCGCCCCACCTGGTCGACATACGGACCGAAGCCGGTCTGGGTCACGTGGTAGAAGAACTCGCCGACCGCGCTCGCGGTCTCGAGCGCGTCGAGCGCGTTCTCGGGCAGCGCATTCGCACGCGGCGAGGTGACGTCGAGGACTGGATCGCCGGCACCGAAGATCGTCCGGGTCTTGCCCTCGACGCGGACGTGGACGCGAACCGCGTACGCGGCAGGGACGGCGAGCAGCGCGGCCGCGAGCACCACGAGAAGCGCGACAGGTCGAAACACGAATCCTCCTTCCGCGAGGGGTTCGAATCGGTTCCGACGGCGGAGGTCTTCTGACTCGGGGCGCCCTCCCGACGCCGCCTTCCCAGCCTGTTCGGCCAGTGGCACGTCGGCGCGGGAGCGTCTCCCCTCACAGCGGCGGGACCGTTCCGGACTCGCACCGGATTCCCTGACCGCTCGCCGGTTGTGGCCGGGAGACTAGCATCGCCGCCCGTGGCACGATCGCGCACGTTTGCACTCTGGGCACCGGTGGTCGCGTGGGCATGCGTGATCTTCGCGTTCTCCTCGATCCCCGCTCTCTCGAGCGGCCTCGGGACCTGGGACTTCGTGTTGCGGAAGTGCGCACACATCACCGAGTACGCGATCCTCGCGGCGCTGTTGATGCGCGCGATCGGCCGCGCCGGGCCGGCGTTCCTGACCGCGGTCGCGTACGCCGCGACGGACGAGTTCCACCAGCACTTCGTCCGGGGCCGACACGCGTCGCCGGTCGACGTCGCGATCGACGCATTCGGCGCAGCGCTCGGGCTCCTGGTGTGGACGCGGGCACGGCGCTGAAAGCGGTCGCGATCGACCTCGCGGCGCTCGGGGACACCGCGCGTCTGTGGAGCGACTGGCTCGCCGACGCAGGCCGCCGCGCACGCGTCGACGTCGAATCACTCGACGACGAGCTTCCGAACTGGCGGCGCCTGCTCGAACGCTTCGCGGAAGACCATGCGCCTGTCTACCTCCGCCGCGATGCCGACACGGCAACGGCGCTGCGGCGCCTTCAATCGGCGGGCGTGCGAATCGGCGTCTTCACCGACGCGCCTGATGAGCTCGCTCGGGTCGCGCTTTCTCACCTCGGCGCCGCGCGCCGGATCGAAGCGCTCGAGACCGGCGAGGACGCGCTGGATCGGCTCCGCGAGCGGCTCGGCGCCGACGCGCGCGTCGTCCGGACCCGGAGCGAGCTCCTCGACCTAAAATGACCGCGATGGACCGCCAGGAAGTTGGTGACCGCCAGCTCGACGCGCTGCTCGAACGGCTCGATCGTCTGTGCGACGAAGTCCACGGTCTGACCCGGCGGCTCGACACGCAGGAGCAGCTGCTCCGGATCTCTGGCGAGCTCGCCACGCTCAACGAGTCGCTCCAGGCGCTCGCGTACGCGGCGCTCGGGCACCAGCCCCCTTCGGTGCGGCGCCGTCGCGCCGGCTGACGCGGGCTACGGCGTCAGCTTGTAGATCTGGCCGCTGCCGGACGCGATGTAGAGCTCGCCGCTCGCATCGACGCCGAAGCTCGACGGACGCGTCACATTCCCCTCGCTGCGGACGTCGACCGCTCGGCCACTCTCCATCCGGAGGCTCCAGACCGTCCCGCTGCAGTAGTCGGCGAAGAAGTACCGGCCGGCGATGGCCGGGATCGCCTTGCCGCGATACACGTAGCCGCCAGTAACCGAACAGCCCTGGTCGTGCCCATACACGTACACGGGGAACACGAGCTCGCCGCGCTTCACCGGCGTGGCGTTGCGGTAGCGCGCGCGGCCCTCGTAGACGTTCCAGCCGAAGTTGACGAGCGACGCCAGCCGAGAGCGCGCCCGGTAGTCGATCTCCTCCCAGGCGCTCTGCCCGACGTCGGCGATGTAGAGGTCACCGTTTGCGCTGTCGAAGGAGAATCGCCACGGGTTGCGCAGCCCGTACGCCGCGATTCCCCAGGTCGGCTTTCTCGCGAGCGGGTTCGTGCGAAGGAGCTTCCCGAGGCGGATCGACAGGTTCTGCGCGCGGTTACCGGGATCCCCTGCGGAGCCGCCGTCGCCCATGCCGACGTAGAGGCGCCCGTCGGGGCCGAATTGCAACTGGCCGCCGTTGTGGTTGGCGTACGGCTGCTTCACGAACAGCAACTGGCGCGCGCTCGAGACGATCGCCTTCCCGTTGCGGGAGCGGAACTCGACGACGCGGGTGTTGCCGTTCACGTCGGTGTAGTCGACGTAGAAGCGATGGTTCTGCTTGTAGCGCGGGCTGAACGCCATCGAGAGCAGCCCGCGCTCGCCGCCACTGGCGACGCGTGAGCGGATGTCGAGGAAGGTCCCGGCGAGACGCCCCTGGACGAGGTACCGGATGCGGCCCGGCTGCTCGACGACGTAGAGGCGGTTCGGCTCGGCCGGCGTCGAGGCGACGTACGTCGGCGAGTCGAAGCCGCGCGCGTACGGGCGGATCGTCACGGGCGGTGCTGCCATTGCCACGGCGGCCCCGAGAACGGCCAGGATCATACGGCTGCCAGATCCTTCGACCGCACCCACGGGCCCGGCGGCATGAGCAGCTGCTCGACGTGCAGGTACGCGAGCCCCACTAGCGGCGCCTCCGTCCATCGCTCGATGCAGACGAACCGCGGCCGCCACTCCGGGAAGAACTTTGCGTTGAAGCTGTGGAGCCGCTCCAGCTGGAAGAAACCGTCGAACCGGAGCAGGAACGCGCGGGCGGTGCGCTGCCGAAGCGCCGAGCCGGCGTCCGCGCGCAGAACCCGCCCGAACACGGCGAAGTTCAGCGACAGCTCCGAGACGTGGTGCTCGCGCGCCCAGCCGATCGCCTCGACGATCAGGAACTCCATCAGCCCGTTCGGCGTCTCGCGCCGGCGGCGCATCGTCGCGAGTGACCAGCCCCTGCATGCCGGCGACGGAACGAGGTGCAGGAAGCCGCCGACGCGCCCGTCGGGCCCTTCGGCGACGGCAACGACGCTGTCCGGGTAGTCCCACAACGCGTCCATCGTCATCGTGAAGCCGCGCTCGGGCCAGCGGCCGCGCCACTCGGAAGAGACGCTCGCGATCTCGTTGCGAAGGTCGGCGTCGACGTCGCCGACCGTGAGCATGCGCACGCTGTAGCCCGCCTTCCGCAAGCGAGTCACCGACTGTCTCACCTTGCGGATCGGGCGCCCTTCGAGCGAGAACCCGCCGGGGCGCACGATCGCTTCGTCGCCGAGGTAGACCGCGTGGAAACCGAGCCGCCGGTAAAGCGGCAGTAGCTCTGCGCTCGTACCGAGCGCTGCGATCCGCCAACCCGAGGCGTGCGCGATCCGTCGGAATTCCTTCAACAGGTCCTCCATCTCGGCGCGGTCGCCGATCGGGTCGCCGCTGAGGAGCGCTGTGCCGTTGACGGCGCGGTACGCGACGAGTGTCCGGTGCGACGGCGAGAACAGGTACTGCTTGTCACCGCGGAGCGAGAAGTAGGCGAGGCTGTCGCGGCCGCGTTCGCGCACGAGGCGCCTCGCCCGCGCGCCCTCCTCCGCGGTGTGCTCGCCCTTCCCTGCGAGCGGGCTCAACCACAGGTAGAGCGCGCGGAAGGTGAGCAGCACGCCGAGCACCAACAGCGCCGACTCGATGTGGCTGGACGCGCCCGTCGAGTCGAAATCGCGAAGCGCGAGGAGCGCAGCGACGGCAGTGAGCGCGACGAGGACCCGGGCGAGCGGTCGCAGGATCGCAGGCTCGCCGGGCGCGACGAACTCGCTGCGGTGACGCCAGAGCGCGAGCAGGAGCAGCGCACTCACCGTCGCCTCCTCGAAGTCGAGGCCCTTCACGAGATGAGCAACGGCCGCACCCGCGACAACGCAGACCGCGAGCGACCAGGCCCGGCGCTTGCGGCGGGCGAGCCCGCGCGAGAGCCAGATCAGCGCGAGGCCGAACGCGAGCGAGGCCACGCGTGCCGCCTCCGGCAGACCGGGCGGCAGGACGCCGCGGACGAGCTGGAACCGATCGGCGAATTCCGGCGTCAGCGCCGAGATCACGCCGATCAAGCCTGCGAAGGCGGCGCCGAGTCCGAGGAAGAGCGGTGCCCGCCGGTGCGGCCTCACCGCCCCAGGGTAGCCGGGGCCTCCGGCGGCCCTACCGCTTGAGGAGAACGCGCCGGAGCTCGTCCTCCTTGCCGGGCTCCAGGATCGCGAGCACCTGGTCGCCCTCGAGGAGCTCGGTCGACCCGACCGCGATCTCCGCCTGGCCGTCCCGCATCACCGAGATCAAGCGTGCGCCTTCCGGCAGGGCGAGCTTCTCGACGCGCTTGCCCGCCGACGGGGAGTTCTTGTCGATCTGCACCTCGACGATCTCGAGGTTTTCCTTGCGCAGCTCGAGCAGGTGGACGAGGTCGTGCTCCGGGACCTCGTGCTCGACGAGGCCGAGGATGCTCGACGTGGCGCAGACGGTCGGCGAGATCCCGAGCAGGTCGAAGTGCGGCTGGTTGCGCGGATCGTTGACGCGGGCGATCACCTTCTGGACGCCGTACTTCTCCTTCGCGAGCTGGCAGATGACCATGTTGTCCTCGTCGTCGCCGGTGAGCGCGAGGACGAGGTCCGGCGGCCGGCGGATACCCGCCTTCTCCAGCACGAAGATCTCCGTCGCGTCGCCGAGCATCGCCTGGTGCTCGAACTCGGCCTCGAGCCGCTCGAAGCGGTCGCGCTCCTGCTCGATCAGCGTCGCCTCGTGGCCGTTGCGGAGCAGCGTCCGCATCACGTTCGCGCCGGCCTTGCCTCCGCCTGCGATCAGGACGTACATCAGGGCCGGGCCACCTGGACCGATGCCTCTTTCGGGCCGCCGACCTCGCACGTCCGCACAGCCTCGGTCAGGACGTCGATCGCCGTCGACGTCGGACAGACGGTGCGAAGGCCGCGCTGCGCGTAGAAGTCCGCGCGCGCAGGGTCGAGGATCCTGACGACGGTGCAGTCGATGCCGAAGCGCTTCTGCGCGACCTGGCCGATCACGATGTTCGTGTTGTCACCGTCGGTGGCGACCACGACCCCGTCGCCCTCCTCGATTCCCGCTTCGCGCAGGACGTCGGTGTCCATCCCGTGCCCGACGACGAAACCCCCGGTCCAGTCCTCGCCGAGCCGCGACAGGGCCGATTCCTTCTCGTCGATCGCCGTCACGTGCCAGCCTTCGGAGGCGAGCCGCTTCGCCACCGTCGAGCCGACGCGGCCGCAGCCGATGATGATTGCCTGCATAGACGCAGCGTAGCGCTGCGCCTGGGCGCTATGCAGGTGCCGGCTCCGCTTCGAGCACGCTCTGCGGGAACGCGACGATCAGCACCTCGCAGGGCGCTTTCTTCAGGACGTACTCGACCGTCGGCGAGAAGAAGCGCGACTGGCGGCGCCACCGCGGCGACGAGCCGAGGACGATCAGGTCGGCGTCGAGCCGTTCGGCCTCCGAGACGATCGCCTGCCCGATCGAGCGCGCCCGCACGGTGTGGCCATGGACGTCGACGTTGTGGTCGGAGCCGAGCAGCTTCGCCTCTGCGAGTGAGGCATCGGCCCGTTCCTCCTCGTCCCAGAGCTCGGCCTCGAGCGCGTGCTCGAGTGGTACGCGGATCACGTGGAGCGCCTCGACCGAGGCATTTCGCTCCTCGGCCAGCTTCACTGCCGTCGCGACCATCTCCTCGCCGATCTCGCCGAGCTTCATCGGCACGAGGATCCGATTGAACTCCGCCTGCGCGAGATCTCGATGCTCGTCGGCGGAGGCGACGCGTTCCAGGAGGCCCTCGCCGCGGCTCTTTCGGACGACGACGTAGAGGACGAGCCCGACCGCAAGCCACGCCGGGCCGCCGTAGCGCGCGCCCTTGTGGGTGGCGAGGGCGTCGATCCAGATCGCGAACGTGAGCACTGCGCCGATCACCGACGGGATCGGCAGCCGGCCGACCGTCAGCGGGACGCGATACGGCCGTCGCCGCTCCGGCTCGGTGAAGCGAAGCTTGACGACGGCGATCTGCGTGGCCGTGAAGGCGAGCAGCACGCCGAAGCTGAAGAGGCTTGCGAGGAAGAAGACCGGATGGCCGAGTGACGCGGTGCCCGCGAGCAGCGCGATCGAGATCCCCGCCGCAGCGACGATCGACTGCGGCGACACGAGCGAGCGAGCGCTGAGCCAGCCGAACTTCCGCGGTAGCTGCCCGTGCTCGCCGAGCGAATAGGCGAGCCGGCCGAAGCCCGAGATCGCTGCCGCAGGACCTCGACGATGCCGACGAGCGGCGAGCGGAGCCACGACGAGCCGAGCTCGGTTCCGTGCGCCGGCGGGAACGCCGACAGGCCGACCACGGCGATCGCGACGTAGAGGACGACGACGAGGCCGATCGCGGAGAAGAGGCTTCGCGGAAGCGTGCGACCCGGGTGGCGCGTTTCCTCGGCGAGGTTCGCAATCGTCTCGAGCCCGGTGTACGCGAGCATCGCGAGCGGCAGCGCGAACGCGATCGAGTGCCAGGACGGTGAATGGCCGAGGGAGGTTCCGCGCGTGAGCGCGTGCCGCGAGAACAGCAGTGCGAACCCGAGCGCCACGAGCAGGACCTGCGTGCCGAGGTCGATCAGCGCGACGATCACCGCCCAGCGGTGCAGTCGCGTCCGGTGCAGCAGCCGGACCGTAGCGATCGCGGCGATGACGCCGCACCCCGCGACGACGTCCCACGGCCGATGGATCTGCGTGAAGAACGCACCCGCGACGTAATGCGGCACGAACAGTGCCGAGAGCGCGATCACGATCAGGTAGTCGAGGAAGAGCGCCCAGCCGGTCACGAACCCGGCGAGGTCGTTGTACGCGACGCGTACGAGTGTCGCGGCGCCGCCGGTCTCGCGGACGGACGCGGTGCCCTCCGCGTACGACAGTGCGACGATGAAGAAGAGCCCGCCGACGACGAGAAGGACGAGCGGCGTCAGGCCGAGCGCGTGGAGCGCGATGATCCCGAGCGCGAAATAGATCGACGAGGCGATCTCGCCGTACGCGATCGAGAACAAAACCGGCGCGTCGAGGACGCGCTCGAGCCGCGGCAGCTTCCGGGCCACGGCCTCAGCTTACGTCCGGCGGGACGTCGCGCCGTCAGGTTGGCGCGCGCGCGCGTCAACCGGTTCCCACCCACCCGCCCCCTCCCACCCTAGGGCGAGAAAGGTGACGGGACCGTGTCGGATCTGTGTCGAAAGCGACGCCGGTGGTGGGCGCTCAGGCGCTCACGGCCGACGTGCGCCGCCACGCCGCAGGACGTACAGTCGACCCGCGCCGGCGCCGAGGAAGAGCAGCCCGAACAGATAACCGATGGCGCCGCCCACGATCGCGGTCTCGACGATCAAGGCGATCCCGAGCCCGACGAAGACGAGCGCGAGCGCGGCCGTCGCCGCTGCGTACGCCCTCATGCCGCCCGGCGTCCGGCAGCGACCATGACCCGGCATGGCGCGTGCTTCAGCACGAAGTCCACCGTGTCGCTGAAGATCGAGCGCCGCGGCGTGTCCCGGCGCGGCGCACCCATCACGATGATCTCCGAGTGGCGCCGTTCCGCCTCGTCGACGATCGCGCGCCCGGCGGTGCGAGCGCGAACCAGCCGCCCGATCACGTCGACGCCGTAAAGCTCGCCGATCGCCCGCGCTCCGTCGAGCACCTCGTTCGCGCGTTCCTCCTCCTCCTCGAGCCGCGTCGCGAGGGGCAGCTCCAGTGGAATCGTGACGACCGCGACGGCGGCGATCGAGGCGCGACGCTCGGCGGCGAGGCGGCACGCGACGTCCACTGCCTCCTGCGACATCCGGCCCGGTTTGACCGGCACGAGGATGCTGCGGTACTCGAGCGCCACCGCAGGGCCGATCAGCACCGGCGCGCGGAGCGTCTCGCGCAACGGCGCGCGCACGACGTACCGGCGGTAGGCGGCGTACGAAGCAAGCCCGAGCGCAAGCCAGCCGATGCCGGTCCAGCGTGCTCCCGGCTTCTGCACGACGACGACCAACCACGCCGCCCCCGTCCCGAGCGCACCGAAGATCGCGAACAGCGGCCAGTCGATTCCCCGGACGCGGAGATTCGGCCACGGACGGAATGCCACCTCCTCGCGCTTCGCGCGCAGCGCGATGATCGAGACGTGGGCGATCGTGAACGACAGCATCGCGCCAAACGCGTAGAGGTCCCCGAGGAAGTTCACCTGCCCAGGAAGCAGGACCGCAATCGAAGCGATGCCGGCAAACACGACGAGTGACAGCCAAGGTGTCTTGAACTTCGGATGCAACCGCCGGAAGGCGCCTGGGATCTGCCGGTAGCTCGCCATCGCGTAGGTGATGCGCGACGCGCCGATAACGCCGGCGTTCGTCGCGATGAAGAGGATCGTCGCGGCGAGGATTCCGACGTAGATCTTCGCTGCGCTCAGGACGGAGCCGTGCAGGCCGAGGTTCTCGACGAGACCGAGGACGGGGTCGTTCGCGAAGCCGCCGCGATCAGGCGGAAGGCCGAGCAGCGTCTCGTAGCCGCCGCCGGCAGCGCGGTGCACCGGCAGCGCCGAGAGCGCGATCAGCGGGAGCGTGAAGTAGATCGCGAACACCGCGATCGCGACCCAGCGGATCGACCGCGGAATGTCGCGCGGCGGGTCGCGCGCCTCCTCTGCGAGGTTCGAGACGGTCTCGATGCCGGTGTACGCGATCATCGCAATCGGGATCGCGAGGAAGAACGCCGACCACGTCGGCGCCACGCCCCAGTGGAGGTTCGTCGAGAAGACGATGTGCGGGTGGAAGATGAGTGCGAACCCGATCGCGACGAGCAGCAGCTGCGTACCGAAGTCGACGACGGCGAGGAAGATGTTCAGCCGTGCCGCCTCCTTGATCCCGACGATGTTGAGGAGCACGAGGATGACGATCACCGCGACGCCGCCGATGATGTCCCACGGGTTCGTCTTCAACGGCTCCCAGAAGATCGACAGGTAGTGCGGCACGAAGAACGCGGAGATCGCGATCGTGACGACGTAATTGAGCATCTGCGCCCACGCCGCGGCGAACGAAACGAGCTCGTTGAAGGCATGGCGCGCGAATGACGACGATCCCCCCGCCTCGGGATAGCGGACGGTTCCTTCCGCGTACGTCGCGGCGGTCGCGGCGAAGATCATGCCGCTGATCACGAAGACGAGCGGCGTCAGCCCGAGCGCGATGCCTGCGACGAGCCCGAGCGCGTAGTAGATCGACGAGCCGACGTTGCCGTACGCAGTCGCGAAGAGCGCCGGCGTGCCGAGGACGCGCTCGAGCCCTTGCTGACGCCGCCGCCGAGGCACCGGCCGAGTCTAGGCCTACGTGTGGATCGAGACGAGCAGCGGAATCATCAGGATCGCGACGATGTTCGTGATCTTGATCATCGGGTTGATCGCCGGGCCGGCGGTGTCCTTGTAGGGATCCCCGACGGTGTCGCCGGTGACGGATGCCGCGTGCGCCTCCGAGCCCTTGCCGCCGTAGGCACCGTCCTCGATCAACTTCTTCGCGTTGTCCCACGCGCCGCCGCCGGAGGTCATTGAGATCGCGAGGAAGAGCCCGGTGACGATCGTCCCGATCAGCAGGCCGCCGAGCATGCGCGCGTTGATCACGCCGACGATGATCGGGAAAGCGATCGGGATCAGCGCGGGAAGCAGCATCGCCCTGATCGCCGAGCCGGTCACGATGTTGATCGCGTGGCCGTACTCGGGCCGCGACGTCCCCGCCATGATCCCCGGGTCCTCGCGGAACTGGCGCCGCACTTCCGTCACGACCTCGCCGCCGACTCGACCGACCGCCTGCATCGCGAGCGACGCGAACAGGAACGGCATCAGCCCGCCGATGAAGAGGCCGGCGATCACCCAGGCGTCGCTGAGGTTGAACGTCGCCGAGTAGCCGGCGTCGCCGAGGCCGTTGGTGTACGAGTCGAAGAGGACGAGCGCAGCGAGCGCCGCGGATCCGATCGCGTAGCCCTTCGTGACCGCCTTGGTCGTGTTGCCGACGGCGTCGAGGGGGTCGGTGATCGCGCGGACGTCGGCCGGGAGGTCGGCCATCTCGGCGATACCGCCCGCGTTGTCCGTGACAGGCCCGTAGGCGTCGAGCGCGACGATCAGGCCCGTCATCGAAAGCTGCGCCATCACCGCGACGCCGATCCCGAGCAGGCCGGCGAAGTGGTGCGCGACGAGGATTCCCGCGGCGATCACGACGACCGGCAGCGCGGTCGCCTGCATTCCCACCGCGAGCCCCGAGATGATGTTCGTCGCGTGGCCCGTCTGTGACGCGGACGAGATCGACTTCACGGGCCCCCAGCGCGTCCCGGTGTAGTACTCGGTGATCGCGACCAACAGGAAGGTCACGACGAGGCCGACGATCGCGGAGATGTAGAGGTCCGAGAACGAGAAGGCGCCGTTGTCGAACGCGAGCGTGACGGGGATGAAGCCGATCGCGGAGAGCACCGTGGCGACGATGATCGCCTTGTACAGCGCGTTCATGATCGAGCCGCCGCGGCCGACGCGGGCGAACATCGTCCCGATCACGGACGCGATGATCGAGATGCCGCCGATCGAGAGCGGGTACAGGTAGAGCTTCGCGTCGGGATACCGCGTGCCGATCAGCATCACCGCGACCGCGGTGACCGCGTACGTCTCGAAGAGGTCGGCCGCCATCCCCGCGCAGTCGCCGACGTTGTCGCCGACGTTGTCGGCGATCACGGCCGGGTTGCGCGGGTCGTCCTCGGGAATACCCGCCTCGATCTTCCCGACGAGGTCGGCGCCGACGTCCGCCGCCTTCGTGTAGATCCCGCCGCCGAGACGCGCGAACACCGAGATGAGCGAGCCGCCGAACGCGAGCCCGACGAGGTCGGTGATCGCGCTGCGGTACCCGTGTCCGAGCCAGCCGGTGAGGACCCAGTAATACCCGGCGACGCCGAAGAGGCCGAGCCCGACGACGAGGAGACCCGTCACCGAGCCCGCGCGGAACGCGACGTTGAGCGCCGGTTTGAGGCCGTGCCGGGCCGCTTCCGCAGTGCGCACGTTCGAGCGGACGGCGACGTTCATGCCGATGAAGCCGGCGGCGGCAGAGAGGGTCGCGCCGATGAGGAAGCCGATGGCCGTTCCCCAACCGAGCTTGTCGTAGAAGCCGAGCAGGAGGAAGGGGACGATCGAGACGACGGCGATCGTCATGTACTGCCGCCGGAGATAGGCCGCTGCGCCCTCCTGCACCGCGCGCGCGATCTCCTTCATCCGTTCGTTGCCTTCGGGGCGCCCGAGCAGCCACACCGTCAGCCCGATCCCGTACGCCACGGCGATGCCCGCGCAGATCAACGCGAACAGCACAGCGTGGTCGTTGAAGAAGCTCCCGACGATCAAGGCGTTTCTACCCCCTCACAAAGTTGGCGCCGATCGGCTCGGCGCGACGCGAGTTTCTATCACAAGGTCGGGAAATCCGTCTCAGTCGCGAGCCGCGTCGGCGTACGCGAGCTGGAGGTTCGCGGTCACCTGGCGGAAGTCCCGAACCACGTCCTCGGCGACCGCCCCGTCGAGCACGGGGAGCAGCGCGCGGAGCGACTCGATCGCCAGGTGCGCCTGCTCGAGGTCGCGATCCTCGACCGAGAGCTTGCGGTAGCCGAGCGACGAGACGGTGTAGAGCGTCTGGACGAGCAGGTCGGCCACCTTCAGCCGCTTCAGCTCCTCCTCGACCTGCTTCAGCAGCTCTTCGTCGTCGGGGCCGGCCGGTGTCTCAGGCTCGCTCATGCCACCCGCTCGCGCGGCCGCCGCACGAGCTCCGCGAACACCTCGCGCGGCGACCCGACCTCGCCGAGCCGCGCGTATTGACGCTCCGCGGCGTTCGCGTCGGGCACCGCGAGGAATCGCGCCGTGTCGAGGTCACGAGCGACCGGCTCGACCCACTCGATCAGCTGCTCGATTCGCCTGCGGGCCGGGACGACGTCGCCGCTCGCGAAGTCGATCATCCCGCCGGACATCCCGGTTCGGATCGCGCGCCAGAAGTTCTCTTCGATCAGCCGCCCGGGCAGCGACGGGAGCGGCTCGCCCTCGTCGATCGCGCGTGCGAACCGCGCCCCCAGCGAGAAGATGAGCGCGGCGAGCGACTGCGCGTCGCCGAGGTCCGGCTGCGCGTCGCAGATGCGCACCTCGACGGTCGGAAAGGCGAGGTGCGGGCGCACACTCCACCACAGCTGCGTGTGCTCGTCGATCGAGCCCGTCGAGTAGAGAAGACGGACGTAGCGCTCGAAGTCGGCCCATCCCTCGTACGCATCCGGGACGCCGCAGCGCGGGAACATCCGCGTAAAGATCTGCGTCCGCGCGGAGTGCAGCCCGGTGACTGCGTCCTCCACGAACGGCGAGCTCGCGGACAACGCGAGCAACTCCGGCAGGACGTTGCGATACGCGTTACAGACCGCGATCGCACGATCGGCACCGCGGACTGCGACGTGCACGTGGATCCCGAAGCTGTTGTTGCGCCAGACGACGTACTTGAGGATCTCTTCGTTGCGGCGGTAGTGCGGCGTGTCGATGATCCGCTGGTCCTGCCAGCGGCTCCACGGGTGAGTCCCGGTCGCCGCGAGTGCGACGCCCTGCGCATCGACGAGCTCTCCCAGTTGCGCACGCCGTTCTGCCATGCGCTCGAACGCCTCGGCAAACGTGTCGCAACGCCCGGTCTTGACCTCGATCTCGGACGCGATCAGCTCGCCGACCAGGTGCTCTTCGAGCTCGCTCCCGCCTGCGGCGTCTTGCAGCTCCTCGAACCGGTTCGTCAGCTCGAGCGTCGCAGGGTCGAGCAGTGCGAACTCTTCCTCGACCGCGACCGTGAGATCGTCGGCGTTCTCGAACGCGTCGCGCGCGAACGCGACCTGCTCGTCAGGCGTCAGCTTCTGCGCGTCACCCACTCGACTAGCGTATTTGAAGCGGCTCGAGCAGCCGTTCCCCGACGCTCGTCCAGCTCCAGCGCGAAACGGCGGCACGGCGCGCTGCCGCCGCGACCGCCGCACGGCCGTCGGCGTCGAGGCCGAGCAGCGCGTCGAGCTTGCGTGCAAGGTCCGCCGCGTCGCCGGTTGCGAAGCTCGCGAGGTGCGCGTACTCGGGTGGATATTCGGCCTCGAGCCCCTCGGCCACCTCGGCGAGGCCCGAGTGCCGCGCGACGAGCGGCGGCGAGCCCGCCGCGGCGGCCTCCGCCGCGACCATCCCGAACGCCTCCGGGAAGATCGAAGGAACGACCGTGGCGTCCGCCAGCGGCAGCAGGTGCACGAGATGCCGGTGCTCGAGCGCTCCCGTGAAGAGCGTTCCGTCAGGCGCCAGCCGCTCGAGTTCCTCTCGGTAGTCGCCGAAGCCGACGATCACTGCCCGCGCGTCGACGTTGCGTAGCGCCTCGAGCAGCACGTGGACGCCCTTGTTGTAGAGCAGCTTCCCGAAGTAGACGACGGTCGGCGCGTCCGTGGCGAAGAACGAAGCGAAGCGCTCGGCGTTGCTGTCATCCGGCAGGCGTTCGTTCGCGTTGTCCGGGTTCGGTGGATCTGCATGCGCTTCCTCGACGAGCCGCGCAAGCGCCTCGGCGCGCGGCTCCGGACGGAACTGCTCGACATCGACGCCCGGCGGCACTTCGTGCACGTGGTCGACGTGGCCCACGACGTCCTCGAGCACGGCGCGGATGTGCGCAGAGCCGACGAAGACCGCCTCGGCACCGGCGAGCGTCTCGCGCCCCCACGCCGACAGCTCGGCGTTGCCGCGCATCGAATACTCCAGCTCGGAGCCGTGCGCCTTGACAGCGAAACGCGCACCGCTGGCGGCCGCGACCGGACCGCCGAGCACGACATGATTCGCGAACACGACGTCGGCCGGCAGCTGTTCACGGATCGCCGCGGCGTTCAAGGCAACGTAACGGTCGCGTTCGGCGAACGTGAGCTCCGGCAGCGCCTTCGCCTCGACCCCCTCGTACCGGTCGAGCACGAACACCGGTAGGAGCCCGCCGATGTCGGGCCGGATGACGGTGGCGCCGCTCAGGTCGTAGACCTCCGGATGCGGTTCCTGACAGAAGACGACGACGTCGTGGCCGGCGGCACTCCATTCCCGGGCGAGCGAACGCGTATAGACGTTCGAGCCGGTGCCGCCGAGGAGGTAGCCGTGCCAGAGCAGGATCCGCACGGCCGCAGGTTCTAGGTCAAGTGGAAATAGAGCGCGTAGAGCAGCTCGACGGCGGGATTCGACGTGTGAACCGCTACGTCCGACGGGACGTCGAGCAGCGCCTCCGAGTAGTTGAAGATGATCTTGACGCCCGCGTCGGTGAGGTCGTTCGCGACCTGTTGCGCGTTGTCGGCCGGGACGGCGATCACGCCGACGATGATGTTCTTGTCGCGGACGGTGCCCGGCAGCTGGTCGTACTCGCTGACCGGGAGGCTGCCGATCGCGCGGCCGACCTTGTCCGGGTCCGTGTCGAAGGCCGCGGCGATGTTGATCCCGTGCTCGGCGAAGATCGGCGAGCTCGCGATCGCCTGCCCGAGCCGGCCGGCGCCAATCAGGGCGATGTTGTGCTGGCCCTGCGTCCGGAGGATCTTGCGGATCTCGCCGAGCAGCGAGTCGATGTTGTAGCCCACGCCGCGCTTCCCGAACTTCCCGAACGCCGAGAGGTCCCGCCGGATCTGCGTGGCGTTGATGTTGGTGTAGTCCGAGAGCTCCTGGGAGGAGATCCGGTCCTTCCCCATCTTCTTCGACTGCGTCAGCACCTGGAGGTAGCGGGACAGCCTCGCCGCCACCCCGACGGTCAAACGATCAGCCACATGGCTCCCTATGTCGTCCCCTTGTAACAGCGCGCTCAGTTGTACCAGCCGCAACCAGAGCGACGCTTCGGTTACATCAGCCCTGACTTTGTGCCTGCAGTTTGCGCCGAAGCGCACCTGGGTCGACGTAGTAGACGAATGCACGAGCGCCGTCGATCTCGACCACCGGAAGCCATTCGCGATAGCGCGATTCGAGGTCGGGGTCGCCGGTGATGTCGACCTCGTCGAACGCCGCGCCGCTCGCCTCGAGCACCGACCGCGCGCGGTCGCAGAGGTGGCACCCGCGACCCGCATAGAGGACGACCCGTGTCATTCCCGTGGCGGATTCTCCACACCTGTCGATTTCCGGCACCACCCGGGGTCAGACCCAGGTTGGGGCCACAACGGCACAGGTCTGCACGGCACGTGTCGGTTTCCGGCCCCATTCGGGGTCAGACCCACGATGGGGTCGGAAAAAGGCAGGTCGGGCGCGGCCGCGGCGGGAGGGGTTACGGGTAGATACCGCGCGTCGTCGTCGGTTCCGCGACGCGCTGGACGGCCCAGGTCTCGTTGAACGCGCGCGTCACGATGTCGTTCAGCTTCGCGTTCACCTCGGCCTCCTTCCAGAAGTACTCCTGAAGGCCCTGCACCCATTCGAAGTACGACACGACCACGCCGCCGGCGTTCGCGAGGATGTCCGGTAGGACGAGGCAGCCTTTGTCCTCGAGGATGTCGTCGGCCATAGGCGTCACCGGCCCGTTCGCGCCCTCGACGATGATCTTCGCCTTCACCTGCGACGCGTTGTCCTCCGTGATCACCTGCTCGAGCGCGCACGGTGCGAGGACGTCGCACTCGAGCAGGAGCAGGTCGTCGTTGCTGATCGCGTCTGCGCCGCGGAAGCCCTCGAGCGTGCCGGTCTCGCGTTTGTGTGCGATCGCGGCGGCCACGTCGACGCCGTTGGAATTGTGCAGGCCCGACGTCGAGTCGGAGACGGCGACGACCGTGGCGCCGTCTTCGGTCAGGAAGCGCGCGAGGTACGAGCCGACGTTGCCGAAGCCCTGGACCGCGACGCGTGTCCCGGCGAGCGACATCTGCTTCTTCCGCACCGCCTCGCGCACGCAGTAGAGCGCGCCGCGCGCCGTCGCCTCCTCACGGCCGAGCGAGCCGCCGATCGTCAACGGCTTCCCCGTCACGACGCCGAGCACCGAATGCCCCTTGTTCATCGAGTACGTGTCGAAGATCCACGCCATCACGCGGCCGTCCGTCCCGACATCCGGGGCGGGGATGTCGCGCTCGGGCCCGATCTCGTTGATGATCTCCGACGTGAACCGGCGCGTCATGCGCTGGAGCTCGCCCTCCGACATTTGCTTCGGACTGCAGACGATCCCGCCCTTCGCACCGCCGAAGGGGATGCCGGAAAGGGCGCACTTCCAGGTCATCCACATCGCCAGCGCCTTCACCTCGTCGAGCGTGACGTCGACGTGGTAGCGGATGCCGCCCTTCGAAGGGCCGCGCGCGATGTTGTGGGTGACGCGATACCCCTCGAAGACGCGCGTCGCGCCGTCGTCCATCGAAACGGGGACGGAGACGACGACCGCCTTCTTGCACTCCTGCAGGACGTTGACGAGGTTGTCGTCGATCGCGAACGTCTGCGCGACCTTGCGCAGCTGCTGCTTCGCGATCTCGTAGGGGTTCTCGCGGAGGTGGGACGCAGGCGCTTCGACGGTCGTCACTCTTACTCCTTTTCCCTCGCAAATCGGGCCTTTTCGACCCGCCGCGCGGACCCTACTCGATCCGGAACCGCATCGTCCGGACAGTCGGCTTGCCGCCCGCCGTGGGATACGCGACGAGTCGCAGGACGTAGTCGGAGCTCGGGAGCAACTGCCCCGTCGGGTCACGGCCCGTGACGCCGTACGAGTAGCGCCCCGGGAGAACATCGCGCATGCGCGCAAGGAGGCCGATGCGGCCACCGGTCGGGCTCCAGAGCTCGAGGTCGACGAGCGCAAGCGGCCGCACGTCCTGCCCGCTCTGCGTCCTCGGCACCGATCCTGCGACGAAGCTGAGGAGCGCCGGCTTCACGTCCGACGGCCTGAACGAATGGGACGAGAGCCGCACCGATGACAGCGCGGCCGTCAAGGGCCGGCCGAACGTGATCGCCCAGGGAACGCGGATCGCGGCGCCGGCGTACGGCTGGACACTGACCGTCCCCTCGACCGGCTCACCCCCGTCGATCGCACTCGTGACGTGGCCGCGGATGTGGACGTTGATCGTCCGCCCGGCGCCTAAGTAGAAGTGCGCGGGCCGAACGGAGAAGTCGGTCGCAGCCGCGCCCTCCTTCGTGACGGCGACGGAGACGTCGAGGAGCAAGCGGCGCACCGAGACATTCCGGAGCTGGATCCGCTGTCGGAGCCGCCAGCTCGTGCTCGTCGCCCGGCCGAACGCGAGTGACGACGGCTCCGCTGTCACCTCGGTCGCGGCCGCGCCGCCGACGTCGACCAGACCGGTTCCCTGCGCCGTGATCGGGTCTGTCGCGAGCGGCCGCGCCGACCCTGCGAGGAGACTCTTGAGCGACGGCGCGTCGAGATCGGGCCGCGCCTCTGCGAGCAGCGCCGCGTCGCCGCTGACGACCGCGGCCGCTGCGCTCGTGCCGTTGACGGTCGCGTACCGCGGCGACCCGTTCGCCTGCGTCCCGGGCTCTGCGGTTCCGAGACCGACCCCCGGCGCGACGACGTCCGGTTTGACGCGGCCGTCGAACGCAAGGCCCGTCGACGAGAACTCGGCGACGTGCTGTTCCTCGTCATTTACGCGGTCGCCCTTCGCGCCGATCGAAACCGACACGGGGACGTGCGCGCCGAGCCGCGCGAGGATCGTCTGCGCCGTGCCGACGGGAATCGACACCGCCGGGATCGACGCCGCCTGGTCGATGCCGAGCGCGCCGCCGGGGACGGCGCCGCCGTAGAACAGCACCGCGGTTGCTCCGGCACGCGCCGCGTTCTCCATCGTCGCCGCGGGATCGGAGCCGACCGGGACGAGGGCAGCCCGTCCGGCAACGAGATCGCGCCCGCGAGCGTCGAAGAAATCGAGGAGCGGGATCGCCGCGAGCGGCGCGCGCGCCGTCGGCGACCGTGGCACCACGACGGCCGCGTCGACCGGCGCGTGGCCCGAGAGCGAGTCGGCGAGCGGCACGACCCGGTCGAGCTCGACGGCCAGCCCTGCGCGAACGACCACGCGGGCGGCCGCGAAGCCGCTCCGAAGGTCCGCGGCGCCGACCGTCAACGCAGCCGGCGCGCCGCCGGGGCCCGAGATGCTGCCGAATGCCGGGCCGGCCGCCCCGTCGTTCCCCGCCGGTGCGACGACGAGGGTGTCCAGCCGCATTGCGCCGGCCGCGGCGCGCGCGATGGGGCTGTCGGTGAAGCCGCCGAACGGCTCCGAGAGTGCGACCAGGGCAACGCGCGCCGCGTCGTGCGCGTCGCCGTCGCCGTTGGGATCGACTGCGCGGTCCAGCCCCGCGAGCACCTGGTCGGTTCGCCCGTAGACCGCCCAGTTAGCCGACGCGTCGCGCTGCCAGCCGGCGACGCGGATCGGCAGGACCGAAGCGCCCGGCGCGATGCCCGCCATACCGCCGGGTCCGCCGGAGCCGACGATGAGACCCGCCATTTCAGTGCCGTGACGCTCGAGGTCGGCAGGCGCGTCGGGGTTCGGGGCCGCGACGGCGCGCGGTGAGCCGCCGACGATGTCGACGCCGCCGGTGATCCGGCCGCGGAGGAACGGCTGCGCACGATCGACACCGGTATCGAGCAGCGCGACGGTGACGCCGCGCCCGTCGACCGACGAGAGGCCGAGCGCCGGAGGTCGGCCGAACGTCGGCGCCGGCTGCGTGGGCGCGCCGGTCGTCGCCGGGTACATCGGCCGCACCGGATAGACGCCGGCGACCTCGGGTGCGCGCTCGAGCAGAGCGAGCCCGTTCGCGTCAAAGGCCGCCGAGAACCCGTTGACGACACGGGTGTAGCTGTACTCGGGCTGGACGGGCACACCCTCGACTCCGAGTCGGGAGATCAAGAGCTTCTGCGCCGTGAGCGCGGATGCGGTCCAGGCCCGCTCTTGCTCCTCGGTTGCGAGCCCTCCGACCGGTCCGAGGCGGTCCGCGAGGGACGGCGCTTTGAGCAGGACAATCATCCGCTGACCGACGGCCACGTGCGGCCGCTGCTCGCCGGCGAGCCCCTTCCAGCTCGAGGCGCTCGCGTCGCCCGGCCGCGTGGCGCCGCGGCCGCCGGCCGCGATCAGGACGAGCGTGACGGCCGCGGCAAGCGCCGCGAGCGGGAGCGCATGGGGTGGCTCACGCCAGCGACGCATAGGCATCGAGCCCAAGATATCCGGGATAGGAGATGGGGTCCGCGAAGCGGGCCGCGGATGCGATCATCGCCGCGTTGTCGGTGCAGAGCGGCAACGGCGCGAGGGCCGCGCCGGGAAGCGTCGCGCGCAGCTCCGTGTTCGCGGCAACCCCTCCGACCACGGCGATCCGCTCCGTACCGATCTCGGCCGCCGCGGCCTGCGTGCGCTCCACGAGCGCACGCACGATCGCACGCTGGTAGCTCGCCGCAAGGTCGGCACGACGGCGTTCCAGCTCGTCGGGGGCGAGGCCTCGGACGGTGTAGAGCAGCGCCGTCTTGACGCCGGAGAACGAGAAGTCGAAGCCGGGAACGCGGGCGACCGGGAAGTCGTAGGCCGAGGGGTCGCCCTCGCGCGCGATGCGGTCGATCGCTGCGCCTCCGGGATAGCCGAGCCCGAGCAGGCGCGCGCCCTTGTCGAATGCCTCTCCCGCGGCGTCGTCGAGAGTCGATCCGAGCACGCGCGGCCGTCCGCCCCGGTCGCGCACGTCGAGCAGGAGCGTGTGACCGCCGCTCGCGAGCAGGCAGAGAAACGGCGGCTCGACCGCGTCCGGCTCGAGGAAGAGCGACGCGACGTGGCCTCGCAGATGGTCGACGGCTGCAAGCGGAATCCGTCGCGACCAGGCGATCGCCTTCGCCGCGGCGAGGCCGACGAGCAATGCGCCGATCAGTCCGGGCCCGGTCGTCACGCCGACCAACTCGACGTCGTCGAGCGTCGCGGACGCCGAGTCGAGCGCGTCGCGTATCACCGGCAGGACGAGCTCGAGGTGCCGACGCGAAGCCACTTCCGGGACGACGCCGCCATAGCGCGCGTGCAGGTCGGCCTGCGACGACACCACATTCGCGAGGACTTCGCCTTCAGGCGTGATCAGCGCTGCGGCGGTCTCGTCGCACGAGGTCTCGACACCGAGGATCACTTCACGCGCAACGGCGGGACGAGCCGTGACCTCTCGCGTGCGGCGCGCTTCACGTCGCCTCGGCGCGCATGGGCTCGGGATCGCGCCACATGATCAACGCGTCCTCGCGATTGTCCGTGTAGTAGCCGCGCCGAATCCCGCGCGGCTTGAATCCTGCGCGCTCGTAGAGGCGGATCGCATGCTCGTTGGAGACGCGAACCTCGAGCGTGTAGCCGCGCCTGCCTTCACCGGCGGTCAGGCCGAACAGACGGTCGAGCAGCATCGTCGCGATCTTTCGGCGCCGGTGCGCGGGTGCGACCGCGACGTTCATCACGTGCCACGCGTCGACGTACCGCGAGATGATCAGGTAGCCGAGCAGCTCGCGCGTGTCTGCGTCGAAAGCGCCGAGCGAGATCGACGACGGTTTGGCCAGCTCGCCGGCGAACATCGACCTCGACCAAGGCGTCGGGTACGAAGCACGTTCGATCGCCTCGATCGCGTTCAGATCGCGGAGCTCGAGCCGACGGAAATCGACGCGTTCTTCGCTCATCCCGCCGCCGTTCTATCAGCGTCCGGGAGACGGAGGTAGAGCGGCTCGACCGCCTCCGCGGAGCCGAAATCGTGTGCCAGCAACGCGTGGAAGCGAGCACGCGGCAGGTGCCGCTCGTCCGCATCCGGCGGCACCTCGGCACCTGCCGCTTCGAGCACCGAGCGGTAGCGGACCGCGCCGTTGCCGACGCACATCATCCCGCCCGATACGCGCACGTCCACCGGGGCGCAGGCACGCGGCTCGCCGTTCTCGAGCACGAACACCTCGCGTCGGCGCGCGTCGACGACCGGCAATGCCCCCGGTGCTCCGGCGGCGAGCGCTGCGAGTGTCGAGACGCCGGCGGCCGGAACGTCGAGCGCGAACGCAAGCGCGCGCGCAGTCGCGAGGCCGATCCGCACGCCCGTGAAGCTGCCGGGGCCGACGCCGACCGCCAGCGCTTCGACGTCGCGTGACCGCGCGCCGGCCTGGCGCAGGAGCGCGTCGACGTCCTCCATCAGGGTGACGGCGCGCGACACTCGCTCGGCCAGTACCTCCGCGCCGTCGACGAGGGCGCTGGTCGCAGTCTCAGTCGCGGTGTCGAACGCGAGGATCAACATGGGCGATGCGCACGATTCTCGCATCGGCTCCAGCGTGTTCGATCGTGACCGCTGCCCGCAGCGGCGGCAGCGCAGCGGCGCCTGCTTCCGGCCACTCGACGAAGACGATGGCGTCGTCGAAGTACGGCTCCAGGTCGCCCCATTCCGCGGGCGAGAGGCCGCGGAAGCGGTACAGGTCGAGGTGCGAGACGGCGACGTCGTCGCCGGCATAGCGGTGGCCGATCGTGAATGTCGGGCTCGTGACGGGGCCCGTGACGCCGAGCGCGCGACATGCGCCGCGAACGAACGTCGTCTTCCCGGAGCCGAGCTCGCCGGAGACGGTCACGACGTCACCTGCACCGAGGCTGCGCGCGAGCTCTGCCGCGAGCGCCTCGGTCTCGGTTGGATCGTCCGTCCGGCGGTCGCTCAGAAAAGGCCGAGCTGCACGGCCGGCTCGGCGCCGACCGGCGCCGCGTGCTGTTCGATCGGCGGCTCGGGCTCGCGCCCGAGAAGCTCCGGAATGCGTGCGAAATCCATTTGGAGCACCTCGAGCATCCGGGGCGTGTAGAGCGCGGCCGCCGGATGGTACAGCGGGTAGAGGAGGACGCGGCGCCCGCCGAGTGTCGTCTCCTGCTCTTGCCCGTGCACGCGCGTGATCCCCGTCGGCTTGCCGGAGAGGAGCTTCGTCGCGAAGTTGCCGAGCGTCGCGACGACGCGTGGGCGGATCAGCTCGATCTGGTGCCAGAGGTGCGCTTCGCACGCCTCGATCTCCTCCGGCTGCGGATCGCGGTTCCCCGGCGGCCGGCACTTGAGGACGTTCGCGACGTAGACGTCCGCGCGCGTGAGCCCGATCCCGCCGAGCAGCTGGTCGAGCAGTTTCCCCGCGGCACCGACGAAGGGCACGCCCTGCTTGTCCTCGTGGAACCCCGGCGCCTCCCCGACGAACATCAGGTCCGCAGCGGGATCACCGGACCCGAAGACGACCTGCGTCCGCCCCTGGGCGAGTGGGCAGCGCGTGCACGACGCGACCTCGTCGCGGTAGGTGAGGAGGTCAGTGGCCGCAGCCACAGCTTCCGCCGCAACAGCCGCCGCCACCGAATGCGCCGGTCTGCCCGGCGGTGCCCATCAGCGCGAACGTCGACATCTGCTTCGCCACCTTCGTCGCACCGCACTCGGGGCACGCCACGTCGGCGTCCCCGCGCACGAGCTCCTCGAAGTGCGCCTCACAGGTCATGCAGACGAACTCGTAGATCGGCATCGCCCCGGGAGTCTAGGCGCGACTCCGGACGCGCCGCAAATGGTCCCGTTTGCGGCTAGAACGTGGCGGAGACGCGGCGCCCGCCGAGCTTCCCGACGAGGCGGTTGCCCTTGATCTGCAGCGTGCCCGCGGCTGCGGAGGCACCGCTGACGCGGATCGTCCCGGTGAAGTGCAAGGGCAGTCCACCGGGGACGGCGGTGACCTTTCCGGTGAGCGCGACGCCCGGTGTGTCGCTGTAACGCGTGAGCTTGAAAGCGAGGCTCTGGCCGAGTGTCAGCTTGCCGCCGTAGACGCCCGACGGGTTGAGCGGCGTGCCGGAGAACGCGAAGAGCGACTGGATCCAACTGGCCTCGGCCTCGCGCAGCCCCTTGCCGACGACGGCCGCCGTTGTCGCAGCTGCGCGCGAGACGCGCAGCTTCGGGAACGCGCCGAGGATCTTGACGAACGGGGGGACGCGCGGGCACGTCGCCCGGACGGCGCCGCCCGACAGCCACTGCAAGACCGCGTTCTGCGCGCAGCCGGTGATGTCGGCCCCGAGCACGCTGTGGCCCACGCCGGGAACGACGACGAGCTTCGACTGCGGGAACGCCGCCGCGACCGCCGCCGCGCTGTCGGTCGGCGTCCGCAGGTCGTATCCGCCACTCAGCACCAGGACCGGGACGTTGGGGAGCGGACCGTTCGCGAGCGGCACGCGGCCCGAAGGCGAGGGCCACTGCTCGCAGAAGTACGCCGTCCCGAGTCGGGCCGCCCAGCTGCCGAACGGGCCGAACGAGCCCTGCGGCAGCGCGGCGATCGCCGCGTTGATCGCAGTGCGCCTCGACGACACCGGCGCGTCGGGTGACCAGGGGAAGATCCCGTCCGCGCAGTTCGTCGCCGCGTTGAGGCCGATGCTGAGGTCTTCGGCCGTCAGCGCCGACAGGTGGCGGTCGAGGTCGAGCAGGCGCAGCAACGGTCGGGTCTGCCCGCCGAGCGCCGCGTGAACCGCAGCGGGCAACTCCACGGCGAGACCGGGGCTGAGGTCCGAATCGACGACGAGCGTGAGCAGGTCCTCCCCGTTCATATGGACGGCTCGCTTCACGCCGTTGATCGAGAACACGGTTCCGGAGACCGGCTTCGCCTCGAGCTTGTTCGCAAGGCGCGCCACGTCGCCGGCGAAATTCCGTGTCGCCGCGCGGCAGAGCGTTGCTCCGCAGAACGCATTGAGCGTCTTCGGCATCTGGCGAAGCACGTTCGTGTCGAACGCGTCCGGATAGTCGGTCGGGACGACCGAGTCGAGCACCAGCCGGTCGACGCTCGCCGGGTGGGCAAGCGCATACGCGAGCGCAAGCTTCGTTCCGTAGGACACGCCGTAGAGGCCGACGCGACCGAAGTCGAGCGCAGTGCGGACCGACTCGATGTCCTCGGCGTGATCGCGCGTCGCGTAGAACTGCCGCGTCGGCCCGATCGTCTGCGCGCAGGTCGCCGCGACCGCGGCGAAATCCTCGGCGCTGCCCTCGAGCTTCGACTGGAGCGGCGGGCAGTCGATCAGCCCGGACTTCCCGGTCCCGCGGTTGTCGAACGCGACGAGCGTGAAGCCGGGGAAGGTCTGCTGCATCAGCGTCGCCTGGTCCGGTGTCGTCAGACCGAACGCACCGGCCGAGCCCTGCCCGGGACCACCCGCGATCAGGAACATCACCCCGCGCACATTGCGGCCCGTCGCCGGAAGCACCTCGACGTGCAGCCCGATCGTCCCGGGCGTCGCGCCCGTCCGGTCGAGCGGGACGGCGACGGTTCCGCACTCGAGCCCGACCGTCTGCCCGCAATGCGCGAGCGGGATCGCCGCGTGTGCCGCGGCGGGACCCCAGAGGGCCGCGACGACGGCGAGGAGAACAGCTAGGCGGCGACCCACGGGCATGCGCAGGGTAGCAGTGAAGTTCCCCCTGGTAATTCCCCCGTTCTTGGTATTTGATGAGCCGGCTCGTGCGCGCGCTCCGCCTCCCCCTCGCCGCGCTCGCCGCCGCCGTGATCGCCTGCGCCTCGGCGCCGTCTGCCGAGCCGACCCACCTGAAGCTGATCGTCGGCGTGACCGACGACACGGCGAAATGGCTCGTGCGGCCGGACGGGATCGTCGCGTTCCACCGGGACCTGCGGCTGATGGCGGTGCGCGTAACCCTGCCGTGGCGGCCGGGCGATCGCGCGCCGCACGGGCTGCAGTCGATTTACCTGAAGCGGATCGCGCGAATGATCCGGCTGAACGAGCGGATCGTTCTGTCGGTCTACAACACCGCGCCGTACGCACCCGTGAGCGACCTGGAGCAGGCGCAGTACTGCGGCTTCCTGCGGACGGTGACGAAACGGATGCCGTTGATCCAGGACGTCCAGATCTGGAACGAGGCGAACTCACCGGCGTACTGGCCGGCGCACGCGGGACCGGCGATGTACGAGCGGTTGCTCGCGCGCTGCTGGGACATCCTCCACCGGTATCCAGGGCGGATGAACGTGATCAGCTCGACCGCTCCGCACCACGATCCCGCCACGTTCATCGCCGCTGTCGGCGACACGTATCGGTCGACCGGCCGCGAGTTGCCGCTGTTCGACACGTTCGGCCACAACCCCTATCCCGAGAACGCAGCGGAGGCGCCGTCGGCGCGCCACGACGACTCGGACACGATCGCCGAGGGCGACTACGACAAGTTGATGGCCGTCCTTCACAAGGCATTCGACGGCACCGGCCAGCCGGTGCCGGGAACGAAGTGGGTCGGCCTCTGGTACGTCGAGACCGGGTTTCAGACCGTCCCGGCTGCGAACAAGCGGCGGTTCTACCGCGGCCATGAGAACGATCCGTATGCCCTCCCGGCGGTTGCGCCCGCATCGACCGACGGCACGGCGGTCGTCGACCAGTCGACGCAGCTGCGAAACGCGGTCCTGCTCGCGTACTGCCAACCGGCGGTGACGGGCTTCCTCAACTTCGAGCTCGTGGACGAGGACCGGCTCGGCGGCTGGCAGTCGGGGCTCCTGTGGCGCGACCGCACGCGCAAACCCTCGTACGGAACGTTCAGGGACCTGGTCGCGCAGGTCCGCGCGCGCACCGTCGACTGCTCGAAGGTCCCCGGCGCGCCGCAGGCGGCTCCTCCGCCGTTGCCGCCGCCGACGACCACGACGGCGCCCTCACCCCCTACGCCGTAGCTAAGCTCCCTTTCGCCCGGTATCCGCTACGGAACTGGAGCACGAAAGGTGTTCGAGAGCGTCAACGTCATCGGCAGGGGCCGCGTCGGTGCGGCAATTGCCGCCCGCCTGGCCGAGCGGGGCGTCGCGGTGGTGCCGGACGCGGATCTTTTCCTGCTCTGCGTTCCGGATACCGCGATTGCGGACGTTGCGAGCCGGATCGAGCCGGGACGGTGGGTCGCGCACGTCTCGGGTGCGACGCCGCTCGCCGCGCTCGACCCGCACGCACGTCGGTTCTCCGTCCATCCCCTTCAGACCTTCACGCTCGGCCGCGGCCCCGAGCAACTCGACGGCGCCTACGCAGCTGTCACCGCCGAGGGCGACGAGGCGCGGGAACGGGGGATCTGGCTCGCGCGGACACTCGGACTCGAGCCGTTCGTCCTGCGCGACGAGACGCGCCCGCTCTACCACGCGGGTGCCGCCGTCGCGTCGAACTACCTCGTGACGCTGCACCGCGTCGCGTCGGATCTGTTCCGCGCCGCCGGTGCGCCACCGGAAGCGCTCGTCCCGCTCATGCGGCGGACGATCGACAACGACTTCGAGCTGACGGGGCCGATCGAGCGCGGGGACTGGGAGACGGTCGACGCGCATCGTCGTGCGATCCGCGCGACGGCGCCGGAGCTCGAGCCGCTCTATGACGTGCTGGCGGAGGCGACGGCGAGGTGAACGTCGGCCGCACGATCGCGGAGCTCCGCGAGGAACGCGCGCGCGTCGCCGGCGGAGAGACGGTTGCGCTCGTGCCGACGATGGGCGCGTTCCACGAAGGGCATCTCGCGTTGTTCCGCGCGGCGCGCGCCGAATGCGACGCCGTCTTCGTATCCCTGTTCGTGAACCCGGCCCAGTTCGGCGCCGGGGAGGATCTCGAGCGTTACCCGCGCGACGAACGGCGCGACGCCGCGCTCGCGGAGGCCGCAGGCGTCGACGTCCTCTTCGTGCCGTCCGCGGACGAGTTGTATCCGCCGGGTTTCGCGACGTGGGTCGACGTCGCCGACACCGGCGCCGAGGGGGAGGCGCGGCCGGGGCACTTCCGCGGCGTCGCGACGGTCTGCCTGAAGCTGGTCAACCTGGTGCGGCCCGACGTTGCTTACTTCGGCCCGTCCCGACCGTCCGCGACCACGACGGCCTCGCGCTGTCGTCGCGGAACGCGTATCTCTCCACGGCCGACCGGACGCGCGCGCTGGCACTACCGCGCGCGCTCGAGAGCGCGCGCGGAGCCGCGGATCCGGTCGCAGCCGTGCGCGCCCAGTTGAACGGGCTCGCTCCGGAGTACGTCGAAATCGTCGACCTCGGGAGCGCGAAAGTGCTCGCGGCGGCTACACAGATCGGCACGACGCGCCTGATCGACAACATCGTCCTCGAAGGAGAAGTCCGATGAAACTGACGCTGACCCAGTTGGCCGACATGAAACGCCGCGGCGAGAAGATCGTGATGGTCACCGCGTACGACGCGCCGGGGGCGCGGTTTGCCGACGCCGCAGGGATCGACATCCTGCTCGTCGGCGACACGGCGGCGATGGTCGTCCTCGGCCACGAGTCGACGGTTCCGGTCTCGATGGAAGAGATGTTGTTCATGACGCGGACGGTCGTACGGTCGGCCGAGCGGCCGCTCGTCGTCGGCGACATGCCGTTCGGCACGTACCAGGTCTCGGACGACGACGCAGTTCGGAACGCGATCCGCTTCGTGAAAGAGGCGGGCGCCGACGTCGTGAAGCTCGAAGGTGCGGGGCCGTCGCTCTCGCGTGTCCGGGCGATCGTCGGCGCGGGGATCCCGGTCATGGGACACATCGGCCTCACACCGCAGTCGGCGACGATGCTCGGCGGGTACAAGGCGCAGGGCCGGACGGCGGCGAAGGCGCGCCAGCTGTTGCGCGACGCGCAGGCGCTGGAGGCCGCCGGGTGCTTCGCGGTGGTTCTCGAGGCAGTCCCGGCAGCGGTCGCCGCGCATATCACCGAGACCTTGACGATCCCGACGATCGGTATCGGCGCGGGCGCCGGCTGCGACGGCCAGGTGCTCGTGTACCACGACCTGCTCGGGCTCGAGGAGGGCACGTCGCCGCGCTTCGTGAAGCGGTACGCGAGTCTCGCCGGCGAGATCCGCGACGCGCTGCGCGCGTATGCCGACGATGTCCGGAGCGGCGCATTCCCGCAACCTGAGCACACGTATTCGATCCCGGACGACGAGCTCGCGCTGTTCGAAGCACAGCTACAGGAGCGCGGTGCCGAGCACGAGTAACGCCGCGGCCGCCGTCGCAACCGCTACCGCCGCGGTCGAGCGCGCCCAGGTCCAACCGTGCACCGTCCGGACGCCGATCAGCACGAGCACGATCGCCCAGACGACGAACGCGTAGAAAAGGTTCGCGAAGACATGGTGGCCGCCGTCGCGGCCGCCGTACTCGAACAGCGCGCGACCCTCGACGGCGATCCGGATCGGCCAGAACGTGATCAACGCAAGTGCGAGCGGCGCGACCGCGAATGCGAGCATATGCCGCGCGCGACGGAACGTTCCCTGCGACCCGAACGCGCGCGTGCAAACGTGCAGGACGCCCCCGAGCAGGAAGTAAGCGACGAGCCCGTAGATCCCGCCGGCGAAGAAGATGATGATCGCGACGACGACGGCGTCACGGGCGGGGTCGTCCATCAGGTCGTTCATCGCCGGAGACGCGAGCACCGCGGCCATTCCCGCCAGCCAGACGAGCGCCAGCACCGGCTCCTGCCGCGCGTTCACATCGGCCTCCGAGTCGTCGCGGAGGGCCGCGAAGACACCGCGCGGACTCTGAAGCACGACGAGCGCACGGAGCAGCCACGCCTTCTCCCGTGAATGCGATTGCGCGTCCGACGCCACGAGCGCAGCGTAGTGCGCGAGCTACAGCTGGGGAATCTCGACCGGTTTGTCGATGTCGCGTGTCGCGAGCGAGATGTGCATGTGCGCGGTCTGCCCCTGCGCCTTGATGTCGAGGTCTGCGAACATGACCTCGACCAGGTGCGAGTCGCGCGGGACGAACAGCACCGCGCGAATGTCGCCGAAGTGCACGCCCGAGCTCCCGAGCAGGCTGCTCGCGAAACCTGCGTTTGCGAGCAGCGCCTGCGTATCGAGCTTGCCGACGATGCGGTCGGCCGGTCGGCCGTCGTACTGGCTGCTGTCCACCGAGACGGACGTCACGTAGCGGGCGAGGTCGAGCATTCCGACCGGTGAGCCGTACCGCCTCTCCGCCGTCGGCACCGCGAGCTCCTGCGTGCGGCCGTTCGCGCGAATCGCCGCCGTCGCGCCGTGCTTCACGATCGTCACCGTCATGTTCTCGAGCTCAGGCACGCCGGAGCCGTTGACGGTGAAGGCGAAGTCGCCGCGATGCGGCCCCTTGAGGTACGCGCCGCCCTGCATCGCGATCGAGACCTGGTGGCCCTCCGCCTCGACGTCGAAGCGCATCACGAACCGCTCCGAGCTCACGCCCGCCTGCGCATGCTGTGCCTGCTGGAGGAGCGCCTCCGCCTTCCGGCCGTCCGGTCCGACGCAGCCGGCGAGGCCGGCGGAGACGCCGAGCGCGGCGAGCAGGAGGGCGAAGCGGCGCATCGGCTCAGTTGTCGGTCGCGGACGGCCGGCGCGACTCCCCCGGTGGAGTGAGCGTTACGCGGCGGCGACCGCTGCCTCGGGCAGCACGTGGCGCAGGAACTGGCCCGTGTACGACTCTTCGACGTCGGCCACGTCCTCGGGCGTCCCGACCGCGACGATGTCGCCGCCTTCCTCGCCGCCCTCGGGGCCGAGGTCGATGATCCAGTCGGCCTGCTTGATCACATCGAGGTTGTGCTCGATCACGAGCACCGTGTTGCCTGCGTCGACGAGCCGCTGCAGCACTTCGAGCAGCTTCTCGATGTCGGCGAAGTGGAGCCCCGTCGTCGGCTCGTCGAGGATGTAGAGCGTCCGGCCGGTCGCGACCTTGGACAGCTCCGATGAAAGCTTGACGCGCTGCGCCTCGCCGCCGGAGAGCGTCGTGGCGGGCTGGCCGAGCTTGATGTAGTCGAGGCCGACGTCGTGCAGTGTCTGCAGGCGGCGCCGGAGCTTCGGGATCTTCGCGAAGAACCGCAGTGCCTCTTCCACCGACATCTCGAGCACGTCGGCGATCGATTTCCCCTTGAACCGGACCTCGAGGGTCTCGCGGTTGTACCGCGCGCCCTTGCACGTCTCGCACGGGACGTAGACGTCGGGCAGGAAGTGCATCTCGATCTTGATCTGGCCGTCGCCCTTACACGTCTCGCAGCGGCCGCCGCGGACGTTGAACGAGAACCTCCCCGGCTTGTAGCCGCGGACCTTCGCCTCCGGCGTCAGCGAGTACAGCTCGCGGATGTGGTCGAAGAGCTTCGTGTACGTCGCCGGGTTCGAGCGCGGCGTCCGGCCGATCGGCGACTGGTCGATGTCGATCACCTTGTCGTAGCACTCGATGCCTTCGCAGGCGGCGTGGTCGCCGGGCTTCGTTCGCATCCGGTGGAGCTTGTTCGCGAGTGCCTTGAAGACGATCTCGTTCACGAGCGTGGACTTTCCAGACCCCGACACGCCCGTCACGCACACGAACTTCCCGATCGGGAACTCGACGTCGATGTCCTTCAGGTTGTGCATCGTCGCGCCGCGCACCCAGAACGAACCATGGTCGTCGGTGCGCCGCTCCGGGATCGCGATCTGGCGCGTGCGCGACAGGAACTGTCCCGTGACGGAGTGCTTGTTGCGCTCGACCTTCCCGGCCGGCCCTTCGGCGACGACGTGACCGCCGTGCTCGCCGGCACCCGGCCCCATGTCCACCAGCCAGTTCGCTTCGCGCATCATCTGCTCGTCGTGCTCGACGACGAGGACCGTGTTCCCGAGGTCGCGCAGCCGCATCAACGTCCCGATCAGCTTGTCGTTGTCGCGCTGGTGCAGTCCGATCGACGGCTCGTCGAGGATGTAGAGGACGCCGACGAGCTGCGATCCGATCTGCGTTGCGAGCCGCAGCCGCTGCGCCTCGCCGCCGGAAAGCGTCGCCGACGCGCGGTCGAGCTGCAGGTAGCCCACGCCGACGTTGTCGAGGAACGTCAAGCGCTCGCGGATCTCCTTGACGATCCGCACGCCGATCAGCTGCTCGGTCTCGGTCAGCTGCAGCTCGTCGAGGAACTGGAGCGCGCGCGTGACCGACATCTGCGTGAACTGGTGGATGTTCTTGCCGCCGACGGTGACCGCGAGCACCTCCGGCTTCAGACGCGCGCCTCCGCAGACCGGGCACGGGCGGAAGGACATGTACTCCTCGATCCGCTCGCGCTGCGTCGACGAGTCCGTCTCGCGGTAACGCCGCTCGAGCGATGGGACGATCCCTTCGAACGCGAGCATGTACGAGCGGCGGCGTCCCATCCGGTTGCGATAGCTGATGTAGAGGCGCTCGCCGTCGGTGCCGTAGAGGAAGAGGTCCTGTTCCTTCTCTGTCAGCTCCTCCCACGGCTCGTCGAGCGGAATCTCGTAGCGGTCGGCGATCGCCTGGATCACCGAGTCGTAGAAGCCGGAGTTGCCGACGGCCCAAGGGACGAGTGCGCCCTCGCCGATCGAGAGCGTCGGGTCGGGCACGAGCAGGTCGGGGTCGATCTCCTGCTGCGCGCCGAGGCCGGTGCAGCGGGGACAGGCGCCATGCGGCGAGTTGAAGGAGAAGATCCGCGGCTGGAGCTCGGGCAGCGAGACGCCGTGGTCCGGGCACGCGAACTTCTCGCTGAAGAGCATCGAGTCGCCTTCGACGACGTCGATCGCGACGAGGCCGTCCGCGAGCTGCGCCGCGGTCTCCACCGACTGCGCGAGCCGCGTGCGCAGATCCGGCTTCATCGTCAGGCGGTCCACGACCACTTCGATCGTGTGCTTGAACTTCTTGTCGAGGGTGATCTCCTCCTCGAGGAGGCGGAGCTCGCCGTCGACCTTCACGCGGGTGAAGCCCTCGTTTCGGAGCTCCTCGAAGACGTCCTTGTACTCCCCCTTCCGGTCGCGGACGACCGGGGCGTTGACGGTGAACCGCGTCCCGTCCGGGAGCTGCAGGATCTGGTCGACGATCGACTCCTGACTCTGGCCGGAGATCGGCTTGCCGCAGACCGGGCAGTGAGGACGGCCTACGCGTGCGTAGAGGAGGCGGAGATAGTCGTAGATCTCGGTGACGGTTCCGACGGTCGAACGCGGGTTCCGGGACGTCGTCTTCTGGTCGATCGAGATCGCCGGGCTCAGGCCGTCGATCGAGTCCACGTCGGGCTTCTCCATCATCTGGAGGAACTGGCGCGCGTACGCGGAGAGGCTCTCGACGTAGCGGCGCTGCCCCTCGGCATAGATCGTGTCGAACGCCAGGCTCGACTTGCCCGAGCCGGAGAGGCCGGTGATGCAGATCAGCTTGTTCCGGGGCAGCCGGACGGTGATGTCCTTGAGGTTGTGCTCCCGCGCACCATGAATCACCAGCTCTTCGGCTGCCATAACCGATGCAGTGTATCGGGGCTAGATCGGACGAACAAGTGTTCGTTTTTGAGCCGCCGAAGCGTGGAGAAAGGCCGGTCCACGGCCATTGCTCGGGGCGCGCGCACAGACCGGCGCGGACCGGGTTGAAGCGGACGTAGTCGATGGCGCGGGCGAGGTATTCATCCGTCTCGAGCGCCGCGGCCCAGTAGCGGTCGCCGAAGAGGTGGCCGCGGCGCTTGTGCCGGCGGTTGAAGCGGCGCGCGTGGGTGCCGTTGAGCCGGTGCATGCCCCGCGCGAGATCGGCGACGCGTGTCCGGAGGACGAGGTGGTAGTGCGTCGTCATCAGGCAGTAGGCATAGAGCTCCCAGCCGTAGCGCTCGATCGAGTCGGTGAGGAGTGAGAGGAAGGACCGACGGTCGACGCCGTCCCGGTAAATCGGCGTGTGGTCGACACCGAGCGTCGCGACGTGGAAGAGGCCGTCCGGCATGACGGTGCGGAGCCGTCGTGGCACCGGCCGAACGTAGCGCCGTGCCGTCGGCGGTTAGGGCCGCGACAACCGTTCGGCACACTTTTGGTACGGCTGCCGTGTCCG
>VAXB01000026.1:43444-46117 GCA_005883995.1 Actinomycetota bacterium
GTCGGATCCGGCACTGTTTCCGTCCGGCACCTCGCGGGGTCGGACCCCGCGGGTCGGCTTTTCGTCACACGTCGCGACGGGCGAACAAGACGGCGCCGGCGGCGAAGAACGCCACGGCGTAGAGCAGCGCGCCGACGACACCCGCCCAGGAGCCGACGAGATTGCTGTTCCCGCTTTCGCCGCCCGCTACGGCGGCGGCGAAGACGTGCGCCGGCAGATATTTGACGTTGTCCTGAAGCGCGACGACCAACACGCTCTCGGCGATCAACAGCCACAGGAGGGTCACGACGATCGCCGGCCCCTGACGGTGGAACAGCGCGCCGACGCCCACGCCCACCACGCCCCCGGCCGCACATGCGAACAGGACGCCGCCGAGCACACCGCGGGCGTTGTGCACGTTCAACGACACGCCTGGAACCCCGACGATCACGACCACGACTTCGGCGAGCACGCCGAGCGCCAGGCCGAGCGCCGCCGCGACGGCGGCCTTCGCAGCGAGCACGCGCTCGCGCACCGGCGCGACCAGCAACGTCTGCGTGATCGTCCCGTGCGATCCCTCGGCCCCGAAGATCGCGATCCCGAGCACGACCGCGAACACGACCGCAACGGCTGCAACACGCGCGACGGACCGGTCGTCTGCCGCCGTCGACGTCGCACCGGACGACGCCGCGATGGAGATCACAGGAATCGCGACGAGCGCGAGCATCGCCACGGTCACCCAAAGCAGCGTCCGCACCGTCCGCAGCTTCAGAATCTCGGCCCGCACGAGCGGCGTCACTCCGGCGCCGCCTCGCCGGTCAGCTCGAGGAATGCCTCCTCGAGCGACGCCGCATCGGACGTCAGCTCGTGGAGGACGATGCCGTGGCCCGCGGCGATCTCCCCGACGCGCGCCGCCGGCGCGCGGACTGACAACCGCCCCGCGTCGTCGTGGGCGTCGATCCCCTCGCGTGCCAGGACGTCACGGAGACGTGCGGCATCGGGCGAGCGCACGTGCGTCGTCCCCGCGGCGCGCGAGGTGAGCGACGCGACTTGCTCATGCGCGACGAGCTTGCCGTGGTCGACGATCACGACCTCGTCCGCGATCTGCTGCACCTCGCCGAGGACGTGGCTCGACACGAAGACGGTCTTCCCCGATGCCGCGAACGAGCGGAGGAAATCACGTAGCCACCGAATCCCCTCGGGGTCGAGCCCGTTCGCGGGCTCGTCGAGAACGAGCATCCGGGGATCGCCGAGCAGGGCGCCCGCCACGCTCAGCCGCTGACGCATTCCGAGCGAGTAGCCGCCGACGGCGCGCCTCGCTGCATCCGCAAGGCCGACGAACTCGAGCAAGAAGTCGACGCGCGCCGTCGCCACGCCTGCGCCGGCCGCGAGCATCCGGAGGTGGTTGCGGCCCGAACGCTTCGGGTGGAAGTTCGTCGCCTCGAGCACGGCGCCGACATGACGGATCGGATCGGTGAGATCCCGGTAGGCGGCACCGTCGATCGTCGCGCGGCCCGTCGTCGGCCGAACGAGGCCGAGGAGGATCCGGAGCGTGGTCGTCTTGCCCGCGCCGTTCGGGCCGAGGAACGCCGTAATCGCCCCCTCCCGGATGCGGAAGCTGAGCCCGTCGACCGCCGTCGCCTGCCGGTAGCGCTTCCGCAGCTCGACGACCTCGATCACACGGGGATCGTACGACCGGCCGCTACGGCCCCAGCCGCTCGATCAGGCGCCGCGGCTCCGGTACGTGCGTGATCTCGAGCTCCCCGGCCACGATCGTCCCGTAGCCGAGGAGCCTGCCGAGCAGGCTCTGCTCGATCTCGACCGGGCCGAGCCGCGCGAGGCGGACGGCCGCAGAGCGCCGCCGCAGCGTCCCGTGGACGACCACGAGCTTCTCCGTCGTCAGCACGACGCGCGTCCGCTCCCATCGCCAGACGGCGCGCAGGACGACGGCGGCGCCTGCCGCCAGCAGCACCGCCCCGAGCACGGTCGCGGGCCAGCCGACCGCCACGGCGAGTGCCCCCGGGACCGCGAGCAGCAGCGCCCGCACGAACGGCGCGACGAGGACGACGCCGTGACGCCGTTCCTCGAGCCGGACCTGCTCGTGCGCGGACGTGACCATGGGTTTGCAGGATTCGCCGTAGCGGGGAGAACTCCTCAGGAATGGCCGATACCGCGAAGCGGGCAGCGGTCGCGACGCTCGTCATCGGCGGGATCGTGGTGACGGCGCTCGCCCTCTGGAAGCTGAAGCTCGTGATCGCGCTGCTGTTCTTCGCGTTCATCCTCGCGGCGTCGATGCGCCCCGGGATCGAGGCGCTCCACCGGCGGCGCGTCCCACGGAGCATCGGGCTCGCGATCCACTATTTCGTGATCGCCGGCGTGGTCGCGCTCCTGCTCTGGCTCGTCGTCCCACGCGCGATCGACCAGGTGCAGTCCGCGCTGCAGGGCGACACGAAAGCCCACATCCACCGCGAGGCGAAGAACTCGAAAGGCGTCAAGCACGCGATCCTGACCGCGGTCGACAAGCGCCTCCGCCACCTGCCGAAGGCCGGCGCGGTCGTCCCGAGGGCGGCCTCGATCACGCTCAAGGCGTTCGAGATCCTCATCGGCATCTTCTTCACGTTCGCCTGCGCGGCCTACTGGACCTTCGAGCGCGGACGGACGATCGACTTCGTCACGTCGCTCTTCCCCAGACCC
>VAXB01000094.1 GCA_005883995.1 Actinomycetota bacterium
GATCGCGTCTTCCACCTTGATCGCGGATGCCGCCGCAAGGGCCGCGAACTCGCCGACGGAGTGGCCGACGACGAAGTCCGGCTTGATTCCGCGCTGCTTGACGGCGGCAAGCACGGCAAGGCTCGTGGCAACGAGCGCCGGCTGTTGAACCTCGGTCTCGACGAGTTCGGACTCGGGCGCCTCGAAGGTCAGCCGGATCAGGTCGAGGCCTGCCGCGCGGCTTCCCGCCTCGAGCACCGCGAGCGACTCGGGGAACGATTCGGCGATCTCGCGCGCCATTCCGGCCTCGAGCGAGCCCTGGCCGGGGAAGCAGAATGCGACCTTGCCACTCATGACGGTCCCGGTTTTGTCCACTCGAGCAATCCCGAACCCCATGTGAGCCCCGCGCCCATCCCCGTCATCAACACGAGGTCGCCCTGATGTAGGCGTCCTTCAGCGTCCGCGTCGGCAAGTGCGAGCGGGATCGAGCCGGAGGACGTATTGCCATAACGGTCAACGTTAACGACCATTCGCTCGGGGGGGATGCCGAGCTTTCCGACCGCGTGGTTCATGATGCGGACGTTGGCCTGGTGCGGAATGTAAACGTCAACGTCTTCGACCGCCACGCCACACGTCTTCAGGAGGTCCTGCGCGGATGAGACGAGAACCCGCGTCGCGAACTTGAAGACCTCGCGGCCGTTCATGTGGACGAAGCCGCTCGCGTCGGGGACCTGCCTCGATCCGCTGCCCGGCAGCGAGAGGTGGAGCCCGCCGCCGCCGTCGGCGCCGAGCTCGAACCCGAGGAAGCCTCCCTCCTCGACGTGCTCGAGCACGACGGCCCCGGCGCCGTCGCCGAAAAGGACGACGGTCGAGCGGTCGGTCCAGTCGAGGATGCGCGAGAGAACGTCCCCGCCGACCACGAGCGCCCGGCGCGCGAGGCCGGACGCGAGCATCGCGTAGGCCTGGGCGACCGCGTACATGAAGCCCGTGCAGCCGGCGAGGAGGTCATATGCAGCAGCGGTCGGCGCGCCGAGCATGTCAGCCAGGAGCGCGCTCGAAGTCGGGAACATCATGTCCGGCGTCACCGTCGCGCAGACGAGGAAGTCGATGTCGCGGCCCTCCAGCCCCGCCTGCGCGAGTGCCGCACGCGCGGCGGGAAGGGCGAGATCGGTCAGCGCCTCCTCCGGAGCGGCGATGCGACGCTCGCGGATCCCGGTTCGCTCGACGATCCACTCGTCGGATGTCTCGACGAGCGTGGCCAACTCCTCGTTCGTCACCACCCGCTCCGGAACGTGACAGCCGAGCCCGGTGATGGAGACCCGCGGGCCCTGCGCGCGGCCGATCACCTTTCGACCGCGAACGTCAGCGTCGCCCGGCACGCGAGCTGCTTGCCCACACGCGCCTCGGCCTTTCCGCGCCCGACGGGGCCGCGGACCTTCTCGAGGTCGCAGCGCAGCTCGAGCGTGTCGCCCGGCTCGACGATCCGCTTGAAGCGGCAGTCGTCGATCCCGGCGAAGAGGGCCAGGCGGCCGCGGTTCGCCTCCTCGCTCAGCACTGCGACCGCGCCCGTCTGCGCGAGCGCTTCCACGATCAGCACGCCCGGCATGACCGGCCGTCCCGGGAAATGCCCGGCGAGGTACCACTCGTCCTCGCGCACGTGCTTGCGCGCGACGGCACCGATACCGGGCGTCAGCTCGAGCACCTCGTCGATCAGCAAGAACGGCGGGCGGTGCGGGAGGATCGACTCGATCTGCTCGCGTCCGAACGGAAGCGTGGCGGCGGACACCGAACTAGTCTAGGTCGGTGGCGGACACGCTTGCCCCCGGCGAGGTCCTGCCGCTGCTGCGCGGCCGGTTCGGGGAGCCGTATCGGTACGCGGAGGTCTGCCCGTCGACGCAGCGGCTGTTCGCCGCGGGAGATCCGGAGGGAGCCGTCGCGGCGGCCGAGGAACAGACGGAAGGGCGAGGCCGACTGGGCCGTATCTGGCTCGCGCCACCGGCCACGAGCATCCTGGCGTCGATCGTGCTCGTGCCACAGATCGCACCGGAACGGCTTCCGGAGCTCTCGCTCGTGGCGGGTGACGCCGTCGCGCGGGCGATCGCCTCGGAGACCGGCGCCGAGCCTCGGGTGCGGTTCCCGAACGACGTGCTGATCGAGGGCCGCAAGGTTGCCGGGATCCTCGCCGAGGCGAGCGACGGCCGCGTCGTCGTCGGAATCGGCGTCAACGCAAATCAGCGGGAAGACGACCTCCCGGTAAGCGCGGAAACGGCGCCGACCTCGCTCCTGCTCGCTACCGGCTCGCGTGTCGATCGCGCGCGCCTGCTCGCGACCCTCCTCGTCGAGCTCGAGCGCGCGTACGACGCGTGGCTCAGCGAACGCGGAGAGTCCGGCTGACGTTCCCGGCGGCGTCGGTGGCGCGAAGGGCGTAGACGCGCGGCGAGGTGCGAAGCGGGAAGCTGCGCACGCCCGCACGAAACGCGTGGCTGTAGGTCCTGCCACCCGCCGTGAGCACGACGGTCGCTGTCTCGCTCAGGCTGAAGATTCGGCGCCGCGGCGACACGATCCGCAGGACCGGTGCACGCGTGTCAACGCGAACGAGAACACGGTGGACGGTCACGCCGAGGCTGCTCGTGACCGTGATCACGCCGGCGTACGTCCCGTCGCGCGCGCGGCCGCCATCGGCCGACCCGTCCCAGGTCGCAGTCTGATTACCGGCCAGGTCGTCGGCGTCCGTGAGCGCCGCGACGACACGTCCGGCCTGCTGCACCTCGACGCGAACGTGCGCGGGCCGCGCGAGCTGGAACGAGAACGTCAGGGTGTCGTCGCGTCCGTCACCGTTCGGCGACAGGGCCGGCGCCGACGCTGCGAACGTTCCGAGGGTCCGATCGACGGTGACGGGAAGGGCCGCCGTGACCGTCTTCGTTCCGTCGGTCGCACTCAGGGCAATCGTGTACCGGCCGTCGGCGACACCACCGCCCGTAAACGTGAACGTGACCGCGCCCGCGGCGCGTTTGCCGCTGAACAACGTCGCAACGCCCCG
>VAXB01000095.1 GCA_005883995.1 Actinomycetota bacterium
CCGACGATCACCGTGCCATGAGGCGACCCACGCGATGGGCTTCAGCCGTGCAACGCGCCATTTGACGGCTCGAACGGGTCTGCCCCTTTTTCGACGCACGAACCGCCGGCTGCGAAGCGACGGGCGAAAAGGCGCCTGACCCTGAAGCAAGGGTCAGCTACGCGAAGGGCGGTCCGCGACGACGGCGAGAGCGGTCTTGCGGGCCGTGATGACCGCGTGGTTACGCGGGTGCCGCGAGTGGCTAAGTTCCGTGCAATGAGCCATGACCGCGCGACCGACCGCACCGTCCTCCATCAGCACGACGAACCGCAGGAGCTCGCCGCGGCGCTTCGCGAGGCCGACCCCGCACACGATCATGTCCACGACGACGACGAACACGAACACGATCACTCGCATGGGCTCGTCGACCGCTCGATCCTGCGCTCCCGCGCCGGCATCCGGGCTGTCGCCTGGAGCCTCGCCATCCTCACGCTGACTGCGCTTGCGCAAGCGTTCATCTACTCGCGCACGCTCAGCGTCGCGCTACTCGCGGACCTGATCCACAACTTCGGCGACGCCCTGACCGCGATCCCGCTCGGCCTGGCGTTCTTTTTCCGCAGCCTGCGCGGCGAACGGCTCGCCGGGCTCGCCGTGGTGCTCGCGATCTTCATCAGCGCACTGGTCGCACTCGTGCAGACGATTGAGCGGTTCATTCATCCGCGCACCCTTTCCCACCTCTGGTTGCTCGCGGCCGCGGGTGTGATCGGATTCATCGGCAACGAGATCGCCGCGCAGGTGCGCCTACGCGCCGGACACCGATTGCAGAGCCCCGCTCTCGTCGCCGACGGCAAGCACGCTCGCGTGGATGGCTTCGTCAGCCTGGGCGTGCTCGCGAGCGCCGCCGTCGTCGCGATCGGGCTCGACGTTGCGGACCCGATCATCGGCCTCGTCATCACCGTCGTCATCCTGCGCATCACCTGGGAAAGCTGGCAGACGATTTCCAAGACGGACCCGGGTGAAATGCTCGACGAGCACGAGGCCCGATCTCACTAAAAGGCCGGTACGGGGCGCCGGGTGTGTCCCAAGATTTCAACCGAACAGACCTGGCGCCGGCCGCCGATCACGTCGCTTGGAGTCGAACTTCTTCGCTGAGAGATTCGTCGTCCGTCCTCGGCCACGCGCCCACCAGCAGAGCTGCGATCGCCCACAGGAGAGCGGCGTACGCCCACGCGTGCCCTTCGCTTCCAGGTGCGGCGGCAGGGGCCAACAGACAGGAGATCGCCCATGCTCCTGTCGCGATCGAAGCGCTGACCGCAGGGATTCGCCAGCCGGACGTGCGAGCAGCAGCGAGCATGGCGAGGAGCAGAACAACCAGTGCCAGTGCGGCCATGATCGTCCAGTGGTGCAGGCCGTTCGACACAGCATCTGCAGGCGGCAGATCATCGCGCTGCGCCGAGATCATCCTCCATGCATAAACGAGGCAAGGACCCGCGGCAACGACTACGAGCGTGAGGGTCATCGGCTCCAGGCGAAGGCCTGCGTCGAAGAAGGTGCGCCGCGCCGGATGCAATGCAAGCACCGTCACACAGATGGCGGCGATCCCGAGCGCAAGCGTCAAATACCACCAAGCCTCACCGGCTAGGCCGGCGACGGCGAGCGCGAGCGCGACGAGGGCAATCTGCTGAATGCCTGCGATGCGCCACTCGGGCCGGCGAAGCTGCGTGAGCAAGCCGAACGGAACGACGACGCCGAACATCGCTCCCCAGCCCACGTCGAGGACCTGGTTACGCGCCTGGTCGACGTATCCCGTGAACCCGTCGATCAGATCGATGAGCCCGAAGTTGATCGTCAACGAAGCGAACGCGGCAACCACTGCCACGGTCTTCAAGCAGGTCGTGCGACTCACGAGCGCCATCGAGACCACAGTACGCGTCACCGTCACGGCGATCGTCGCAGCGCTGCTCGCCGTGCGACAGAAACCCGGGTCGTTCGACTCCAGCGGTTCGCCGATACGTTGTGTGTTGCAGACGGTACGCCGTCTGCTGGGCGTAATTCAGGCGAGCTACATCGAAGCGGCGGAACACCGAGTTCCGTCAGGCCTCGATGCCCGACACGCGGGCGCTGAGCCAGTCGAACTCGAACTGGTCGTCCGGGTCGAGGGCTGCGTCGAGGTCGTCGAGTGCCTGCTTGCCCGCACTGAACCGTCGCTGCGCTTCAGAGGCATCCCCACGGGCGATCGAGATGGCCGCCTGATTCAGGTTGCTCCATGCATTGCCGTAGGCGTCGGTTCCCGCGTAACGCTCGCGCTCGCGGAAACGCACCTCGGCCTGATCGACGTTGCCGAGATGGAGCTCGACCCAGCCGAGATTGTGCTGCTCCATCGCTACCCCAGCTTCGTTGCCCAGGGTGCCGCTCAGCTCGAGGCTTTCCAGATAAAGGTCGCGCGCGGCAGCGTACTCCTGCTGCAAGCGCACGCCGGCTGCCTCTAGGTGGAGCGGAGACGCCTCGGCCGCG
>VAXB01000096.1:0-1866 GCA_005883995.1 Actinomycetota bacterium
GGGCCTCGACGTCGACGAAGAACCCGGACTACCGCGACGTCATGTACGTCGAGGAGCTGATCGGCCCGGCCACCGTCAACACGATGCCGGAGGAGACGATCGTCGCATTCCAGGATCACGGCAACGCAGCGCCGAGGCTGACCGAGGGCATCGACGAGGCGCGGAAGGTTTTCGACGACCTGCGCGCGGCCGGCCTCGACTACGACGACGTGAGCGACACGCTCGAGCGCGAGGGCGTGCAGAAGTTCTCCGATTCGCTCGACGAGCTGAAGGAGGGCATCCAGGCGAAGCGCGGCGAGCTGGCGCCGGCATGAGCGTCGCGGCGGCGAACGAGCTCGTCGAACGCATCTGGGCGCGCGACCCGACCGTCTGGACGGACGCGGGCGAGGAGAAGTGGCTGGGGTGGCTCGACGAGCCGAAGCGCATGCAGGAGCGCGCCGCCGAGCTGCGCGAGTTCGCCGACGGCGCACGCGCGCGTTTCGACACGTTCGTCCTGCTGGGCATGGGCGGGTCGTCGCTCGCGCCGGAGGTGCTCAAGCGCACGTTCGGTGCGAAGAGCCTGCACGTGCTCGACACGACTCATCCGGCGATGCTGCGTCACGCCGCCGAGTCCCTCGATCTGCAGAAGACGATGTTCGTCGTGTCGTCGAAGTCCGGCACGACACTCGAGACGCGTTCGCACTTCGACTACTACTGGGAGCAGGCCGGTGGGAACGCCGACCAGTTCGTCGCAGTCACCGACCCGGGCTCCGAGCTGGAGCAGGTCGCGCACGAGCGCGGCATGCGCACGTTTGCGGGCGAGCCGACGATCGGCGGCCGCTATTCGGCGCTGTCGGCGTTCGGGCTCGTGCCGGCGGCCCTCATCGACATCGACCTCGAGCGGCTGCTCGACGGCGCGGTGCAGATGGCCGATGCGTGCCGCGGCGACAACGGCCCCGGCCTGCAGCTCGGACTGCGGCTGGGCGCGGCCCGGAAAGAGGGGCGCGACAAGGTCTGCATCACCGAGACCGAAGGCCGCTTCGGCCTGTGGGCCGAGCAGCTGATCGCGGAGTCGACCGGGAAGCAGGGGCGGGGCCTCGTCCCTGCGCCCGGCGAGAGCCCCGAAGGCCCCGACCGGCAGCCCGGCGAAGTCGAGTTGACCGACCCGTACGGCATCGGCGCCGAGTTCTTCCGCTGGGAGTTCGCCGTCGCCGTCGCCGGCTCGATCCTGGAGATCAATCCGTTCGACCAGCCGAACGTGCAGGCGGCGAAGGACAAGACGAAGGAGGTGCTCGCGTCCGGAACCGATCCGCAACTCGAGCCCGAGGGGTCGCTCGACGAGCTGCTCGCGCATGCAGAGCCCCCGAACTACGTTGCGATCCAGGCGTTCATCGATCCCGCGCGCGAGCGCGAGCTCCAGTCGCTGATCGACCGCGCGCACGAGACCGGCTGCGTCGTCACGCGCGGGCTCGGGCCTCGCTACCTCCATTCGACCGGCCAGTTGCACAAGGGCGGCCCGCCGACCGGCCTCTTCGTCCAGGTCGTCGACGACTACGGCGCGGAGATACCGATCCCGAACGAGCCGTTCGGATTCGGCCGGCTGATCCGCGCGCAGGCCGAGGGAGACTTCCAGTCACTGAAGGAGCGCGGCCGCTCGATCGTGCGCGTCCGCCTCGGGGAGGAGACGTAAGTGCAGCTGGGAATGATCGGCCTCGGCCGGATGGGTTCCGGCATGACCGGGCGCCTCCGCGATGGCGGCCACGACGTGTGCTCGTACGACCCGAACGTCGAGGAGCGAACCGCGACCTCGCTCGAAGAGCTGAAGTCGCAGCTCGAGGCGCCGCGCGCGTTCTGGATGATGATTCCCGCAGGGAAGATCACCGAGGA
>VAXB01000096.1:1878-4883 GCA_005883995.1 Actinomycetota bacterium
TCCGTGATTCGGTCCGGCGTCACGGCGAGGCGAAGCAGCGCGGCATCCACTTCGTCGACGTCGGCGTGTCGGGCGGCATCTGGGGCCTCGAGGTCGGCTTCTGCCTGATGGCGGGAGGCGACGACGAGCCGGTGTCGCGACTGGCGCCGATTTTCGAGACGCTCGCGCCGGAGGACGGATACGCACACGTCGGCGCCTCTGGCGCGGGGCACTTCGTGAAGATGATCCACAACGGGATCGAGTACGGGCTGATGCAGGCGTACGCCGAGGGATTCGAGGTGATGCGCGCCTCGAAGGAGTACGACCTCGACCTGTACGAGATCGCCGGTATCTGGCGGTACGGGTCCGTCGTCCGTTCGTGGTTGCTCGAGCTGCTGCACGCGGCGTTCGAGAAGGAAGGCCACCGGCTCGACGCGATCGAGGGCTACGTCGAGGATTCCGGCGAGGGGCGCTGGACGATCGCCGAGGCGATTGCCGAGGACGTGCCGGTTCCCGTGATCAGTGCTGCGCTCTACGCGCGGTTCGCGTCACGTCAGACCGAGTCGTTTGCCGCGAAGGTCACCGCCGCGCTTCGCAACCAGTTCGGCGGGCACGCCGTTCGCGCGGTCGAGAAGGCGAAGGCCTCTCCCGATCCGCGCTGAGGTGCGCTGATGGTCGCGACGCAGAAAAACCCGCTCCTCGACGGACTTCAGATTCGTCGCATGCCCGACCCGTGCGCGCTCGTCATCTTCGGCGCGTCGGGCGATCTGACCCAGAAGAAGCTCTTTCCGGCGCTGTATTCGCTCGCGTTCCGGAACCTGCTCCCTGACCGGTTCGCAGTCGTCGGCGTCGCGCGGACGGAGGAGACCGACGACGATTTCAAGGCGCGGATGAAGGAGGCGGTGCAGAAGTACAGCCGCGACGAGTTCCGCGACGACGTCTGGGACAAGCTCGCCGAAGGCATGCGCTACGTCCCGACCGACTTCGCGGACGACAGCGGAGAGAACCACGTCGCCGAGGTCCTCAACGAGCTCGACGAGGAGCGAAAGCTCGGCGGCAACCGCGTCTATTACCTCGCGATTCCGCCAAGTGTTTTTCCCACCGTCGTGACGGCCCTCGGTAAGCGGCGGTCGACGGAGGGCTGGACACGGCTGATCGTCGAGAAGCCGTTCGGGCACGACCTCGAGTCGGCGCAGGAGCTCAGCGCGGCGATCCAGGAGCACTTCACCGAGGACGAGGTCTTTCGGATCGACCACTACCTCGGCAAGGAGACGGTCCAGAACATGCTTGCGCTGCGGTTCGCGAACGGCATCTTCGAGCCGATCTGGAACCGGCAGTTCATCGACCACGTGCAGATCACCGTCGCCGAGTCGATCGGGATCGAGGCGCGTGCCGGCTATTACGAAGCCGCAGGCGCGATTCGGGACATCTTCCAGAACCATCTCCTGCAGCTGCTTGCGATCACTGCGATGGAGCCGCCGATCGACTTCACCGCGGAGTCCGTGCGCAACGAGAAGGTGAAGGTGCTGCGCTCGCTTCACACGCCCGGGCCGAAGTCGATCGTGCGCGGCCAGTACGGCCGGGGCTTCGTCGAGGGCGAAGAAGTACGCGGCTATCGCGAGGAGGACGGCGTCGATCCTCGGTCGATGACGGAGACGTTTGTCGCGGCGAAGCTCTACGTCGACAACTGGCGCTGGGCCGATACGCCTTTCTACGTGCGGATGGGCAAGCGGCTGGCGCGCCGCGAGACGACGATCGCGATCCAGTTCAAGCGTGCTCCGCACCCGCCGTTCGAGGAAGCAGCCGCGGACGGACTGCGTCCGAATGTGCTGCTCGTGCACATCCAGCCGGACGAGGGCGTGTCGCTCGCGATCGGCGCAAAGGTCCCGGGCCAGGGCATGACGATCCGGACCGTCCACATGGACTTCCTCTACGGCGGCGCGTTCCGGACCGGGATGCCCGAGGCGTACGAGCGACTGATCCTCGACTGCATGCTCGGCGACGCGACGCTCTTCACGCGCACCGACGAGGTGGAGGAGCAGTGGAAGCTCGTCGACGCGATCGTCGCGGCGTGGAAGCGCGACCGGCCGTCGTTCCCGAACTACGCCGGCGGAACGTGGGGTCCCGCGTCGGCGGACGAGCTGCTGCACCGCGACGGGCGTAGCTGGCGGCGGCACTAGATGGCGACGTCGGTCGCGGAAATCGAGCGCGAGCTCGCCGAGATGCGCGGCGGCGAGACGGCGGACGGCTCGCCGTACCAGCGCACGAGCGTGATGACGCACATCGCCTGGGTTCCGGAGCCGTGGGTCGGTCCCGCGGAGAACGTGCTCGCGGGTCTCGCCGAGCGTCACCCGTCGCGCACCATCGTCCTCCTGCCGGAGCCTGGCGACGACGACGCGCTCGACGCGGAGGTCGAGATCGACTGCTTCCCGGTCGGCTCGGACCGTTCGATCTGCACCGAGACGATCCGCGTGCGCCTGCATGGGACGGCGTTGCGCGCACCCGCGAGTGTGGTGCAGCCGCTGCTGATCTCCGACCTGCCGGTATTCCTGCGTTGGCGTGGCGAGCCGGAGTGGGAGTCGGATGAGTTCGGCCAGCTCGTCGACGTTGCAGACCGGCTGATCGTCGACAGCACCGAGTGGGAGGCGCTGCCGGCGGCCTACGCGCGGCTCGCCGAGTTCTTCGACCGGGTTGCGGTGTCGGACATTGCCTGGGCACGGACGAGCCGATGGCGCTCGCAACTCGCGTCGCTCTGGCCCGACATCGAGGGGGTCCGCGGGATCGCCGTAACCGGCACGCCGGCGCAGGGGCATCTCCTGGCCGGATGGCTGCGCTCGCGGCTGCGTCACCCGGTGGAGGTCGAGCTGCGCGAATCCGACCGCCTGGTCGGGGTCGAGGTCGACGGCACGCCGACGCAATTCCCGCCCGGCGCGCCGCCGGAGCCGGCCGACCAGCTGTCGGAGCAGCTCGACCAGTTCTCGCGCGACCGGATCTACGAAGAAGCGGTCCGCGCCGCCGCCACCGCC
>VAXB01000097.1 GCA_005883995.1 Actinomycetota bacterium
GAATCGACCCCGCGGCCGACGGGCTCGACGGGAGAGAAATCGGCGTCTACACCTCGACGGAGGCGCACCACACTGTTCAGCGCTCGGCAGCCGTCCTCGGGATCGGGCGCGCGAACGTTCGCCTGATCGCGACCGACGACCACCAGCGGATGGACGTCGATGCGCTACGCGAGGCGATGCGCAAGGACGTGGCCGACGACGTCCTGCCGATCGCCGTCGTCGCCGCCGCCGGCACGACCAACACCGGCGCGATCGATCCGCTCCGCGCAGTCGGCGAGATCGCGCGCGAGCGCGGTGCGTGGTTCCACGTCGACGGCGCGTACGGTCTCCCCGGCATCCTCGACGAGCGCATCGAGCAACTCTTCGACGGGCTCGACCTCGCTGACTCGGCGATCGTCGATCCGCACAAGTGGCTGCGCGCACCGGTCGGAATCGCTGCGACGTTCGTGCGCGACCGCTCCGTTCTCCACCGCGCGTTCACACAGGAGGAATCGCCGTACCTCGAAGGATCGTTCGGGGACGCCGCCGAAGCGCGAAGCTCGCTCGACGGCATGGGGATTCCCTACGCCGATTTCGGGGTCGAGCTCTCCGCGCCGGCCCGCGGCGTCGTCGTCTGGAGCATCCTGCGAGAGGTCGGGCGCGAGGGCGTGCGCGCCCAGATCCGCCGCGACAACGACTTCGCGCGGCACCTCGCGCAACGCGCTCGCGAGAGCGATTCGCTCGAGGTTCTCGCCGAGCCGACTCTGTCGATCTGCTGCTTCCGTTACACCGCGCGAGAGGTAGACGACCTCGACGCACTCAACGCGCGCCTGTTCCGGCGACTCGTCCAGGAGACGCCGTTCCTGCCGAGCGCTACCGTCGTCGACGGGAAGTTCGCGATCCGCCCGTGCTTCATCAACGCGCGCACGCGGGTCGACGACGTGGATGGGCTCGCCGACGCGGTCATGCGCATCGGAGACGAGCTTCGCGCGACAGCGCCCGCTCCTGCCTGACGGGCGGCGCTAGGACGTCGCGCCCGCGAGAGCGCGGGCCTTGCGTGACGCAGCCGTCGCGCGCTTCTGCGCCGACAGCTCGACCTTGCGCAGCCGGACGTGCTCCGGCGTCACCTCGACGCACTCGTCCTCGGAGATGAACTCGAGCGCCTGCTCGAGCGAGAGCGGCCGCGGCGGGATCAGCCGCACCAGCTCGTCAGCGGTCGACGAGCGCATGTTCGTCAGCTTCTTCTCCTTCGTCGGGTTGACGTCGAGGTCGTCGGCGCGCGCGTTCTCGCCGACGATCATCCCCTCGTAGACGTCGACGCCGGGCCCGATGAACATCTGACCCCGCTCCTGCAGGTTCAGCAGCGCGAACGCCGTCGCCGGGCCGCGCCGGTCGGCGACCAGGCTTCCCGTCGGGCGACTGCGCAGCTCGCCGTGCCACGGCTCGTAGCCGTCGAACACGTGATGCAGGATCCCGGTTCCGCGCGTCTCGGTCAGGAACTCGGTGCGGAAGCCGATCAACCCGCGCGCGGGAACGCGGTACTCCATCCGCACCCAGCCGGTGCCATGGTTGACGAGCTGCTCGAGCGTCCCCTTCCGCAACGCGAGCAGCTGCGTGATCACGCCGATGTACTCCTCCGGCGCGTCGATCGCCAACCGCTCGACAGGCTCGTGCACCTTGCCGTCGATCTCACGCGTCACGACCTGCGGCTTGCCGACGGTGAGCTCGAAGCCCTCCCGCCGCATCAGCTCGACCAGTACCGCCAGCTGGAGCTCCCCGCGGCCCTGCACCTCCCACGCGTCCGGTCGCTCTGTAGCAACGACGCGCAGGGAAACGTTGCCGACGAGCTCACGGTCGAGGCGCGCCTTCAGCATGCTCGCGGTCAGCTTGTCGCCGTCCTGCCCGACGAGCGGCGAGTTGTTGATCCCGATCGTCATCGCGAGGCTCGGCTCGTCGACGCCGATCACCGGCAGCGGACGTGGATCGTCGGGGTCCGCGAGCGTCTCGCCGATCGTCACTTCCGGGATCCCTGCGACGGCGATCAGCTCCCCCGGCCCGGCCTCGTCCGCATCGACGCGGTCGAGCGCTTCGGTGACGAACAGCTCCGTCACCTTCGCACGCGTGATCTCGCCGTTCGAGCGGCACCACGCGACTTGCTGGCCCTTCCGGATCGTGCCTTCGCGGATGCGGCAGAGCGCGAGCCGTCCGACATAGGGCGAGGCGTCGAGATTCGTCACGTGCGCCTGCAGTGGGTCGCCCTCGTTGTACGACGGCGGCGGAATGCGTTCCAGCAGCAGGTCGAACAACGGCTGCAGATCGCCCGCGAGGTCGCCCGCCTCCAGCCCTGCGCGACCTTCGCGCGCGTTGCAGTAGACGATCGGAAACTCGATCTGCGTCTCGTCCGCGTCGAGGTCGAGGAAGAGCTCGTAGACCTCGTCGACGACATCCTCGATCCGAGCGTCCGGCCGGTCGACCTTGTTGACGACGAGGATCACCGGGAGCCGCGACTCGAGCGCC
>VAXB01000107.1 GCA_005883995.1 Actinomycetota bacterium
CGACGCTGACGATCCGGAAGTTCTCGCGCGACCCGTACACGATGAACGACCTGATCACGTTCGGCTCGCTGACGCCGAAGGCGGCGCAGTTCCTCGCCGCGTGCGTGAAGGGAAAGCTGAACATCCTGATCAGCGGCGGTACGGGCACCGGTAAGACGACGACGTTGAACGCGATGTCGGCGTTCATTCCCGGTGAAGAGCGCATCGTCACGATCGAGGACGCCGCGGAGCTCCAGCTCCAGCAGGAGCACGTGATCACGCTCGAGTCGCGGCCCTCGAACATCGAGGGCCAGGGCGAGATCCGGATCCGCGAGCTCGTCCGCAATGCCCTGCGCATGCGTCCCGACCGGATCATCGTCGGCGAGGTGCGCGGTGCAGAGACGCTCGACATGTTGCAGGCGATGAACACGGGCCACGAGGGCTCGCTGACGACGATCCACGCGAACTCGCCTCGCGACGCGCTGTCGCGGCTCGAGACGCTCGTGCTGACCGCCGGCATCGAGTTGCCCCTGCGCGCGATCCGCGAGCAGGTCTCGTCGGCCTTCGATCTGCTCGTCCAGATCACGAGGCTGGTCGACGGCTCGCGCAAGATCTCGCACATCACCGAGGTCCTGCGGATGGAGTCGGAGACGGTCACGATGCAGGACATCTTCGTGTCGAAGCCGCCGGACGAAGAGCAGGCGGCCGAAGGACGCACGCACCGCTTGCTCATGCCGCTGCAGTGCACCGGCCTGAAGCCGCACTTCCAGGAGAAGATGGCCGCGAACGGCGTCGTCCTGCAGCCGAGCTTCTTCGCCTCCGACGACGACGCACCCGCGGTCGGCGTCGGCTACAACGGCTCGCAGTTCAAGGGAGCGTTCCAATGAGCCGGACGATCCTGCGCACGGTTCGGTTCGGCGTCGTCGGCCTGGCGCTCGCCGCGCTGCTCGTCCCGGTGGCGGCGCAGGCGAGCGTTCGCGTCACGGGGCTCGACACGAGCCATTACCCGTCGGTGCGGGCGACCGTGATCTCGTCGGCAGGGCCAGGCATCCGGCCGGCGCTGAGCGAGGACGGAACGGCCGTCGCGGGCCTCTCGGCCACGAACCTCGCCGCTTCGAAGTCCGTCGTCCTCGCGATCGACCGCTCGCGCTCGATGCAAGGGAAGTCGTTCGCCGACGCGATCGGCGCTGCACGGGGTTTCCTCGCGTCGAAGCCACCGAGCGACGAGGTCGGCGTCGTTGCGTTCGCGTCGGGCGTCCTCGACGAAGCGAGGTTCGCGACCGATCCAGGCGCAGCCGATTCCGCGTTGACGCAGTTGCGCGTCGACTCCCAACAGGGAACGGCGCTCTACGACGCCGTCGCATTCAGTGCACAGCAGCTCCAGTCGCAGGACGGCGGCCGCGTGCTGATCCTGCTCACCGACGGGACCGACACGACGAGCAAGGCGACACTGCAGGCCGCGGCCGACGCCGCGCGTGCGCGGAACGTGCTCGTGTACCCGATCGCGATCGCCGGCCCGTCGTACGACCCGACCGCGCTGCAGGCGCTCGCCCGTGAGACGGGCGGGACGTTCTACCGCGCCGCGTCGAGCTCGGCGCTCGCCGACGTGTATGCGTCGATCGGCCGGGCGTTGCGCAACACCTGGCGGGTCGAATACCTCACGGCAGCCCGTCCCGGCGAGACGCTTCACCTCGAAGCCGCCGCAGCCGGCGCGGGAACCGCATCCGCGGACACCCTGATCCCCAACCACTTCGGAAACGCCGCACCGGCGACCGGATCGCACCTCGTTCCAAGCGCCGCGTACGGGCCGAGCGGCCCGCTCGTCGTCGGCCTTGCGGTCGGCGCGCTGACACTGCTCGCGCTCGTCCTCCTGCTGGCCGCGTACCGCGGCTCGTGGGTGCGCAGCCGGATCGCCGCGCACGTCGGCGACTCGCGGGCCGGCTCGAAGCAGAAGCGGAAGCAGCGGCGGCTCGCGTCGCTCCAGTCGATGTTCCGGGCGACCGAGCGCACGTTCGGCCACCTGAAGCAGTGGCGGTGGACGCAACGCATGCTGGAGCAGGCGGACTTGCCGTTGAAGCCGGCCGAGTTCTTCTGGATCATGGTCGGCTGCGGCGTCGCGCTCGCGCTCGGGGCTGCGGTCGCCGGCCAGTCGGCGCTCATCATCCTCGCGTTCCTGCTCGTCGGCGGCGCGATCCCGTTCCTCGTGGTCTGGATGAAGATGCGGCGCCGGCTGCGCGCGTTCGAGGATCAGCTGCCGGATCTGCTCGTCACGATCGCCGCGTCGCTCAAGGCGGGCCACTCGTTCAAGCAAGGTCTACAGGCCGTCGTCGACGAAGGGCTGCCGCCGGCAAGCGACGAGTTCAACCGCGTGCTCACCGAGACCTCCCTCGGTCGCCCGATGGACGAGGCGCTCGCGGACATGGCCGAGCGTGCTGGATCGGCGAACTTCGAGTTCGCGATCACCGCCGTGACAATCCAGCGCCAGATCGGCGGCTCGCTCGCGTCGCTGTTCGACATGGTCGCGGACACCGTCCGCCAGCGTCAGCAGTTCACGCGGAAGATCCGGTCACTCACGGCGATGGGCCGAATGTCGGCGTACGTCCTGATCGGCGTCCCGTTCTTCATGGCGGTCACGATCACGATGATCAACCCGGCCTATATGCACCCGCTGTACCACACGCACACAGGCCACCTATTGGTGATCACTGGGCTGGTGATGATGGTTGTCGGCTCGGCGATCTTGAAAAAAATCGTCTCCTTCCGAGGTTGATGCCATGCCGCTCCTGATCCTTGCCCTCGCGTCACTCGGCGCCGCCGTCTTCTACGTGACGGAGTTCGTCTCGGCGCCTGCGCGCGAACGGCGCAATCTGGTAACTCGTGCCGCGCAGTACGGACGCATGCGCGTCCTCCACGAGCGTGAGCTCCCGCGCTTCAGCGAGCGGGCGCTCGCGCCGATCGTCCAGCGGCTCGCGCGGCTGATGCTGCGCGTCAATCCGCGCATGTCGCTCGAGTCCGTCGCAAAGAAGCTCGCCGCAGCGGGCATGCGCCGCACGACGCCGACGACGTTCCTCGCGATTCGCGGGTTCTGCGGGATCGCGGGCCTCGTGCTCGGCCTGCTGGTGATGAGCTCGGCGAAGGCGCAGACGGGAATGCTGTCGATGCTCCTGTTCACCGTCCTCGGGTTCTTCGGACCGTCGTACTGGTTGACGCTCAAGGCGCGGCGGCGTGCAGATCTCGTCGCGTCCGAGTTGCCGGACGCCCTCGATCTCCTCGCGGTCAGCGTCGAGGCGGGCATGGGCTTCGACGGCGCAATCGCGAAGTTGACGGAGCACATGCAGGGGCCGCTGATCGACGAGTTCGAGCTCGCGCTCGGCGAGATCCGGGTCGGCGAGGGCCGTCCCGACGCGCTGAAGCGGATCGCCGAACGCGTGCCCGCGCAGGAGATGTCGTCGTTCGTCCGCGCGATCGTGCAAGCCGACCAGCTCGGCATCTCGCTCGGCCGGATCCTGCGCGTGCAGGCGACCGATGCACGGAACAAGCGTCAGGCGGCGGCTGAGGAGAAGGCGATGAAGGCGCCGATCAAGATGCTCTTTCCGCTCGTGCTGTTCATCTTCCCGGCGATGTTCATCGTCGTCCTCGGGCCTGCGTTCCTCAACCTGAGCCAGCTGTTCCAGTTCTGACAGACGCCATGCCGAATTCAGAGACATCCACAGAGCGCGGATTCGGGACCGGGCTGCGCGCGAAGCTTCAGGGCCCTGCGCCCGACGAGGCGCCTCGCTCGCCGGGCGAGGCGATCGCCGCCGCGGAAACGCTCTCGTCCGACCCCTTCGAGGTCGAGCAGCTTCGCGCCGAGCTCTCGGCGTCGCTCGCCCGGGAGCAGGAGCTGCGGACGACGCTTCAGGTCGACACTGCGCTCGACGAGACGATGTCGCAGGACGTCGCGGCGAAGCTGGCGGAGCTCGATCACCGCGCATCGCAGCTGTCAGAGACCGAATCGGCACTCGAGGAGCGCGAGCAGACGATCGCGCAGCGCTTCGATGAGCTCGTCGAGACCGAGGCCCGGCTCAGTGAGCTGCAGGAGGAGCTGACGCGCGCCGAGGCGCGCGCGACGGAGCGTGAGCAGCTCGTCGAGCTGAAGGTGCGCGAGCTGAAGACAGCCGACGAGGAACGCGCGACGTCTGCTGCCGAGCTGGCGAAGCAGATCTCGTCGATCGCCGAGCGCGAGCACGCGCTCGAGGAGGCGGAGTCGAAGGTCGCGAGCAAGCTCGACGAGCTGGAGCGGAAGCAACAGACGTTCGAGGAGCGGCTTGCGAAACGCGAGGAGAAGGTGGTGGCGCAGGAGCGATCGCTCGGCGAGCGCGAGCATGCAATTTCCGACGGCGAGAGGACGCTCGCCGAGGCGCGCGCGACGATCGCGGCGCAGCAGGAGCTGCTCGATCGCCGCGAGGAGGAGATCAAGACCATGCGCCCGCCCGGCGAGGAGCTCGTCCAGGCGCGCGCGTCACAGCTCGACGCCCGCGAGCACGACCTGACCGAGCTCGAGCGCGACCTGCGCGAGCGCGCGGCGCGGGTCGACTCGAGGACGGTCGCGGCCGACGACGTCACGCGGCTGGAGCGCGAGGTCAACGCCACGACCGACGAGCTTCGCCGGCGCGAGCAGGAGCTGGCGACGCGGGAGCGCGAGCTCGAGCAGGCCCGCATGAAGATCGCGTCGCAGCAGCAGGCGCTCGAAAAGCGCGAGCAAGACCTCGCGACGATGCGGCCGGCAGGCGAAGAGCTGGTGCAGGCGCGTTCGAAGCAGCTCGACACACGCGAGGTGGAGCTGAAGCGCCTGGAGGCGCAGCTCGAGTCGCGTGCCGACCAGCTCCAGCGCGAAGCCGACGGGCGGGATCGGGCGGCCGCGGAGTTCGCGGCGCGCATCCGCGACGTCGACACGAAGGAAGCGGAGCTGATCGCCCGCGAGGCCGAGCTGCAACGCCAGGAGGCCGCATTCCACCGCGCAGCCGAGCTGTCGAAGGCGGCGCCGCGCGACGAGCTGGGCGAGAAACGGCTACGTGCGCGCGAGGAGGAGCTTTCGGCACGGGAAGCGCAGCTCCAGAAGGCGGAGCAACTCGCGACTTCGGCGATGTCGCGCCATGAGAGCCAGCAGCACCGGTTCACGCAGAGGGAGCAGACGCTCGAAGATCGCCAGAGGGAGATCGAGGAGCGCGAAAGCGCGTTGAACCTCCGCGAGGCGCAGCTCGAGGCGGAGTTCGAGATCCGCGAGATGAAGCTCGAGGAACGCGAGGAGCGGACCGAGCAACTTCACGTCGAGATCAAGACGCGAGATGCGCAGCTCGCGGAACAGGTCGCGCAGCTGCAGGACGAGTTCGAGCGGCGGGAGTCGGAGTGGTGGGCCAAGCAGCTCGGCAACGCGCCTGCGGCCTGAACACTGCACGGGTCACGACGCGTTACGCGCGCGAGGCTGAAGCGCTGCTCGCTGCGGCGAGCTGAGCCGCGGGTTCGAGCCCGGCCTCCTCAAATGTGAGCGTCCGCTCGTCGGCGTCGACCGTCGCGGTGACGCCGAGCGGAATCGTGCAGATCTGCTCGCCGTGCCCGAGCGGGAGGTTGAAGACGATCGGGACACCGAGCGGCTCGAGGTGTTGGTGGAACACGTCCTCGAGGGATTTGCTCCTGAGCCAGGGCTCCTGTTCCTTGGTCGGGTCGGAGTCCGCGAACTCGCCGATCGCGATCCCGCGGACACGCTCGAGCTTGCCGGCATTACGGAGCTGGGTCAGCATCCCGTCGACGTGCCACGGTGGGCAGTGGACGTCCTCGAAGAAGAGGATCACGTCGTCGAGCTCGATCTCCCACGGCGTCGCGAGCGTCTCGCGCAGGAGCCAGAGGCAGCCGCCGACGAGCGTCGCCGTCGCACGCCCCGAGCCGATTGCTCCGATGTACGGGTCTTCCGGCCGCGGCGGCACCGCGCCGAGGGGCTCGGCCGACGTCAGGGCGGTGAACGCGCGCTCCTTCGTCCAGTCCTTCTTCGGGCTCCCGATGCCGGTAAGGCCGGGGCCGTAGAACGTGACGAGGCCGGTGCGCTGCCGGATCGCGACGTGGAGCGCCGTGATGTCGGAGTAGCCGACGAACGGCTTCGGGTTCTCGGCGATCACGTCGTAGTCGAGCAGCGGGACGACCTGCGACGCGCCGTAACCGCCGCGCAGCACCTGCACGACATCGACCTCGGGATCGGCGAAGAGCACGTTGAGGTCGCGCGCACGCCCGGCCGGATCGCCGGCGACGTAGTCGTCCTGTTCGTACACGCCGCCGCCGAGCTTGACGTGGTAGCCGCGGGCTTCCCACCAGCGAACGCCGCGGTCGATCTCGGACCGGTCCTCGAACGGCGAAGACGGCGCAGGAACGCCGATCGTCCCGCCGGCAGGAAGCGCATGTCCTTTCATGGCGTGGATCCTACGAACAACCGGTGCGCGTCGCTTCGTGCCGGCACTTCGCGCGTCGAAACCAGCCATGAGTGCCTGATCCTTTCTTTTGGGTCAGGCACTTTTCGCCCCTAGCTTCGCGCCGGCAGTTCGCGCGTTGAAAAGGGTCAGACCCGAAAAGAGGGTCTGACCCTCGTTCCTCGATCTCTCCTCGCCTCGCGGCGTCAGTCCAGTTTCGCCATCACGCGCTTGATCTGCGTGTAGTCCTCGAGAGAGTACGCCGACAGGTCTTTGCCGTAGCCGGACTGCTTGAAGCCGCCGTGCGGCATTTCGCTGATCAGCGGGATGTGGTCGTTGATCCAGACGGTGCCGAACTGGAGCTTTCGCGCAGCGTTCAGCGCACGGCCGATGTCGCGCGTCCACACGGAGGCCGCCAGCCCGTAGTTGACGTCGTTCGCCCACGCGAGCGCCTGGTCGTCGTCGGCGAAGCGCTGCACGGTGACGACCGGGCCGAAGACCTCACGCTGGACGATCTCGTCGTCCTGGCCCACCTCTGCGATCACAGTCGGCTTGACGAAGAAGCCCCGCGAGCCGTTGCTCTCGCCGCCGGTCAATACCGACGCTCCCTTTGCGCGCTCGAGGAAACCGAGCACGCGCTCCTGCTGCGCCTTCGAGATCACCGGGCCCATCTCGATCTCGTCGCCTTCCGCCGGGTCGCCGACGTGCAGCGACTCGACGGCGGGCACGAGCTCCTCGAGCAGCTTGTCGTAGATCTTCGGTCCGGCGACGACGCGCGACGCGGCCGTGCAGTCCTGGCCGGAGTTCCAGTAGCCGGCGATCTTGATGCCCTCGGCGACCGCGGCCGGGTCGGCGTCGTCGAAGACGACCACCGGCGCCTTCCCGCCGAGCTCGAGGTGGACGCGCTTCAGGTTGTCGGCCGCCGTGCGCGCGATCGTCTTGCCCGTCTCGACGTCGCCGGTGAGCGACACCAGGCGCACGTCCGGGTGCTTCACGATCGCCTCGCCTGCCGGCACGCCGTCGCCGGTGATCACGTTCAGAACGCCCGGCGGGAGGATCTCCGCCGCGAGCTCGGCGAAGCGCAGCGTCGTCAACGGCGTCTGCTCGGACGGCTTCAGCACCTGCACGTTCCCGGCGGCGAGTGCCGGCGCGAGCTTCCACACGGCCATCATCAGCGGGTAGTTCCACGGCGCGATCCCGCCGACGATGCCGATCGGCTCGCGGCGCAGCCACGACGTGTACCCGCGCATGTACTCGCCGGCCGACTTCCCTTCGAGCACGCGCGCGGCGCCCGCGAAGAAGCGTATGTTGTCGGCGCACACCGGCAGCTCGTCCTTCGCATACGAGAGAGGTTTGCCGACGTTGCGCGACTCGAGCTCGGCGATCTCGTCCGCATGCTCCTCGATCGCGTCGGCGAGTTTGAGCAGCATCTCGCCGCGCTCGCCAGGCGTGGTCTCGAGCCACTCCGGGAGCGCTTTCTTCGCCGCCTGCACAGCACGGTCGACATCCTCGGCCGTCGCCGCCGGCACCTCGGCGATCGTCTCGCCGGTCGCCGGGTTCAAGACCGGCATCGTCTCGCCGCCTGCGGCCTCGACCCATTCGCCGCCGACGAAGTTCTTGTGTTTCTCGACCGTGACGCCCATGCGTGCCTCCTGAAGTCCGAGTGATTTGAGCCTATACCGTCGTGATCTCGCCGCTTTGAGCGGCGGCGCCTGCCGCGGTGCCTCGCCGAAGAACGCCCGTATCCCGTGTCAGCCGCTGCGCGACCGTCACCGGGATGATTGTCAGCAGGATCACCGTGAATGCGATCACGTTGATGATCGGGAACTGTTGTCCCTGGCGGAGGTTGTCGAGGATGAAGATCGGCAGCGTTGTCTGAGCACCGGCGGTGAACGTCGTCACGATCACCTCGTCGAACGACAGCGCGAATGCGAGCAGGCCGCCCGCGACGAGCGCGGTCGACAGCACGGGCCATACGACGAAGCGGAACGTCTGCCAGCCATCCGCGCCGAGATCCATCGACGCCTCGAGCAGCGACGTCGACGTGCGCCGCAATCGCGCGAGCACGTTGTTGTAGACGACGACGACGCAGAACGTCGCGTGGCCGATCACGATCGTCCAGATCGAAAAGCTGATGCCCGCAAAGACGTAGAACGAGTTCAGCGCCATACCTGTGATGATCCCCGGCAACGCGATCGGGAGCAGCAGGAGGAACGAGACCGATTCGCGGCCGAAGAAGCGGAAGCGGTGAATCGCGAACGCTGCCATCGAACCGAACAGAAGCGCGATCCCGGTCGCGATGAGGCCGACCTTGATCGAGAGCCAGAAGGAGGACCGGACGTCCGGGTCGTTCCACGCGACCGAGAACCAGTGGGTCGTCCAACCGGGAATGGGCCAGCTCTGGATGTTCGACTCGTTGAACGCGTAGATCGCGATCAGGATGAGCGGGAGCCACAGGAACAGCACGACGAGCACGGTCCACGCGCTCAGCCCGATGCGGGTCGCACGCGTTTCCATCAGAGTGCCTCGAATGCGCCGAGGCGGCGCGCGATCAGCAGGTAGATCCCCATCACGATCAGGGGGACGGTCGCGAACGCGGCCGCGAACGGGATGTTCGCGTTGATGCCGATGTTCTCGTAGACGACGTTCCCGATGAAGCTGGAGCCGGCCCCGCCGACGAGCAGAGGGGTCACGTAGTCACCGAGCGTGAGGGAGAACGTGAAGATCGACCCGGCGATCACGCCGGGCAGCGCCAGTGGGAGGACGACGCTGCGGAACGTGCGCCAGGCACTGCCGCCGAGATCCGCCGAGGCCTCGAGGAAGTTGTCGGGAATCCGCTCGAGCGCCGCGTAGACCGGCAGCACCATGAACGGGAGCCAAACGTACGAGAACACGATCCACAAAAGGATCAGGCGCCACGCGTAGATCCGGACGAGGTAGCTCGACCAGAGAGGTAGGAGCACGAGGACGAACAGGAGCGCGCGCCGGCGCGGCGTCGCGAGCCGTGCCATGTAGTACGCGAGCGGAAAGGCGAGCACCGCGTCGGTCACCGTCACGGCAGCCGCGATTCCGATCGTCCGCGCTGCGATCCGCAGGTACGTCGGATCCGACGTCGAGAACACCGTCTTGAAATTCGCGAGCGTCCACTGGTGGACGAGCTTTCCTGTAAACGAATCGACGGTCCAGAACGCGGAGATGAATAGAACAGCGAGCGCGCCGATGTAGAAGAGCAGGTACGCGAGGACCGGCGGCGACAGCAGGGCCGATCCCTTGACCCATGGATGCCTCCAGAACGCCGCCGAGAGGCGGAGGCGGGCCCGCCGTCCTGGCCGGCCCGCCCGTGCGACCTCAACCGCCATCCGCCGCTAGCCCGTGATCTGCGTCCAGGCTCGCTGCCAGGCGTTGTAGTCCATGCAGTTCTTCTGGCCGTTCCCGCAGTCGGGGACGGGCGTCTTCCAGAAGTGGATCTGCTTGTAGTAGGAGAGCGGCTGGTTCAGGTGGTACTGCGAACAGGATCGGGCCTGGATCTTGTTCATGTACGAGCACGCCTTCGCGTTGACCGGCGTCTCCCCGAACACGAGCGCTTGCTTCGCCTGGACCTGCGGCGTGGACACGTACTTCATCCACATGTACGCGCAGTTCGGGTGCTTCGCCTTCTTCGCGAGCATCCACGTGTCCGCCCACCCGGTTGCGCCCTCCTTCGGGACCAGCTCCTTCACCGGCGCCTTCGACGCCTGCAGCGCCAGCGTCTGGTACGGCCACGCGGCGCCGATCACGGCGTCTCCGCCCTTGAAGAGGTTGATCTCGTCGCTCGCGGCGCCCCAGTACTTCTTGACCAGCTTCCGCTGCTGCTTCAGCAGCGAAACCACAGCGTCGAACTGCGTCTTGTTCAGCTCGTACGGATCCTTGATCCCGAGCGACGGCTTCGACTTCATCAGGTAGAGCGCTGCGTCCGCTATCTGGATCGGGTTGTTCGGGACGGTGACCTTGCCCTTGTACTTCGAGCCGTAGATCGTGCTCCAGCTCGTCGGCGCCGGCTTCACCTTCTTCGTGTTGTAGAGCAGGGTGTTCGGCCCCCACTGCAGGGAGACGCCGTAGTGCACGCCCTTGACGGTGTTGTGTGCCGGCGACTTGAAGATCGAGATGAAGTTCTTCCATTGCGGGATCAGGTTGACGTTGACCGGTTGCACGTCGCCGCCGGCGATCAACCGCAGGCTGGCGTCGCCGGACGCCGACACGAGGTCGAACTGCCCGCCGCCGCCGCCACCGCCCGTGCGCATCAACGCGACCATCTCGTTCGACGATCCCGCGTCCTTGCGATGGATCTTGCAGCCCGTCGCTTTCTGGAACTTGTTCGCGAAGCTGGGATCGGAGTACGCGGGCCACTCGATCAGGTTCAGCGACCCCTCGCCCTTGCCGATCTTCGACGGCAGCGCGCCGGCGGCGCTGCCTTTGCCGACTCCCGACGCCGGCACGCAGAGCGCCACGGCAACAGCCGTGACCACAACGTGCACCCTGCGGATCCTTCTCATGCTCGCCCTCCTGGATCGATTGCGTAGGTGTGCTCGGGACGCCACTCGAGGCGCACCCGCTTCCCGGTCGCCTCGAGCGTGTCGCGCGGCGACGACTCGAGGTTCTGCTTCACCACCGTCAGCTCGCCCCCGGTATCGAGCTCGACCGTGTACCGCGTGAACATGCCGACGTAGACGACGTTGCGAACGCGGCCCGTCTCGACCGTGTCGCCCGTGGTCGCGTCGTCGCCGGCGTCGAGGATGTTGATCTTCTCGGGTCGGACGGTGAAGCGGCGCCCGTCGCGCTCGATCACGTTCGATACGCCGATGAAACCGGCGACGAACTCCGTCGCGGGCCGCTCGTACACCTCCTCGGGTGCGCCGATCTGCTCGATGCGGCCGGCGTTGAAAACGGCGAGCCGGTCGCTCATCGTCAGCGCCTCTTCCTGGTCGTGAGTCACGTAGACGAACGTGATCCCGATGTCGCTCACCTCGCGCTGGATCCGTTTCAACTCGACCTGCATCTCCTGGCGGAGCTTCAGGTCGAGGGCCCCGAGCGGTTCGTCGAGCAGCAGGACGCGCGGGCTGTTCACGAGCGCGCGCGCGAGCGCGACGCGCTGGCGCTGCCCGCCCGACAGCTGGACCGGCTTACGATCGGCGTAACCCGGGAGGCGCACGATTCGCAGCACCTCGTCGACGCGGCCGCGCCGTTCGCGACGCGGAACGCCCTTCACCCTGAGGCCGTAGCCGACGTTCTCGCCGACCGTCATGTGTGGGAAGAGCGCGTAGTCCTGGAACACCGTGTTCACGTCGCGCTCGTACGGCGCGACCCGCGTGACATCCCGGCCGTGCAGCTCGACGCGCCCGGAGTCCGGCCGCTCGAAGCCCGCGATCAGTCGGAGCGTCGTCGTCTTACCCGAGCCCGATGGTCCGAGCAGCGTGAAGAACTCGCCGGGCGCGATCTCGAGATCGACGCCGTCGACGGCCACGACGTCGCCGTACGACTTGCGAAGTTCGACGAGCCGGATGTCCGGTGTGTCCGCAGCGCCCTCCGGCACGTGCGCAAGCGTCTCAGGCAGCGCCTGCGTCGCCAAGCGACTCCTCCAGCAGGTCGAGCCCGTGCACGAGCTCGTCGTCCGAGATCGAGAGCGGGACGAGGATCCGGATGACGTTGCCGTACGTCCCGCACGACAGCAGGACGAGCCCACGCTCGCGCGCAGCCGTCGTCACTGCGGTCGAAAGGTCGGGCGACGGCTCCTCGAGCTCGAGCGCGATCATCGGCCCGAGCCCACGGACCTCGCGCACGGCGTCGCTTCGCGCCGCGACGTCGTCGAGCCGGCGCCTGACGATCGTCCCGATCGCATCGGCGCGCTCGCGGAACGAGGGTTTCCGGACCTCCTCGAGGACGGCGGCGGCCGCGGCGCAGGCAACGGGATTGCCGCCGAACGTCCCACCGAGACCGCCGGGCGGTACCGCGTCCATCAGCTCCGCGCGCCCCGTGACCCCGGCGAGCGGCAGGCCGCCGCCGAGTGACTTGCCGGAGACGATCAGGTCGGGCTCCACGCCGTAGTGCTCGATCGCCCAGACGGGGCCAGTGCGGCCGACGCCGGACTGCACCTCGTCGTCGACGTACAGGATTCCGTGCCGCTCGCAGACCTCTTTCAGCCGGCTCGGGAAATCGTCCGGCATGACGATGAAGCCGCCCTCGCCCTGAACCGGTTCGAGGACGACGCACGCGACCGACGCCGGATCGACGTCCTGCTTCAGTAACAGCTCGAGCCCCCGCAGTGCGTCGTCGGTCGAGACGCCGCGGCCGGGATACGGCGCCGGTGCACGGTAGACGTCCGGTGCGAGCGGCCCGAACCCGCGCTTGTACGGGATGACCTTCGACGTGAGCGCCATCGTCAGGTTCGTGCGGCCGTGGAACGCGT
>VAXB01000150.1 GCA_005883995.1 Actinomycetota bacterium
AGCGGCTCGGCACCCACCCGCTCTCGGCACGGCGGGACCCCGACCGCGCGCTGCTCGAACGGCTGCTCGGCGCCGGCCGCGTGCGGCACGTCACGCTTGCGCCCGAGCTTCCAGGCGCACACGATTTGATCGAGCTCCTTCGCGCGCGAGGCGTCGTCGTCTCGTGCGGCCACTCGAACGCGACGGCGGAGGAGGCGCACAGCGCGTTCGCGCGAGGCGCACGGACCGTCACGCACCTGTTCAATGCGATGCGGCCGTTCTCCGCACGCGAGCCGGGGCTCGCCGGCGCGGCGCTCGCGTCGCGCGAAGTGTCGGTGCAGGTGATCCTCGACGGCGTGCACCTTGCCGACGACACTGCGCGGCTCGTCTGGCAGGCCGCAGCCGGGCGAGTCGCGCTTGTTACCGACGCGATCGCCGGCGCTGGTCTGGGCGACGGCAGTTACCGCCTCGCCTCGGTCGACGTGGAGATCGCCGACGGGGTCGCCCGACGGGGGGACAGCGTCCTCGCGGGGAGCACCGTGACGATGATCGAAGCAGTGCGGAACCTCGTGGCGCTCGGCGCATCGGAAGCGTCTGCGCTCGCTGCCGCGAGCGAGGTTCCCGCCCGCATCATCGGCCGTGGCGACGTCGGGCGGCTCGAGCCGGGCGCCGAGGCGGATCTCGTCGTCGTCGACGACGCACTCGAGTTGACCCGCGTCGTGGTCGCCGGCGACGACGTCGACTAGTAACCCGCAGGCGTTTGTAAGGCGCTGGAGAAAGCGGTACTCTACCGGTAATGGGGCAAGCTGTTCCGCCTGGTCAGCCGATCCGTGAGGAGCTCGTCAAGGGGTTGATGGATCTCTTTGCGCGGACCCTCGATCATCAGGGAACGTGCCTGGAGGCGCTCGAGCTCACGTACGCGCAGGCGAAGCTGCTGTGGCGCCTCGAGCCCGGGGACACGCCCTCGCTCAAGGAGCTCGCGCGCCGCTGCGGCGTCGATCCGTCGAACCTGTCCGACATCGTCGATCAGGTGACCGCGCGAGGCCTGGTCGTCAGCCGTGCGGCCGAGCACGACAAGCGCGTCCGCGTGATTCGTCTGACGGGGCCGGGCGTGCGCTTGCGCCGGAAGCTGATCGCATGCCTGGCGCGAAACCCTTCGATCGACGCCCTGTCCGACGAGCGTCGGACGCAGCTGCTCGAGATCCTGCGTGAGGTGGCGTGAGCGCCGACTTCGGCAAGTTCTGGGTCGGTCAGACGATCTCCAACCTGGGCAGCTCGTTCACGCAGTGGGCTGTGCCGCTCCTCGTCTACAAGCTGACGAAGTCTCCACTGAGCCTCGGGGTCGCAACGGCGTCGGTCTTCCTGCCGTACCTGCTCTTCGGTCTCCTGCTCGGCGCGTGGCTGGACCGCGTCGACCGCAAGCGCACGATGATCGGCCTCGACCTTCTCAATGCGGCGATCATCCTCTCGATCCCGCTCGTCGCCCACTTCGGCGACCTGACCGTCTGGCTGATCTACGGCGTCGCATTCGTCCAGTCGACTGTCTTCATCGCGTTCCAGGCGGGAGAGTTCGCCGCGATTCCCAGCCTCGTCGAGACCGACGACCTCGTCACGGCGAACGGCCGGATCCAGGCGACGTACTCCGCAGCGCAGGTCGCAGGGCCGCTTCTCGCCGGGCTGCTCGTCTCGTTCATCTCGATTGCCTCGGTGATGACGTTCGACGCCGCATCGTTCGTCGTCTCGGCTGTCTCGCTTGCGCTGATCCGGCGCAGCTTCAACGCTCCGTCCGGCGGCGTGGCGAAGGAGCCGACCACGATCCTGCACGACGTCCGGGAAGGTCTGACCTACGTGGTGGGGCACCCGGTGCTGCGGAACATCTCGCTGATGATGGCGCTGATCAACTTCGTCGGTGCGACGACGTTCACACAGCTCGTCCTCTTCGCGAACGAGCGGTTGGGCGCCGGCCCACGCGAAGTCGGCTTCCTGTTCGCAGCCGGAAGTGCGGGCGTGGTCGTGACGGGACTGCTCGCCGGGCGTCTGCGCAAGCGCTTCAGCTTCACGGCCCTCGCCATGACGTCGTTGATGTTGATGGGCGCGCTGGAGGTGGTCTTCGCCGGGATGCGCTGGTTCTGGATCGCGCTCCCGATCTGGGCCGCTGCGCAGGGCCTCGGGATCCTGTTCAACATCAACACGGGCAGCCTGCGCCAGGCGATCGTCCCGAATCACCTGCTCTCGCGGATCCTGTCGATTGCGGGCGTCCTCGCCTGGTCGGCGATTCCTGCAGGCGCGCTCGTCGGCGGCGCGGTCGTCAAGGCGACCGGCAACGTCGCGCTCGTCTACGGCGTGATCGGGATTGCGACCATCTGCATCGCCGCGTTCTTCCGGTTCTTCACCGCGCTGGGCGATGCGCAACGGTACGTCGACGAGCGCCAGGCCGAGGAGCAGCGCGTCTCGACGGAGGTCGTCCCGGCGTAGTTAACGCCGACCGAACACCGGTCCGGCAAAGTGTCGACGTGGACGTGATCCGGATCGTCCCTCTTCGTGACGAGGAGATCGCACGGCAGGCGCCGGCGGCCGCAACCGCAGACATGACCTACCGCGGCGGCCCGCTGCTGACGAGCGTCGACGCCGTAACCGTTTACGCCGGCGCCGCATGGCGGGACGATCGGCTCGCGACGCTTGCGCGTGACCTCGACGCGTTCTTCGATTTCGTCGTTGCGAGCGAGCTCGTCGACCAGCTGGCGGAATACAGCGTCTCCGCATACCCGATTGGCCACGGGACGCACAGCGGATCCGTCCAGCTCCCGAGCGTC
>VAXB01000027.1 GCA_005883995.1 Actinomycetota bacterium
GCCGGCTCGATCATCGGCACGGCGCAGTACCTGTCGCCCGAGCAGGCGAAAGGCGCTCCAGTTGACCAGACCTCGGACCTGTACTCGATCGGAGTCGTGCTCTACGAGCTGTTGACGGGCGTCGTCCCCTTCACGGGAGACACACCGGTCGAGATCGCGATGAAGCATTTGTCGGCATCGCCCGAGCCGCCGTCGGTGAAGCGCGCCGACATCCCTCGCGATCTCGACCTCGTCGTGATGCGCGCGCTGGCGAAGGACACGGCCGAGCGGTACCAGTCCGCCGAGGAGATGGACGCCGACCTGGCGCGGGTCGCGCGCGGCGCGACCGTGTCGCCGGCGACCGAGGAGGCGGCGACCGCGATCATCTCGCGGCCGACCGTCGTCGCCGCTCCGACCGCGGTGACGCAGATGCGGCAGCCCGTCCCGTACGCGCCGCCGCCCGCGTACTACGACTACGACGAGCCGCGCCGCAGGGCGGTCTGGCCGTGGCTCCTCGCGCTGCTCTTCGTCGCCGGGGCGATCGTCGGCGGGTACTTCCTCTACCACCAGATCCAGGATCAGCTGAAGGGCGGGACCGTCGCGGTCGAGCAATACACGGGCCTGCGCGAGATCAACGCGGTCGAGAAGATCCGCTCGATCGGCCTTCATCCGAACGTCGTGCGCGCGCCGAACGCGACCGTTCCCGAGACGTACGTGTTCAAGCAGAGCCCGCAGCCCGGGACGAAGGTGAACAAGGGCAATCAGGTGACGATCTACGCGTCGAGCGGCAAGCCGAAGACGACGGTGCCGAGCGTCCTGGGGGTGTCGTCGACCGACGCCGTCGGGCGGCTTGCCGACGCGAAGCTGAAGGCGAAGGTCATCCAGGTGACCTCGGACAAACAGACCGGCACCGTGATCGGCCAGACGCCGACGGCGGGCGCATCCGTCGACCAGGGGTCGCTCGTGACGCTGCACGTCTCGAAGGGGCCGCAGCCGGTCGCCGTTCCGAACGTCGTCGGCTCGAGCTTCGCGACGGCGAGCTCGCAGCTGCAAGCAGCGGGATTCGCGGTGGCGCGCAAGGACGTGGAGTCGAACCAGCCGGCCGACACCGTCGTCACCCAGAGTCCGCAGTCCGGGAGCTCGGTCGTACCCGGGTCGACGGTCACCCTGTCTGTCTCGAAGGGCCCGAAGACGTCGGCCGTTCCCGACGTCACGAGCCAGGATCAGGCGGGCGCGCAGGACCAGTTGAAGGCGTCTGGCTTCAAGGTGCGCGTCGCGACCCAGCCGGTGAGCGACGAGACGCAGGACGGAATCGTCCTTTCGCAGAACCCCAGCGGCAACACCCAGGCTCCGCCGGGCACGACGGTGACGATCGTCGTCGGCAAGCTCGTCGCCGCGCCGACGACGCCCGGCCCGCCGACGACGCCCGGCCCGCCCCCCTGATGCCGGGCCGACTCCGCGTCGCCGTGCTCGCCGGCGGCCGGTCGAGCGAGCATGAGATCTCGCTCGCGTCGGCTCGTTCCGTTCTCCAGGCGCTCGACCCGGAGGCGTACGACGTCGTCACGGTCGCGATCGGCCGCGACGGCCGCTGGGAGCTCGAAGCGGGTGACGCCTCGCTGACGCCGGCTGCGATCGGCAGGTCGGTCGCGGAGACGCTGCCGGTACCCGCGGCGAACGCGCCGGCAGCGCTCGGCGCCGTCGACGTCGTGCTGCCGATCCTGCACGGCCCGTTCGGCGAGGACGGCACCGTCCAGGGATTGCTCGAGCTCGCCGACGTCGCCTACGTCGGCGCGGGCGTGGCCGCGTCGGCGCTCTGCATGGACAAGGACCTGTTCAAGAAGGTGCTGCGCGAGAGTGGCATCCCGGTCACCCGCAGCGTCACCCTCCGACCCCGCGACGAGGTCGCGCATCCCTTCGCGTACCCGGTGTTCGTGAAGCCGGCGCGCCTCGGGTCGTCGGTCGGGATCTCGAAGGCGCACGACGAAACCGAGCTCCGCGCGGCGGTCGAGCTCGCATTTCGTCACGACGAGAAGATCCTGATCGAGGAGTTCGTGGACGGCGTCGAGGTCGAGGTCGGCGTGCTCGGAAACAGCGACCCGGTCGCGTCGCTACCGGGTGAGATCGTGCCGCTCGGCCATGAGTGGTACGACTACGCGTCGAAGTACGAGGACGGCGGCATGGATCTCGTGATCCCTCCGCGCGGGCTCGCCGACGACGTCATCGGCCGCGTGCAGGAGGTCGCAGTCGACGCGTTTCGCGTCACCGACTGCGAGGGGATGGCACGCGTCGACTGCTTCGTGGCCGGCGGTCAGGTGATCGTCAACGAGCTGAACACGATCCCCGGCTTCACGTCGACGAGCGTCTACGCCAAGCTGTTCGACGCCTCCGGCGTCGCGTATCCGGACCTCCTGCGCCGGCTGATCGAGCTTGCGCTCGAGCGGCGCGAGCGGCGCGCCAGACTCGCCTACTGATCGTCAGCTTGCCTGCACCTCGGTGATTTGCACCGAGCTCACGCCCGCCGGCAGCCGCGTGATCCAGACGACGAAGTAGCGCGACGGCGCGTGCAGGTCGAGCCGGATCGTCGTCGTGCCGTTGATCGTCTGCGTAGCGGACACGGGATGAAACGGCCCGCCGGCTGACTGTCCCGCCTGGACCTCCGCCGTGAAGCCCGGCGTCGTCGTCATGATCGTGATCCCGGCCGGCTTCGCCGCGCGTCCCGCGTCGAGGACGAGGCCGACGCCGGGTTTCGTGAACGACGTGTAGTGCTCGGTGTCCCAGTACGTCGTCTGGTTGTGGTCGGTCGCGCGTGGCGCGGCGGAGCTGTGCTCCTCTCGGTCGCCGAAGGGGTCGTAGGAGCCGACGCCGCGGAGCCTGACTGCTGCCGCGGGTTGCGACGGCGTGTGCTTCTTCCCGTGGCCACGCAGCGCCAGCAGGCCGACGATCACGGCCGCGAGCGCGAGCACGCCGAGGACGATCGCGCCGATCGCGGATCGGGAGACGCGCTTCCTCGAACGTCGCGCGCCGGAAGGCGCGGCCACCGGGGCAACGCGCCCGCCGACCATCGTCGCCCCTGCATCGTCATCCGGTGCGTCGAGCGACGCCAGGCAGGCCTCGAGCTCGGCGGCGAATGCGTCCATGGTTTCGAACCGCTGCGCGGGATCCTTCGCGAGCGCGCGGTCGACCGCCGCTGCCACGCGCGGTGGGACGTCCCGGCGGATCTCGAGTAGGTCCGGCGGCGGCTCGTTGACGTGCTTCATCGCGACCGCGACGAAGTTCTCACCTGGGAACGGCACGTCGCCGACGAGGAGCTCGAAGAGCACGACACCGAGCGAGTAGATGTCGGTGTGCACGTCGACGTTCCGCCCGCTCGCCTGTTCGGGCGCGATGTAGTTCGAGGTACCGAGCACCGTGCCGGTCAGGGTGACGCTGTCGACCTCGAGCGAGCGCGCGATCCCGAAGTCCGTCACCTTCGCCTGCCCGTCGCCGTTGAGGAGCACGTTCTGCGGCTTCACGTCACGGTGAACGAGGCCCTGGTTGTGCGCGAACGAGAGGCCGTGCGCAACCTGGAGCGCGAGCTCCAGCGCGTCGCGGACCGGCAGCCGTCCAGCGCGGACGACGCGTTCCTTCAGGTTCTCGCCGTCGATGTATTCGAAGACGATGTACTGTCGGCCGCGATCCTCCCCACGGTCGATCACGGTGACGATGTTCGGATGCGAGAGCTGCGCGACGGCTCGTGCCTCCCGCTTGAACCTTTCGACGAAGTCCGCGTCGGTCGTGTACTGCTCGTGGAGGATCTTCAGTGCGACGTTGCGCTCGAGCAGCGTGTCGTGCGCCCTGTAGACGCTCGACATCCCGCCGGTCCCGACGAGCTCCTCGAGCTCGTAGCGGTCCGCAATCCGCTCGCCGACCACAGGGCGAACGGTACCGCCGACGAACCCGGCAGACGTGGATTCACCGCCGGAGGGCGGCGCCCGGCTAGCCGAGGACGAGGTCGAGCGCCTGTTCCCAGACGCCGAGCGCTTCGTCGAGCTCCGCGTCCGAGATCACCAGCGGGACGAGGACGCGGATGCAGTTCGAGTAGATCCCGGACTTGAGCAGGAGCAGTCCGCGTGCGGCAGCCGCCTCGACGATCGCGCTCGCGACCTCGGGGGCAGGGTTCTTCGTCGCGCGATCGTGGACGAGCTCGATCGCGAGCATCGCGCCGAGACCGCGGACGTCGCCGACGGCGTCCCAGCGCTGCTGCCACGTCTCCATCCGCGCACGGATCGTGTCGCCGATTGCCGACGCGCGGTCGACAAGGCCCTCGTCCTCGAAGACGTCGAGGACTGCGAGCGCCGCCGCTTGCGCGACAGGATTCCCGACGTACGTGCCGCCGACGCCGGAGTCGCCGACCGAGTCCATGATCGCGGCCTTCCCGACGACGCCCGAGAGCGGGAGGCCGGCTGCGATCGACTTCGCGACCGTGATCAGGTCGGGCTCGATCCCGTAATGCTCGATCGCGAACATCCTGCCTGTGCGCCCGTAGCCGGTCTGCACCTCGTCGACGACGAGGACGATTCCGTTGTCGTCGCAGATCCTGCGAATTCCGTCGAGGAACTCCGGCGGTGCGACGACGAAGCCGCCTTCGCCTTGGACGGCCTCGATCACGATCGCCGCGACGGTCTCGGCGGCGACCGTCGTCACGAGCGCCCGCTCGAGCGCCGCGAGCGCGTCCGCAGCCGACGGACCGCGGTAATCCTGCGCGAACGGCATCCGGTACACCTCGGGCGCGAACGGGCCGAAGCCGGCCTTGTACGGATGCGTCTTCGACGTCAGCGACAGCGAGAGCAGTGTCCGCCCGTGGAAGCCACCTTCGAACGCAATCACGGCGGGGCGCTTCGTGTACGCGCGCGCGAACTTGATCGCGTTCTCGACCGCCTCGGTCCCCGCGTTGAAGAAGGCCGCTTTCGCCGGGCCGCTGAACGGAGCCGCCGCAACGAGGCGCTCCGCGAGCGTGACGTACACCTCGTACGGAATGATCGTGAAGTCGGTGTGGAGGTACTTCGCCGACTGTTCCTGCACCGCGGCGACGACGCGCGGGTGGGCATGCCCGACGTTCAGACAGCCGACGCCGCCGGTGAAGTCGATGAACGTGTTGCCGTCGACGTCCGTGAGAGTGGCGCCCTCGCCGTGCTCGATCACGACCGGCAGGAAGATCGACAACGGCTCCGCGACGACCCGCTCCTTCCGCTCGAGGATCTCCTGCGAGCGTGGCCCGGGGATGCCCGTCCGGAGCTCGATCGTTTTGGTCGCCGCCATCGACGTTGACGATACCTCAGGCACCGGCCGCATGGATCGATGAATACCGGGCTTGCAGAGCCCTCAGCGGAACGCCGGCGTGCCCAGTGCGCGGGTGCTGTAGACGCCCCCCGCATTCCAGAGCATGAAGCCCTTCGAGCGCTCGAGTCGTGCCGCCTGGATCTCGTCGCGGACGTCCGCGAGCGTGTACGCGTGGCGAATCGAGAAGTCCTGGAGCCACGGAATGATGTTCGTCTTCCGGCCGCGGAGCTTCGCGCGGAAGTCGCGCAGGGAGTAGGCGACGGTCGTCCCCGGCCGAGAATCGGGATCGACGATGTCGTACTCCCCGGACCCGTAGTGCGAGGGGTAGACCATCGGGTAGATCGTGTCGGCGAAGCGGCCGATCCGCGCGGGGAATTGCCCGATGCCGAGGTCGCGCGTCGCCGAGAGGCCGAACACGTCCGTGGAGACGCGGACGCCGAGTGGATGCAGCCTCTGGGCGGCGTACTTCACGTACAGCGGGACCGTCCACCCCATCGGCTGTGGGTGCGCACCCGGGTAGCGGATCTGCGACAGATCGCCGTCGCTCGGGAACCGGACATAGTCGAACTGGATCTCGTCGAAGCCCGCGCGCGCGGCCGCCTCGGCGATCTGCACGTTGTAGCGCCACACGCGCCGGTCGTACGGGTTCGTCCACCCGAGACCGGCGCTGTTCAGCCAGCGCGAGCCGTCCGCGCGGCGGATCGCGAACTGGGGGGCGTTCGCCGCGAGGAGGGGATCTTCGAAGGTGACGACGCGGCCGATCAGGTACAGCCCCGCCGCATGGATCTTCGCCGCCACACGCTTTGGGTTGTAATAGGCGTGCGCGCTTCCCACGGCACGCGCGAGCGGCACGTCCGCCGGAACGAACCCGACCTCGCCGTTCTCGTCCTTCACGTCCAACTCGATCGTGTTGAGGCCGTGCGACTTCAGGGCGATGTACTGCTCGAGTTTCCCGGGGATGCCGGCGAGCGCCATCGTCACGTGCACGCCCCGCACCTCTGTCGGATAGGGCCGCGGCTCGAGCTTCGTCGCGACCTTCGGCGAGGGCGCCGCGGCGCGCACCGCCGTCGCGTGACCGTGGACGTGCGTTGCGATCACGCCGCCCGCGACCGCAGCCGCGACGAGCGCGAGCAGGATCCCGGCCAGCGTCAACCGGCGCCGCCGGATCCGGCTGCGGCGGGCGGCCCGGCGCGCCTTCGAGCTCTCGTTCGGGTCGACCGGCTGGAGGATGGTCGACACGAAGCCGGGACCCTACTGTCCCTCCGCCCGGGGCGCCTTCTGCCCCGCCGCGCGAGGCGGCCGCGAGGGAACCGGATGCAAACCGGTTCTCCATAGACTCCCCGCATGGTTCTCGCGGATCGGACGATCGCCCGCCTCCTGCGCGAGGGCCGCATCGTGATCGAGCCCTACGACGAGGAGCTGCTCCAGCCGTCGAGCGTGGACGTGCGGGTCGACCGTTTCTTCCGCGTCTTCCACAACAACCGGTACCCGTTCATCGACGTGCGCGCGGAGCAGGAGGATCTGACGGAGCTCGTCGAGGTCGAGGAGGACACGCCGTTCGTCTTGCACCCGGGCGAATTCGTCCTCGGCTCGACGCTCGAGCGTGTGGGATTGCCAGACGATCTCGTGGCGCGGCTCGAAGGGAAGTCGAGTCTCGGGAGGCTCGGGCTGCTGATCCACTCGACCGCCGGCTTCATCGATCCCGGCTGGGACGGCCACGTGACCCTCGAGCTGTCGAACGTCGCGAATCTGCCGGTGACGATCTACCCCGGCATGAAGATCGGGCAGATCTCGTTCGTGCAGCTGACCGAGCCCGCCGAGACCCCGTACGGGACCGGCGCGATCGGCTCGAAGTACCAGGGGCAGCGCGGTCCGACGCCGTCGCGCTACTGGCAGAACTTCCAGCGCGAGCCGGCGCGTTGATTCTGGTTACCGGCGCGACCGGGTTCGTCGGCGGCCACGTCGTGCACGCGTTGCGGGCGCAGGACAAGCCGGTGCGGGCGCTCGCCCGCGAGTCCCGCCACGCGGCGCGGCTCGAGAGCTGGGGCGCGACCGTCGTCGAAGGCGACATGACCGACGCCGCGAGCCTCCGGCGCGCCGTCGAAGGCTGCGACGCGATCGTGCATCTCGTCGCGCTGCGGCAGGGTCCCGAGGAGCGATTCCGGCGCGTGATGGTCGACGGAACCCGCGACCTCCTTGCCGCCGCCGGTGCGGGCGGCGTGGCTCGCTTCGTCCACATGAGCGCACTCGGCACGAGCGAGGAGACGAAGGACCTCGTCCCCTACTACCGGGCGAAGTGGGAGAGCGAGCAGCTGGTGCAGGAATCCGGACTGCCGTACGTGATCTTCCGGCCGAGCTTCGTCTTCGCGCGCGACGGGGGGATCCTGCCGACGTTCGTGAAGCTCGCGCGGATCGCGCCGGTGACGCCGATCATCGGCAGCGGCCGCCAGCGGATCCAGCCGATCTGGATCGACGACGTCGCGGCGTATTTCGCGCTTGCGGTCGGGCGCGACGGTGTCACAGGCCGGATCTACGAGCTCGGCGGCCCCGACGCTGTCACGTGGAACGAGTTCTGGGAGCGCCTGAAACGGGTCCGACGCTCGCGGCGTCCGACGGTCCACGTCCCGGTGCCGATCATGCGGCTGAACGCATTCGTCACCGAGCGCCTGCCCGGGGACATCCCGCTCACGAACGACCTGCTGACGATGCTCGAGCACGGCGACAACGTCGTCACCGATCCCGCGGCCGTGGAGACGTTCAGGCTGCCGCTCGTGCCGCTCGACGACCAGCTTCGCCGCGCGGCTTAGGAGGGTCTAGACAGCCGGCGCCACCGGCGCAACACTCGTCGGATGGCCGTGACAGAGCGTCTCGCGCGAGCGTGCAGCCGCCACCGACGCGCGACGATCGTCGCGTGGATCGCCGTGATGGTGCTCGCCGCCGTCGCGCTCGTCCTGGCGCTCGGGAGCCTGACGACCAACGGCCACCCGACGAACGACCCGGAATCCCAGCGCGCGGCAGCCGCGATCGATCGTGCCTTCCCGCCGGATCCGCACCATGCGGTGAGCGACTTCATCGACGTGCGGTCGTCGCGCTACACCGTCACGTCCGCCGCGTTCCGCAGCTTCGTCGCGCGACTCGTCGCTGCGACACGCGCAACGCGCGTCGTCTCGAATGTGGAGCTCCGGTACCGAGCCGGCGCCGGCGGCACTGTCTCGGCCGATCGCCATGCGCTGCTCGTCCCGATCCTGATCCCGACGAGCGACGACGCGGGTGCCGTCGAGAACGTCGTCGCGCGCGGCGACGCCGACCCGTCGTTCGCCGTCGCGATCACCGGCGCCGCGACGAAGGACTACGACGTCAACAAGCTGTCGCAGCACGATCTGAAGTCCGGGGAGCTCCGGTTCGGGATTCCCGCGGCGCTCGTGGTGCTGCTGCTCGTCTTCGGCACGGTGGTCGCCGGGGTCGTCCCGCTGCTGATGGCGATCATCTCGATCGTCGTCGCGCTCGGGCTCGTCGCCCTCCTGTCGCAGGCATTCAACCTCTCCGTCTTCATCATCAACATGCTCACGGGGATGGGCCTCGCGCTCGGGATCGATTACTCCCTGTTCGTCGTCTCGCGCTATCGCGAGGAGCGCGCCGCCGGTCACCGGCAGGCCGACGCGATCGGCGGAACGGGCGCGACGGCAAGCCGTTCGGTCCTCGTCAGCGGGACGGCGTTCGTGGTCGCGATGTGCGGGATGATGATCGTGCCGAACAACGTGATGCGGAGCCTTGCGCTCGGAGCGATCCTGGTCGGGATCGTCTCGGTTGTCGCGGCACTCACGTTGCTGCCGGCGCTCCTCGGACTGCTCGGCGACCGCGTGAACGCATGGCGAATCCCGCTTGTCGGCCGAGCGTCGCTCGAGACGTCGAACCCGGAGGGCAGGTTCTGGCGTGCTGTCGTGTCGGCCGTGCTTCGGCGGCCGGTGATCAGCCTCGTCACCGCCGTCGCGTTGTTCGTGCTCGCGGCGATCCCGGTGCTCGGGCTGCGCGTCGGCTCGAACGGCGTGTCGACGCTGCCGGACCGCTTCGCGGCCCGCCACGGCTTCGTCGCCCTGCAACGGGACTTTCCGCACGCGACGGCGAACCCGGTCCGCATCGTCGTCGCGGGTGACGCTGCGAGCACAGGTGCGCAGCGTGGGCTGCGCAGGCTCCAAGCCGCTCTCGCGCGTGACTCGCGGTTCGAGGGCGGAGGCGCGATCGCGCGTGCTCCCGGCGGCGACGTTGCGCAACTCGTCGTTCCGGTCCGCGGCGATCCGGACGGCCGCGCCGCGGTCACAGCGGTCCGCGACCTTCGTCGCCGCGTGATCCCGGCTGCTTTCGGCGCTACCGGTGCGAGTGTCCTCGTCGGCGGCGAGACGGCCGAGACCGCCGACTACCTCACCTCGGTGTCGAGCCCGGCGCCGTACGTCTTCCTGTTCGTCCTCGGGATGACGTTCGTCCTGCTGACGGTCGTCTTCCGGTCCGTCGTCGTTGCGGCGACGGCCGTTGTCCTGAACTTGCTGTCCGTCGGGGCGGCATACGGGCTGCTCGTGCTCGTCTTCCAGCACGGTGTCGGAGCAGGGCTCCTCGGCTTTCACCACGCGGACACGATCGAGGCGTGGGTGCCCCTGTTCCTGTTCTCGGTCCTCTTCGGTCTGTCGATGGACTACCAGGTGTTTCTGCTCAGCCGGATCCGCGAGCGATACGACGCGAGCGGCGACACCCGCGATGCCGTCACCCATGGCGTTGCCGCGACCGCGAGGATCATCACCGGCGCGGCGCTGATCATCGTTGCGGTCTTCCTCGGCTTCGCGATGGGCGACCTGATCATGTTCCAGCAGATGGGCTTCGGCGTTGCGGTGGCGCTCCTCCTCGACGCGACGCTCATCCGCTCCGTCGTTCTCCCGAGCGCGATGAAGCTCCTCGGCGAACGCAACTGGTACTTCCCGCGCTGGCTCGACTGGCTGCCGCGGCTCGAAGCCGACGGACCGCCTCCCGCCGCGCCTCGGCTGACGCCGCCCTAGTCGGGGACGCTGCAGTCGGTCGCGTCCGGGGCGGTGCTCGGGAGACGACCGAGCAGCTCGCCGAGCGTGTCGAGCTCCGCGCCGGAGAACCGCTCCTCGAAGAGGCCGCGGATGCTGGCGAGGTGGGTGTCGGAGGCCTCGTGCAGCTTCGTGAAGCCCGCATCGGTGATCACGGCGTACGTGACTCGTGCGTCGGAGTCGCACTGCGCCTTGCAGACGTAGCCGGCGCGCTCGAGCCCGTCGAGCAGCCGCGTGATCCCTGATGCAGTGAGCAGGAGGCGCTCCGCGAGGTCGACGCGCCGGAGCCGGTGGTCGTCTGCCCGCGCCAGGTGCAGCAGCACCTCGTAGTCGTTGATCGTCAGGCCGTGGGCGTGGACGAGCTCGGCGCTCAGCGTCCGCGTCAGCGCAGCATGCGCACGGAGGAGGCTGACCCACGCGTTTAGGCTCGGCCGCTCGCGGAAAGCTTGTCCTCTCAATACTTGACGACTCAAGGAATCCTCGCTAGATTGTTGACTACTCAAGTATAGCTGACCAGGGAGGAAGCACCAGTGAGCATCGCAGAACAGATTCAGAGCATTCCGACCGGCGCTTGGACGTCCGACCCGAAGCACTCGTCGGTGCAGTTTTCCGTCCTCCACAACGGGCTCACCCCGTTCCGCGGCGGCTTCGACGCGTTCGAGGCGACGCTGAACGACGGCCGGCTCGTCGGGATCGCGAAGGTCGAGAGCGTTACGACGGAGGACGAGAACCTGACGGGTCACCTCCTGTCGCCGGAGTTCTTCGACGCCGAGCGGAACCCGGAGCTGCGGTTCGAGTCGAAGGAGATCCGGACCGAGGGCAACCGCGTGACGATCGACGGCGACCTCACGCTCAAGGGCGTGACGAAGCCGGTCGAGCTCCGCGGCGAGCTCGCGGGACCGATCTCCGACGCATATGGCGGAACTCGGCTCGGGCTCGATCTCGAGACGACCGTCGACCGCACCGAGTTCGGCATCGACTGGAATGCCCCGCTCCCGTCGGGCGAGAACCTGCTCGGGAACGACGTCAAGCTGACCGCGCACGTCCAGTTGGTGCAGGAGGCCTGATGCGCGTCCTGGGGATCTCGGGCAGCCTCCGGCGCGATTCGCACAACACGAAGCTCCTCCACGCCGTGGGGGAGCTTCTGCCCGGCGACGTCGAGTTCGAGCTCTTCGGTGAGCTCGAGGCCGTGCCTCCGTACAACGAGGATCGCGACACCGACGGCGGCCCGCCTGCTGCGGCCGCCCTGCGTGATGCGATCGCCGGTGCGGACGCGGTCGTGTTCGCGACGCCCGAGTACAACTCGTCGATCCCCGGGCAGCTGAAGAACGCCGTCGACTGGGCGTCGCGGCCGTTCCGCTCCGGCGCGCTGTGGGGAAAGCCGGTGGTCGTGATCGGCGCGAGCAGCGGGATGTACGGAGCCGTGTGGGCGCAGGCGGAGCTCCGCAAGGCGCTCGGCACGGCGGGCGCACGGGTCGTCGACGCGGAGGTCGCGGTCGGCCGCGCGCAGACGCGCTTCGACGACGAGGGCCGGCTGATCGACGACGAGGTCCGGGCCGAGCTCCGCGAGGCCGTGACGGCGGTCGCCGCCGAGGTCTCGCCGCAGCTCGTCGCTGCCTGATCCGGCGGTGCGGGGCGCGGACGTGAAGGCGGCGGGCGCGAACGAGCGGTGGCCGCGGGGAAGGGGCGACGCGCGAAAAAGTGCCAGACCCAAGAACAAAGGGTCTGGCACTCGGTGCTGTGTGCGTGGCCGCGAGTCGGCGGGCGCAGACCCGGAGGGTCTGACCCCTGGCTCAAAAAGAAAGGGCCGCCCTTGTGGGGCGGCCCTGTTCCGGTTACCAGCGGTGGATTAGTAGAGGCGCTTCCTGCCTCGGCCCGAGAGCCGGGCGGCGCGTAACGCGTCGTCCCCCACGCTGGCTAGGCGATTCCCCCGTAGGTCCCGGGGACGCACCTCTACCCGCTGGTACCTCCACTGCCCGAACTAGAATCTTCCACTATCGGACCACCTCCTTTCCGCGGTTGACCCCACTTTAGCGGTCCGGGTGGTCACCGAAGGAGGACCGAAAACTCGAGGCCGCGGTCGAGCGGCACAGTCACCGACTCGAGCGTCGGGTCCGCCTGCCGGGCGCGCGAGTAGGCGCCCAGCGTCTCCTCGTGCGAGAGCACGTTGTCGGCGACGATCAGCGCCCCGGGCTCGAGCTTCGTCCGCGCGAGCTCGAACAGGCGCTCGTAATCGTCCTTCTCGGCGTCGAGGAAGACGATGTCGAAGACGTCGTCGATCGCCGGCAGCGTCTCGAAGGCGTCGCCTTCGACGAGACCGCAGATCTCCTCCAGCCCCGCCCCGGCGATGTTCGTGCGCCACGCGGCGATCTTCCGCGGGTCGTGCTCGAGTGACAGGACGCGCCCGCCGAGGTGGCGGACGCCGGCGCCGAACCAGATCGTCGAGTAGCCGCGCGAGCCACCGAGCTCCAGCACCTCGCAGTCCGCCTGCGGCGCGACCAGCGAGAACAGGAACTGGCCGGTCGTACGCGCGACCTGGCGTGCGCGCTCCGCCGCCGGGACGCCCCGCGCCCGCTCGTCGGCGTCTTCGCGTTCGAGACGGTCGAGGGTTGCGCGGACGCGGTCGTCGAGCATCCGCTGAGCCTAGTGACTTGAACGCAAACCGGCCGCTGCGATCTCGCGCTCGACCTCGTCGTGCACGTGGCATCCGACGAGGTGGTCGTTGACGACGCCGCACGCCTGCATCGTCGAGTAGACCGTCGTCGGCCCGACGAACCGGAAGCCGACGCGTTTGAGCGCCTTTGACAGCGCGTTCGACTCCGGCGACGTCGACTGCCACTCCTCGCGGCTTCGCGGCGACCGGTGATCGTCTGGACGGTATGACCACACGAGTTCGTTCAGCGGCGTCCCGCGCTCGCGGAGCTCGAGCGTCCCCCGCGCATTGGCGATCGCCGCCTCGATCTTGCCGGGGTGACGCACGATCGCGGCATTCGTCAGGAGGCGTTCGACGTCGTGCCCGTCGAAGCGCGCCACCGTGTCGGGATCGAACGCGGCAAAGGCGTCGCGGAACGCCGGGCGCTTGCGCAGGATCGTCAGCCATGACAGGCCGGACTGGAAGCCCTCGAGACAGAGCCGCTCGAGCACGCTGCTCTCGTCCGTCACGGGACGGCCCCACTCGTCGTCGTGGTACGCGTTGTACGCGTCGTCGTTCGAAGCCCAACAGCGGACAGGCTCAGCCAATGTCGACTTTGACCATGCCGTCCTCGACGCGAACGCCGTACGTCGCAACGGCGTCGACGGCGGGGAGCGTCAAGGCGCGGCCGCTGCGGATGTCGATGTTCGCGCCATGCCGCGGGCAGATCGCGATGCCGTCGTCCGGGTCGAAGTCGCCCTCGCAGAGCGGGCCGTCGTCGTGGGAGCAGCGGTCCTCGAGCCCGAAGAGCTCGCCTCCGAGGTTGTAGACGCCGATCGCGAGCGTGCCGGCGAAGACGATCTTCACGTGGCCCGGCGGCAGCTCCTCGACCGGGCAGACGTCGATCAGCGCCAATTACTTCAGGTCGAGATCGTCCGCCATGCCGGCCCACTCCTGCGGGAGCGACGTCCCCTTCGCCTTGTGCAACGCGAGCTTCAGGGTCGAGAGGCCGAGGAGCGCGCACTTCAGGCGGACGGGGGTGAGCGGGATCCCGATCTCGTCGAGCAGCTCGTCGCGCGAGAGCCCCGCGACCTCGGTCGCCGTGCGGCCCTGGACGAGCTCGGTCAGCATCGATGTCGCCGCCTGCGAGATCGCGCAGCCGCGGCCGGAGAACTTCACCTCGTCGATCGTCTCGCCGTCCTCGCCGAAGGCGACGTAGATCGAGACCTCGTCCCCACACAGCGGGTTCTGCCCTTCCGCCTCCGCGTCGGCGCCTTCGAGCAACCCGTGCCCGCGCGGGTTCTTGTAGTGATCGAGGATCACCTCTCTGTACATCTGATCGAATTCCGACATCTACCCGAGAACCTTACGGACCTTGTGCAGGCCCTCGACGAGCCGGTCGATCTCGTCCGGGATCGTGTAGAGGTAGAAGCTCGCGCGATTCGTCGCGGCGACGCCGAGCCGGCGCATCAACGGCTGCGTGCAGTGATGGCCACCGCGGATCGCGACATTGTCCATGTCGAGAATCTGCGAGACGTCGTGCGGATGGATGCCCTCGAGGTTGAACGAGACGATGCCCGCGCGTCGGTCGGCGGGAGGGCCGTAGCCGATGAGGCCCGGGATGTCGCCCAGTCGGTCGAGCGCGTATGCGACCAGCTCGTGCTCGTGCCGCTCGATCGCGTCGAGGCCGATGCCGTTGACGTAGTCGATCGCCGCTGCGAAGCCGACCGCCTCGGCGATCGGCATCGTCCCCGCCTCGAACTTGTACGGCAGCTGCCCCCAGGTCGTCTCCTCGACCGTCACCTGCCTGATCATGTGACCGCCGAGGTTGAACGGCGACATCTGCTCGAGCAGCTCGCGCTTGCCCCAGAGTGCGCCGATGCCGCTCGGCCCGCAGAGCTTGTGGGACGAGAAGGCGAGGAAGTCGCACCCGAGGGCCTGGACGTCGATCGCCCGGTGCGGCGCCGCCTGGGCTGCGTCGACGACCATGATCGCCCCGCGCTCATGGGCCCACGCGGAAAGCTGCTCGGCCGGGTTGATCGTGCCGAGCGAGTTCGAGACGAGGTTGTTCGCGACGATCTTCACGTTCCCGGCGCGGTCGATCTCGTCGAGCACGTCGAGGTGGAGCTCGCCCTGGGCGTCGGTCGGAATGACGCGGAACTCCGCGCCCGTGCGCTTCGCGACGTACTGCCACGGGACGAAGTTCGAATGGTGGTCGAGCTCGCTCGCGACGACCACGTCGCCGGGGCCGAGGTTGTCGAGGCCCCACGCGTACGCCACGAGGTTCAGCCCCTCGGTCGCGCTGCGCGTGAAGATCAGCTCTCGCGGCGACGGCGCGTTGACGAATGCAGCCGCCGTCTCGCGAGCCAGCTCGTAGCCGGCGGTCGCGCGCTCGGCGAGCTTGTAGACGCCGCGGTGGACGTTCGCGTACTCGTGCTCGTAGAACTCGCGCATCCGGTCGAGGACCTGCCGCGGCTTCTGCGCGCTTGCCGCCGAGTCGAGGAACGCGACCGGTCGGCCGTTGATGAGCTCCTCGAAGACGGGGAAGTCGGCCCGCAGCTTGTGCGCGTCGAGCCTCTGCGTTTCCGTCGTCACCGCCATACGCCCATGGTATCCGGGCGTCGAGCCGCTACGGACAGTGGGTGCCGGCGGGCAAAGAAGCGGGCTACGCCCGCGGGATGCGAGCCTCGAGCGCGTCCGCGAGGGCTTCGCGCACCGCCTCGAACTCGATCCGGTCCAGGATGTCCTGGAAGAAGCCCCGCACGATCAGCCGCTCCGCCTCGCCGCGCGAGAGGCCGCGCGCCATCGCGTAGAAGAGCTCCTCCCGGTCGACCCGGCTGACAGTTGCGCCGTGCGTGCAGCGCACGTCGTTGGCGAGGATCTCGAGACCCGGGATGGGGACGGCGTGCGTGGTCGGCGACAGCATCAGGTTCCGGTTCTCCTGGTACGCGTTCGTCTTCTGCGCGTCGCGCTCGACGCGGATCATCCCGCGCCAGACCGCCGTCGAGGTATCGCGGAGCGCTCCCTTGAACGCAAAGTCGGACGTCGTGTTCGGCGCGATGTGCTCCTGGAACGTGTCGTAGTCGAGGTGCTGTTCGCCGTCGGTGAAGTACGCACCGGTGACACGCGATGTCGCGCCCTGGCCGGCGAGATCGTTCTGGATGCGGACCTTGCCGCGCTTCGATCCGAATCCGCCGGCGACCCAGTCCAGCTCCGCGTCGCGCTCGACGCGCGCGTGATGCGTGGCGAAATGCCACGTCTCGCGCGACAGGTTCTGGATCGAGACGTACTCGAACTTCGACCCTTGGTCGAGGAAGAACTCCTCGGCTGCATTCGTGTACGCGCGCAGGTCGGGCGAGGCCGACGCGACCTCCTCCACGAGGGTGAAGCGCGCGCCCTCCTCGGCGACGACGAGGAGCCGCCAGAAGAGCGCCGTGTCCTCACTCGAGCTCGTGACGCGGACGTAGAGCGGCTTGTCGAGGACGACGCCTTTGGGTACGACGACGAGCAGGCCGTGCTCCCAGACGGCCGCGTTGTGCGCGGCGAACTTTTCCTCCCAGCCGACGAGCGAGTAGAGGCGCTCGTGCTCCTCGGTGAGCGGAGCGAACGTGATCCCCTCCGGCACGCGCTCGATCTCGACGCTCGACTCGGTGATCGTCGCGAGGCCGGCGACGTCCAGGTCGAGCATGCCCTTCGGAGCCGCGGCCCGGGTCTGACCCTGGCCATGTCCGAACGAGTCCGGGTCAAAGCCCTTCAGGTCGGTGAAGCGCCAGTGCTCCTGCGTCGTGTCCGGCAGCGGGAGCTGCGCGTACGCGGCGACGGCGTCAGGCCTGCTCATACGGCTTGTAGCGGCGGTGGAGGAGAATGCGATTGCCGGCGGGGTCGCTGAAGCCGGCGCCGTTGCAGACGCCGGAGTCCCAGAGGTCGTTGACCTCGACCCCGGCCGCCTCGAGCTTCGCCTTCGCGTCTGCGACGTCTGGGACGCGCAGCGCGATCGTCGACGGCGGTAGCGGCGCGAAGTCGTCATCGTGCGTGTGCGGCGTCATCACCGCCAACGTGACGTTCGGCGTCTCGTACTCGATCCAGTCGTCGTGGTCGAGACGCTCGTTGCGCGGCAGCCCGAGCACGTCTCCGTAGAAGTGCTTCGCCTGTTCGATGTCGTCCACGGGGACGCGGACGTAGTCGACGCGCTCGATGTCAATCACCGGGGCGCGTACCTTCGGTGCAGCATCAGTGCGTTCCCGTCCGGATCGCGGAAGAACGCCATGTGGCAGACGCCCGTGTCGAGCGTCTCGCCGTGGAACTCGACGCCCTTCGCCTCGAGGTCGCGCCGCGTCTCGGCGACGTCCGGAACGCGGAGCGCCACGTGCGCCGTGTGCGGCGCCGAGAACTCGAAGCCGATGTTCTCCAGCTTCAGCAGGTACATGCTGACGTTCTCGCCCAGTTGGAACTCGGGAAAGCCATCGGCACCGATCTGCTCGAGCCCGAGCGTGTCCGCGTAGAAACGCGTCGAGCGCTCCACGTCGGTTACGGGCACGGAGATGAAATCCGTGCGCTCGACGATCAACCGACGGAACCCTCCATCTGGAGCTGGATCAGCCGGTTCATCTCCACGGCGTACTCGAGCGGCAGCTCCTTCGTGATCGGCTCGACGAAGCCCGACACGATCAGCGCCGACGCCTCGGCCTCCGACAGGCCGCGGGACATCAGGTAGAAGAGCTGCTCCTCGCCGATCTTCGAGACCGTCGCCTCGTGTCCGATGTCGACGTCGTTCTCGTCGATCTTCATGTACGGGTACGTGTCGGAGCGCGACTCCTCGTCGAGGATCAGCGCGTCGCAGACGACCTTCGACTTGGCCCCCGTCGCACCCTTCGCGACTTCGAGCAGCCCGCGGTAGCCCGCGCGCCCGCCGTTCTTCGAGATCGACTTCGACGTGATCACCGACGACGTCTTCGGCGCGACGTGGACCGCCTTGCCGCCGGCGTCCTGATGCTGGCCGCTTCCGGCGAATGCGATCGACAGCACCTCGCCGTGCGCACGCTCGCCCAGGAGCCAGATCGCCGGGTACTTCATCGTCAGCTTCGAGCCGAGATTCCCGTCTACCCACTCCATCGTCGCGCCTTAGTAGGCAACTGCGCGCTTCGTGACGAGGTTATAGACGTTGTTCGACCAGTTCTGGATCGTCGTGTACCGGCAGCGCGCGTCCTTCTTGACCACGATCTCGACGACGGCGCTGTGCAGCGAGTCGGTGGAGTAGATCGGCGCGGTGCAGCCCTCGACGTAGTGCACGTACGCACCCTCGTCGACGAGGATCAGCGTCCGCTCGAACTGCCCCATGTTCTCAGCGTTGATCCGGAAGTACGCCTGCAGCGGCATCTCGATGTGGACACCGGGCGGGACGTAGATGAACGAGCCGCCGGACCAGACCGCGGAGTTGAGCGCCGCGAACTTGTTGTCGTTCTGCGGAATGATCGTCCCGAAGTACTGCTTGACGAGCTCCTCGTGCTCGCGCAGGCCGGAATCCATGTCGAGGAAGAGCACGCCCTGCTTCGTCAGGTCTTCCTGCAGCTTGTGGTAGACGACCTCGGACTCGTACTGCGCCCCGACGCCGGCGAGGTACTTCTTCTCCGCCTCCGGGATGCCGAGCTTGTCCCACGTGTCCTTGATGTCGGCCGGCAGGTCCTCCCACGAATTCGCCTGCTTCTCGGTCGGCTTGATGTAGTAGTAAATGTTCTCGAAGTCGATGTCGTCGAGGTTGCCGCCCCAGCGCGGGAGCGGGCGCGCGAGGAAGTAGTCGAGGGACTTGTGGCGGAACTTCCGCATCCAGTCCGGCTCCTTCTTGTGCTCCGCGATCGCCTCGACGACCTCGTGCGAGATGCCGCGCCCGGACTTGTAGAAGTACGCCTCCGCCTCGTCGGGATTGGAGAAGCCGTACCGGTACTCCTCGCGGATCTGCTTGACGACGTCGGTTTCCGGTGTTGCGGCCATCAGACCTTCACCTCGTAGCGTTCGTAGCCCTCGGCCTCGAGTGCCTTCGCGAGCTCGGGACCGCCTTCGTCCACGATACGTCCATCCGCGAACACGTGAACGAAATCCGGCGTCACGTAGTCGAGGATCCGCTGGTAATGGGTGATCACGATCGCGCCCATCTCCGGTCCGACGAGCTCCTTGACCCCGCCCGCGACGACGCGGAGCGCGTCGATGTCGAGCCCGGAGTCGGTCTCGTCGAGGACCGCGATCCGCGGCCTCAGCATCGCCATCTGCAGGATCTCGACGCGCTTCTTCTCCCCGCCGGAGAAGCCCTCGTTCAGGTAGCGCGACGCGAGCTCGCGTGAAACCTTGAGCCGGTCCATCTGCGCGAGCAGCTCCTTGCGGAACTCGGGGATCGGGATCGGATTGTCCTCGCCGCCGTTCCGCGCCTTCCGAACCGCGTTGATCGCGCTGCGAAGGAAGTTGGTCACGGTCACGCCGGGAACGGCGTGCGGGTACTGGAAGGCCAGGAACAGGCCGCGCTGCGCGCGCTTGTCTGCCTCCAGCTCCGTCAGGTCCTCACCCTCGAAAAGGATCTGCCCTTCGGTGATCTCGTAGGCCGGGTGGCCCATCAGGGC
>VAXB01000151.1:0-2928 GCA_005883995.1 Actinomycetota bacterium
TCGGCGAGCTGCAGCGTGATCTCGGTGCTCGACGAGAGCTCGGCGGCTCGCTCGAAGTGGATGATCGCCTCGGCGTTCGCGAACAGGCGCTTCGCCCGATCGCCGGCGCGCACGAGGTACGACACGGCCTTGTCACCCGCCTCCGCGAGGTAGAGGTGCCGCGCCAGTAGCTCGATCACGTCGTCGCCTGCGCCGTAAAGCTCCTCGGCCACGTCGGCGACCCGGTGGTGCAGGTCGCGGCGGTGACGGCGAAGCAAGCGCGAGTACGCGACGTCCTGGACGAGCGCGTGGTGGAACGCGAGGACCTCGATGCCGTCGTCGGATGTGCGTTCGAGCAGAACCGCGGCGACCAGCTGGTCGATGGACTCGTACAGGCCGAGCTCACCGCCGACACCCTTGAGGAGCGGGAGGCGCACGCGCCGTCCGATTACCGATGCGGTGCCGAGCGTCCCGGCGGCCGCGCGCGGAAGGAGGTCGATTCGCGCGGCGAGGACGCCCTCGATCGTGGGTGGGACGTCGGCGTCGTTCCAGTCCGGCCGCAGCTGCCAGGTCTCGCCGTCGCGGACGAGGAGGCCGGCGTCGCGCAGCCCTCGTAGCAGCTCCTTGACGAAGAACGGGTTGCCGTCGGTGCGTGCGAGGATGAGGTCGGCGACCGCAGGTGGTGCAGGCGAACCGAGGACGTCGACGGCGAGCAATGCGACGGCGTCGGGGCCGAGCGGCTCCAGCTCGATCGCATGCGCACGGCCGTCGTCGGCGAGCTCGGCCAGTGTCGCTGCGGCCTCGGGCCTCGCGGTCAGGATGACGCCGAGCCCAGGTATCCGTAAAAGCTCGCGGGTGAGGGCGAGCGACGAAGCGTCGGCCCAATGCGCGTCCTCGAACACGAGCACCGCTCCGCCGACAGCACGCGACCCGAACCACGCCGTGAACGCGTCGTGGAGCCCGCGGCGGAATGCCTCCGGCTCGAGGTGCTCGAGCTCGTCGCCGGCCTCACCGCCGAGCAGGCGCGCGAAGTGCGGGACGGTTTGCGCCGCGGGATCGCCGCGCAGCAGCTCTGTGTACGGCCAGTACGCGATTCCCGCGCCATACGACAGACAGCGCGCGGCGAGCCACCCGACCCCGCCCGCCGCGGCGCGCGCGCGCAACGCTTCGACCAGGTGCGACTTGCCCACACCGGGTTCGCCGGTCAGCGTCACGAGGCCGCCGTCGAGCGCCGGCTCGAGCTCCGAGAGTTCCTGGTCGCGTCCAACGAGCGTCGTCGCGCCGCGGACGCGCGGTTCGTCGCGAACCCCCACGAGGCGCCACGCCGGTACCGGCTCGGCCTTGCCCTTGAGCTCGAGCTCGCCGACCGGCTCGAATTCGAACGCATCCTCTGTCAAGCGCACAGTCGTCTCGCTGACGTATGTCTCGCCGCGCGGCGCCGCCGACTCGAGTCGCTGCGCGAGGATGACGGAGTCGCCGAGCACCGCGTAGTCCATCCTGGCCTCGCTGCCGAGGATCCGCGCGATCCCGTGCCCGCTGTTGACGCCGACGTGCAGCGTCAGCTCGACGTCGTGCTCGAGCTCGTCGACGACCCGCGCGAGCTCCCGGTGCATCTCCAGCGCGACGTGCAGGGCTCGGACTGCGTCGTCCTCGTGCGACACCGGCGCGCCGAAGAGCGCCATCAGCGCGTCGCCGGCGAATTTCTCGACGTAGCCCTCGTAGCGGCCGACGACGGTCGACAGCGCCGAGATCACCGGGTCGATCACCTCCAGGAGCTGCTCCGGATCAAGCCGGTCCGCGAGCGCGGTGAAGCCGGAGACGTCCGCGAACAAAGCCGTGACGAGACGCCGCTCCTCCGGAAGCGTCCCACCCGCCTCGACAAGCCGGTCCGCGACCGGCCCCGCGACGAAGCTGCGAAGCGCCTGTGCAACGTCCTGGCCGGTTGTCGCGTCCGCCGTCGGCGGCTCGGAGCGGGGCTCGTCGGCCGGCGCGCCGCAGTGACCACAGAAGCGCGTACCGTCCGGATTGTCGCCGCCGCATGACGCGCAGGTCCAGCCGGCCATCGCCGATCAAGTGTAGGCCGGTGAGGCGCCGACGCCTATCGCGCGGCCCCGGACGCCCCGCGCCACGCGAGCAAAACCTCGTCAAAGCTATCCACAAACCTGGTCAAAACGTGGTATTGCGGTTGAACGCGACCTGTGCTTAGCTGGTCGCTCTACCGGCGCCGCCGACGTTGCATTCGGCGCTCGGCACTGCGGACCGGGGTCACTGGAGGAGCTGAATGAACCATCCTGCGCGTCTGTTCGCGGGCGACGGGCGGCGGTTGCGACGGCGACTTGCCGTTCTCATCCCTGCTCTCGCGGTCGTTGCGATCGCCCTGACCCCGGCCGGGTCCGCGAGCCCGCCTTCGTCGGGGATCAAGCAATACACCGCCTGCCTCGCACAATCTGCAACTCCCGCGACCTGCGAGACGTCGGCGCTTCCGGGCGGCTCGCTGGCCTCCGTGACGCTGACGATCACGAATGCGAACACCAGCACCCAGTCGGTCGGGTCGGCGAACGTCGACGGGCCGCTGGACTCGAGCGGCAAGCCTGTCTTCCCGATCAACCTCGACGCTTCGAAAGGGCCGCTACCGACATTCGTCTCGGGGAGTGGAACGTTCGGCACGAACAGCTCGGGTGAACTCCGACTGCGGAATCTCAACGTGCCGGTCGGCTCGACGGTCACCGTCTCGTTCAGCGTCTCGACCCCGTGTACCGGCTCCGGTACGTGGAAGGTTCCCGCGAAGCAGTCGAACGATTTCGCCGGCAACGGAAACGACTTCTCGCTGACGCAGTCGGGCGGCCTGACGTCGACCGTCGGCAGCGGCAATTGCAAGCTCCTGTGGCTCTATCCACCGAATAACGCGAACAAGAACACCGTCGTCACGAACACGGCCTACACGCCGGT
>VAXB01000151.1:3093-4703 GCA_005883995.1 Actinomycetota bacterium
GCGACCGGCTTGCAGCCGACGCCAGACAGCGATCCGTTCGCGATCTCGATCGACGGGAAGCCCTGCGACGCGACCGCGTCCTGCTCGCTGTCGAACGAGCTGCTCGGCGTCAAGAGCGACTCGCGTCTGGACGTCTCCGCGAGCAGCGGCTTGTCGTTCCTCGCCGTGAATCCGTCGACGTACGACCCGACGTTCCACCCCTGCGGCACGGGCTTCGTGCACGTCGCTGGAGCGACCGGGTTCGAGGAGCTCCACGGCGGCGTCCCGAGCGGATTGAAGGTCACGTATTACGTGAACCAGAACAACATCAACGCGACCTTGGGGAAGAACGTCGGCGCACAGTACATCCCGATCTGCGCCGGCGCCTTCAAGGTCGTGAACGGCGTGGTCATCCCGTGCATGAACGTCGACGACACCACAGACACGACGGGATGGCCGGCGGACCAGCTCGACAGCAGCGGCCGGTTCACCGGAGCTGTCGTCCACGCGATCTGTCGGTCCGACGGTCGCTACTGGGGCATCGTCCCGTCGTTCCAGGACAAGACCGATCCCGCGGGCGGCCCGCGCACGGCGTCGTGGGGGACAGCCACCATCGACGGTGTCGGATACCGCTTCTTCACCATGACGGTGCCGCCGGACTGGGACTACAAGGGCGGCATGTAGAGCACTACGAACGACGGAGGCCGTCGCTCCTGCGAATCAGTGTGGGAGCGGCGGCCGCGTCAGTTGCAGGACGGCCAGCCGCGCCACGATCGCGTCGCGCTCGCGTTCGAGGTCGGCGGTTGGCTGGCCCACCAGGTCGCCGAGCTGCTCCAATGCGTCGAGCGTGAGCGCAAGCTCGTAATCGGCGCTTCGCATGCCAATGTTCTCGCCTTCGAGCCGCGCGAGGCTGAGGCTCTCCTCGAACGCAGCGCCGGCATTCTCGAGATCTCGCAGCTGCATGAACGCCCAGCCGCGGAGTCGCTGCAGCGTCGCCGCGAGGATCGCGACGCCGGGCGTCGTCGTCGCCCGCGCGAGCGCGTCGGCGGCGAGCTCGAGTGCCGCGGCGCTTGCCCCCTCGAGGACAAGACATTCCACGCGCCAGACGTCGGCCGCCAGTAGCTCGACCTCGTCCCCTTCGACCGAGAAGAGCTCGCGCGCCTCCGCCAGCAGGGCATGCGCCTCGTCGAAGCTTCCAATCCGTCCGGCGAAGCGGCCGAGCTCACTGGCTCCGTCCGCGATCTTGAGCGGGTTGCCGCCGGCGCGGCGGAGCTCGAGGCCGCGGCGAAGGAGCGGCTCGGCGTCCTCCATCCTTCCCTGGTCGGAGCGGATGCAGGCGACGTTGAGCGCTGCGACCGTTGCGTTCATCTCGTCGCCGATCCGCACGAACGTGCTGCGTGCGCGGTCGGCATACGCGATCGCCTCCTCCCAGCGGCCGGCGAGATACGCACGGCCGCCCATGATGTTCAGCGCCCAGGCGAGCCGGTCGAGCGCGCCGAGCCGCTCGTAGATCTCGACCGCGCGAGGAGAATTGACAGCTTCGTCGCGGCGACCGAGTGCGAGGTAGGCCCAGTCGAGGCCGAAGTAGGCGTGCGCGAGGGCGTCCTGCGCGCCGGTGCGCTCGGCCTCCG
>VAXB01000108.1 GCA_005883995.1 Actinomycetota bacterium
AGCGTGCTTCAGCGCCTCGTGGACGGAGAGGTACGCGTCCTGGAGCTTCACGTACTTGCCGACGAGCGCGATCTCGACCTCGGCGTCGCGGTCGTCGATCCGCCGGAGCACCTCGCGCCACTCGCCGAGGTCGGCCTCGCCCTCCGGGAGCCCGAGCTTGGCGCAGCCGAGCTGGTCGAGCCCCTCGCCCTGCAGCACCGACGGGACGAGGTAGACGTCGGGCACGTCGGGGCTCGACACGACCGCCTCGGCGTCGACGTCGGCGAAGAGCGCGATCTTCTCGCGGATGTCGGGCGAGAGCTCCTCCTTCGACCGCGCGACGACGATGTCCGGGTGGATACCGATGCGGCGCAGCTCGTTCACCGAGTGCTGCGTCGGCTTCGTCTTCAGCTCGCCGGCCGCCTCGATGAACGGAACGAGCGTGACGTGCAGGTAGAGCACGTTCTCGGCGCCGGCCTCCCGCCGGAACTGGCGGATCGCCTCGAGGAACGGCAGCGACTCGATGTCGCCGACCGTGCCGCCGATCTCGCTGATCACGACGTCGGCCGGAGTCGACGCGGCCACGCTCCGGATCCGGCTCTTGATCTCGTTCGTGATGTGCGGGATGACCTGCACCGTGGCGCCGAGGTACTCGCCCTTGCGCTCCTTGCGCAGGACGGAGTCCCAGATCGCGCCGGCGGTGTGGCTCGCGTTGCGCGAGAAGTTCTCGTCGATGAACCGCTCGTAGTGCCCGATGTCGAGGTCGGTCTCGGCCCCGTCCTCGGTGACGAACACCTCGCCGTGCTGGAACGGGCTCATCGTGCCCGGGTCGACGTTCAGGTACGGGTCGAACTTCTGCACCTGCACGGTCAGCCCGCGCGCCTTCAGCAGCCGGCCGAGCGACGCGGCCACGATTCCCTTCCCGAGTGCGGAGACGACGCCGCCGGTGACGAAGACGTACTTCGTCCTGACGCTGCTCACGCGCGGCGTCCGAGGCGGTCGACGTCGGCGAGGACGGGCGTCCGTTCGATCAACGCACCAAGCGACGTTCGTTCACCGATGAGAGTCAAGCCTGCCAGCGCACCGACCGCCGCCCAACGCGCGCGTCCCGCGAAACGATTCACGGAATTCAAGCCTAGCATCGCCCCCAACGCGTTCGCGCCGCCGTCCCCGAGCATCAGCATCTCGCGCAGATCGTAGGGAAGCAGGAGGACGGCGACGGCCCGGGGAGCGTCGACGACGACGGTCGCCGCGAGGTACGCCTTGAGCGCCCGGCCGGGTCGTGTATCGAGCTGGTTCACTGCATTGGCGGTAAAGCCGACGAGCAGCGCGCCCGAGAGGCTGCGGGTGCGGATCAGCCCGTAAGCCGGGATCGCCAGCAGCTTCACGACGCCGGTCGTCCGCCCGGCGCGCAGATGCGCGCGAAAACCACGCTCGGGCCCCGACCAGAGGTCGTCCACGAGGCCGATGGCCGTCACGACCGGCTCGTGAGCCGCGAAGACCCAGCCGGCAAGCGGGAGCCGCCCCCCGCGGAAGTTGATCGCGAGCGGGCCCGCCGCAATGAGTGCGTCGACGAGCTGCCGGGCGCGGTGCGCGAAGCCGCCCGTCGTGCGACCCGTCGGACGATGAGCGAGCGGCAGCATCAGCTCGTCAAGCCGCGCGCCCGAATTGACGGCGTCGATCGTCATCCTGACCTCACAGCCGAACCCCGGCGCGAGCGGAAAGACTGCGCGGCGCGCGCGCGAACTGAGCGCGCGCTGCCCGGACAGAGGCTCGCGCTGGTCGACGCCTGCCCGCAACCGGACGATCGCGCGTGCCGCGCGCTTGGCCACGCCGAGCCCGCCGCCGATCCGCTCCGCGAAAACCGCGATGGCGAGATCCGCACCCGTCTCGAGAAGCGGCCCGATGTCGCCGCGGAGATCGGCGTCGCAGAGGAGCAGGCGGCCGGGCGGGGCGGCGCGCTCGGCCGCCGACAGTGCCTGCCCCTTGCCGAGGCGCGGGAGCCGCAGCACCGTCGCGCCGGCCGCTTCGGCGCGGTCAGCGGTCGCATCGCGCGACCCGTCGTCGGCGACGAGGACCTCCGCGTCGGGAAACGCACGCCGCAGCGCGCCGACGGTCTCGCCGATCATCGCCTCCTCGTCGCGAGCCGCGACAAGAACGGTCAGCGGCTCAACCACCCGCCGCCGGCGTGGCCGTCGACGTCGTCACCGGCGGCACGAGCGGCAGGATGTCCGCGCCGCGTCGCAACCCGTAGTGGCCCGTGCCGCTGTCGGCAGCCGACAGCAGGACCGCAAGCGCGACGCGTCCGATCTGCAGGTCGACGTCGCTCACCGTCGAGAGCCCGAAGCGCGAGAAGACGGGCATTGCCGAGGGTCGCGCGTTCGCGCGCTCGACGCCGACGACCGGAAGCGGGCGGCCGGCGAGCTCGGAATACAGGCCGTTCAGAAGCTGCGCCGTGGAGAGATCCGTCTGCGGCGCGACCGTCCGGACAAGGACGATCCCGTCGGCCGGCGGCTTCGTGCTGCCACTCCGCTCTTCGACGAGCTGCCCTTCGAGCGCGTCCCACAGCGGCGTGTCGCCTCCGGCGGCGAACTCGTCCGCGAGCTCGACGCCGATGTCGTTGAAGCGCCTCCGCCCGATCGCGAACGACGCGAGCTGAGGCTTCTTCGCGAGCGTGCGCTGGATGGAGGAGGCACTGACCGGAACCGTGATCGCGCGCGTACGAAGGACGGTCGCGCCCGCGTCGCCGAGTGCCGTGTCGATCGCGCTACGAACCTTCTGGTCGGCGGAGCCGACGAACATCAACCCGATTCGCTTTCCCTTCAGCCGGTTGCTCATCACGCTGCCGTACGTGTTACCGACGTAGGTGGCGTCGGCGCGGTACTCATCGAGTTGCTGCTGGAGGCTGTCGTTCCCCTGCTGCGCGACGCGGAGGTCGCGCTCCAACCGCTTCTGCTCGGCGTGGCCGAGGCCGTGCGACGCAAGTGCGACGCCGACGAGGATCCCGATCACGAGCGCGAAGAAAACGGCGGCGAGCGACGCGACGTGGTAGCGAAGGTCGAACATCAGACTTCCGCAGCAGTCTGGCAGAGGGCATGGAGCCGGATCAGCGCGCGACGGGGCAGGGCCTTCGGCAGCGGTACGAGCCAGCCCGCCTCCACGGCGATGTCGGCCTGCGTCCGATCCTCGGCGAGCGCCGTCAGCCGGAGCTCCGCTTCGATCCGGTCACCGGTGAGTGTCCAGGCGAACAGGTTCGGGCGGTCGACGGCACGAACGACGAGGGCGCCGCTGTACCCCGAGCGGCGAAAGAGGGTCGGGCGGCTGTGCGCGTGAACGACCCAGCGTGCTCCGGCGGCGAAGCCGCGTCGGTCCGGCTCGACGGCGGCAACCGTCGGCCACCAGTCGCTGAAGTGGCGCGGCTCCGACACAAAGCGCCAGACGTCCTCCCGCGAGGCGGCAAGCTCGCCGGATGCGACGGCGCGCGGCATGCCGACAGGGTAGGGCTAACCGATGCCGAGGAGATCCCGAAGGCGCAACGCGAGGTACTCGATCACGTGCCTTAGCGCCGGCGAGGCCGCGATCGCCACGCCGATCGCCGCGAGCGCGCCCAGTGCGAACAGGATCAGCGGCCAGAGGCCGACCTGTCGGCTCGCCAGGCGCGACACACCCTTCGCGTCGATCAGGATCTCCCCGACCTTGAGGCGCGTCAGGAAGGTCGATGACATCCCGGCGCGGTTGCGCTCCAGGAACTCGATCAGATTGAAGTGCGTCCCGACCGCGACGATCAGCTCCGACCCCTTTTCGTAGGCGAGCAGCAGTGCGAGGTCCTCGCTGATCCCCATCGTCGACACGACCTCGTGGGCCACGCCCAGTTGCCGCGCGCGCTCCGCGCCGGGGGCGCGGCCGTCGCGGTACGCGTGGACGAGCAGCTCGGCGCCGGACCGAAGGGCGTCGTCGGACACGGAATCCATGTCGCCGACGATCACGTCGGGGGTGTAGCCGGCCTCCAGCAGCGCGTCGGCCCCGCCGTCGACGCCGATCAGCACCGGCTTGAAGTCGCGGATGTACGGCCGCACCATGCGGAGGTCGTGCTTGTAGCCGGGCCCGCGGGCGACGACCAGCGCGTGACGGTCGCGGAACCGGGTCCGCAGTTGGGGGAACGCGATTCCCTCCGCGAGCAGCTTCCCCTCCTCCCGCAGGTAGCGCATCGTGTTGTCGGCGAACGCCTCGAGCGCCTCGGTGACGCGCCCACGCTGCTCCGCGAGCGCATGTTCGAGGTCGGGCGCGTCGAGGACGGACCCGGAGGCCAGGCACGTCCCGTTGCGGTACAGCCCAGAACCCCGCACCGTCAGGAGCTCGCCTTCGTGCACCTGGTCGAACAGGTCGGCGCCGAGGGCGTCGATCAATCGCACGCCGCCGCGAACGAGTGCCAGCGGTCCAGGATTCGGAAACCGCCCCGACTGCGACGCCGCCACGTTGACGACGACGCGGACCCCGGACTCGATCAGCTCTTCCGCCGAGACCCGGTCGATGTCGGTGTGATCGATGATCGCGATGTCGTCTGCAGAGAGCCGACGAGCGAGGTTCTTCGTCCGCCGGTCGAGCTTCGCGTGGCCCGTCAGCTCGACGAAGCTCATGCCGAACGGACGGTCGACAGGAACTTCTCGCCGCCGAGCATTCGTTGCAGCTCGTTCCGCCGCTCCGCCTCGTCGAGCGGCTGGATCGTCGTGTGCGTCGGATCGCCGGCGACCTTCTCGACGCGGAAATGACGATCGGCGACGCTCGCGATCTGAGGGAGGTGCGTGATCGTGACGACCTGCGCGCGCGTGGCGAGACGGCGAAGCGTTTCGGCGACGCGATGAGCCGTCTCGCCCCCGATACCGGCGTCGATCTCGTCGAACACCATCGTCTCGCCGCCCGCAACCGCGGCGATCGCAAGGGCGATTCGCGACAGCTCGCCGCCCGACGCCGTCTCCGCGACCGGCGCGAACGGCAAGCCGTGGTTCGGACGAACGAGGAACGTGACCTGATCGCGGCCTGTCGGCCCTTCGGCGCGGTCGCCCAGCTCGACGCGGAACTCGCCGTCGCCCATGCCGATCCCGGCAAGCTCGGCCGCCACCGCGGCGGCGAAGGCGTCGGCGCCGCCGCGTCGCGCGTCCGACAGCTCTTCTGCGAGCCGCGTGACGTCGCGCTCGGCTGCCTCGAGCGCCTCGGCTGCGGCCGCGGCTGGATCATGGCCGGCAGCGATTGCGTCGAGCTCGCTGCGCGCAGCCGCTGCGCGCTCGAGCAGCTCCTCGAGGGTCTGCGCGCGGAACCGTCGCTTCGCATCGGCGATCCGGTCGAGGTCCGCCTCGACCTGCTCGACCCGCGCGGGCTCGGAGTCGAGCCCGCCGAGGAACCCGCGGAGCTCGGATGCCGTCTCGCGCAGCCGCAGCTCGAGGTCGCGGAGCTCGTCGCCCGCGCGTGCAAGCTCGGGCGCGATCCGCTCGAGTGGTGCGACCTCGCGCTCCGCTTGCGCGGCGAGACCCGCGGCGCCGTCTCCGTCGTCAGGCGCGAGGGCCGCGACAGCCGCCGACGCCGCCTGGGCGAGCTCCGTCACGTGCCGGTGACGCTCGCGCTCCTGACGCAACCGGTCCTCGTCGTCGGGCGACAGCTCGGCCGTCTGCTCGACGAGCTCGCGCAATTCCACGAGCCGCGCCTCCGTGGCAGCGGCTCCGGCGCGTTGCTCGTCATGCCGACGGCGCGCAGCGACCAGCTCGAGCCAGGCTCGACGGGCCGCCGAGCGGCGCCGCTGCTGGTCTGCGCCGATGTACGCGTCGAGCGTGTCGAGCTGGTAGGACGGCCGCGCGAGCCGCCGCTGTTCGAACTGTCCGGACATCGCAATCGTGCGCTCGGCAGCGGCGGCGACGTCCTCGCGCGCCGCGCTCCGTCCCCACGCGTATGCCCGGGTCCGGCCGTCCGCGAAGATCCGTCGCGCGACGACGAGCCCGTCCTCGTCCTCCGGCCGCAGCTCGGCCAGGGCTGCGACCGCCTCGTCGTTCAGCAACTCCGGCGGGAAGTCGAGCTCGGCTTCCACGTAGGCCTCGTCGCCGCCCGGCCCGATGAAGCCGGCGTCGCCCTTGGCCCCGAGCAGCAGGCCGATCGCCTGGGCCAGGATCGTCTTGCCGGCGCCCGTCTCGCCCGTGATCGCATTGAGGCCGGCGTCGAATGTGAGCTCGGCCTTCCGAATCAGGACGAGGTTCTCGATGCGCAGGCGGCGCAGCACGTCCGCGGATGGTATGCGCCGCAGCGGGGGGCGACCATCGTCTGGCGAAGACGTGGTGCGACCGCCGCATGGTGGATGTACACGCGTGTAGCCGGGAACCCACCTCCCTCCCCGTTGCGTCGAGCGTATCGGCGGCCGGCGCACGCGTGTGTGCCGGATTCGCGCCGGGATCGACGCAGGCCATACCCCACGACAACAGTCGCTACGAGCCGAACGTGTCGCGGTAGCGGCGGAAGAACGTCGCCTCCGGCAGCGTCGCCAGCAGCGCGCGGCGATCGCCGAGACGGACGACCGCGTGCGCTCCGCCGTCGATCTCGGCGACGGAATGGCCGTCGACGAGCACGGAGGCCCTCACGTCCGGCGTCTCGTTGCGAATGCTGAGCTCGAGCCCGCGCGGAACGACCAGTGGCCGTACGTGGAGCGAGTGCGCCGCAATGAACGTGACCGCCATTCCGTCCAGACCTCTCACGAGCACGGGGCCGCCGTTCGAGAGGTTGTAGGCGGTCGAACCGGAGGGAGTCGAGCAGATCATCCCGTCGCAAGGCTGCAGGCCGAGGTCCTCCCCTCCGATCGTCCACCCGAGCTCGACCATGCGGCCGCGCGTCGCACTCAGGACGACCACGTCGTTGACCGCGGCGGCGCGCACGGTTCCGACCTCGAGCTCGAGCGTCGTCAACGGCACGATCGTGTAGTCGCCGGCAAAGACGCGCGCGACGCCAGCCTCGAGGTCTGTCGGCCGAATCGACGCGAGGAACCCGACGCGCCCGAAGTTCACGCCGATGACGGGAACGTCGAAACCGAGGAACCGAGTCAGCGCGCGCAGCATCGTCCCGTCGCCGCCGAGGACGATCGCGACGTCCGCCGTCGCGACGTCGCCGTCGGCGTCGGCGATGCCGTGCTTCTCGAGCTCCTCGTCGGAAAACAGGAGCTCGACGCCTGCGCTGCGGGCGACGCTCTCCAGCCGAGCGAGTGCTGGGCCGATCGTCGCGCGCTTCCCGTGCGTGATCACGGCAGCCCGGCGGACGGCGCTAGCTGATCTCGGCTGCGATTCGCTCGTCGATGTCATCCGGAAGTCGGGGCTCGGCGCGATGGACGAGGTGGAGGAACGCTTCGCGGTTCCCCTTGGGCCCTGGCAAGCCGGAGTCTACGACGCCGACGGTCGCTCCCCCCCAACCCAGCGCCGCCTCGGCAACCTCGCGTACGACGCGGCGGCGGACGGCGACATCGCGGACGACACCCTTCGGAACGTCGGCACGCCCGGCCTCGAACTGCGGCTTCACGAGGACGACCGCTTCCCATTCGCGGGCCGCGAGCGCAAGAACCGGCGGCAACGCGACGCGGACGCTGATGAACGAGACGTCGCAGACGACGAGCTCCGGCTGGAACGGAAGCTGCTCGATCGTACGTGCATTCGTCCGTTCGAGCACGACGACACGGGGATCGGCGCGGACTTTCTCGTGCAGCTGCCCGTAGCCGACGTCGAGCGCGGCAACGCGAGCCGCTTCAGTCCAGGGCATGGGCAAGCTTCTGACCGCCGCGTGAGACGAACGGCGGCGGCTGCTCGACCTCGAGCGCGGTCTCCTCGTCGACCTGCATCCCCGGCTTCTCGTGACCCGGGACGCGACCCGCCAGCACGAGCGCCTGCGCCTGCGCCCGTGACTCGGCGAGGCCACGCTCGACGAGGAGCACGTCGAGCCGCTTCTTCAAAACGTGCGCGCCGACAACCCCGAGACGATGTCTGCGAGGACCGACGTGTCGGCCGGCACCGCTGCGAGTCGCGCGTGCGCACGTTCGGCGGCGTCGTCCGCGAGCGCGCGCGCACCGTCGACGCCGTGCGTCACGACGTACCCGTCACCGTCGAGGATGTCGTCGACGATCTGGAACAGGAGACCGAGCTCGTCTCCGAACGCCCGCCACGGGGCCTGCTCGCCGAGCGGAACCTCGGCAACCCAGAGCGCGAGCGCCACCGACACGGCGAAGAGACAACCCGTCTTCAGCTTGTGCAGCGTCGCCTCGTCCGGCGCGTTGCCGGTGATGTCCAGGTACTGGCCACCGATCATTCCGAGCGTCGCCTGGGCGAGCTCTCGGCCGACCGCCGGCGTCGGATAGGACAGCGCGAGCCGGAATGCCTCGGCGAGGAGACCGTCGCCGGCGAGGATCGCGATCGCCTCGCCGTACTCGGCCCAGACCGACGGCCGGCCGCGGCGCACCGCGTCGTCGTCGAGCGCCGGCAGGTCGTCGTGGACGAGCGAGAAGTTGTGCACGAGCTCCACCGCCGCCGCGGCCGGAAGCGCGACCTCCGCGTCGCACCCTGCCGCTTCCACCGTCGCCAGACAGATCACGGGGCGCACCCGCTTTCCGCCGACGCTCAGCGCGTAGCGCATGGATTCCGCCTGCCCGTGGAGCTCGGGGGTCAGCACGAGCTCGGACAGGTATGCCTCGACGAGGGCGCGGAGCTCGTCAGGGTTCCGCATCGCCTTCACTCTCCGAAGCGCGTTTTGCCCGCTGGAGCTCGTCCTCGATCTGCTTGCTCAGCCCCGCGAGCTCGCCGAGGATGTCGAGTGCCCGGTCTGCGTCGTCTGCCTCCGACAAACGCTCGAGCTCCGCGCGGGTCGCTTCGAGCCGGGCCAACAGCTCTTCTGCGCGGGCGAGCGCGTCCTCGGCGCCCGTCATGCCGCCTTCTCCCGGAGGATCCGCCCGAGGATGCCGTTCACGAGTCGGCCCGCGTCGTCGGTTGCATAGCGCTTCGCGAGCGTAACGGCTTCGTCGATCGCAACCTCGTCAGGAACCTCCTCGCCGTGGAGCTCGTGGACCGCGAGCCGCAGGATGTTCCGCTCGACCGCACCGAGGCGGTCCGCCGTCCAGCCTTCGGCTGCGTCCGTGATCGCCGCGTCGAGCCGCGGTGCCTCGGCGGCAACCGCCTCGGCCGTGCTCCGTGCCCACTGATCGACGTCGCCCTCGTACAACGACGCGAGCGGCTGACCGGTCACATCCCACTGGTACAGCAGGAAGAACGCCGTTCGGCGGGCCGCCTTGCGACTCACGCGGCCGCCACCGCCTCGAGCGGCGTCTCCTCGAGGAACGACGTCGAATAGACACCGCTGCGGAACCCGTCGGTCCCGAGGATCTCGAACGCCGCCTCGCGCGTCGTCGGGACACCCGTCAGCTCGAGCTCGGAGAGTGCTCGCCGGGCCCGCTCGATCGCAGCGGCGCGCCCCTCGTCCCAGACGATCACCTTGGCGACGAGCGAGTCGTAGTACGGCGGGATCACCGTGCCATCCTCGACGTGCGTGTCGACGCGGACGCCCGGTCCGAGCGGCGCTCTGAAGCGTTCCACGACGCCGGGCGCGGGCACGAAGCCGCGCGCCGGGTCTTCGGCATTGATCCGGATCTCGATCGCGTGGCCGTTGCGCGACGCGCGCCCGGTGATCGGGAGCTGCCGGCCCGCGGCGATGCGGAGCTGCTCGCGGACGATGTCGATCCCTGTGACTGCTTCGCTGACCGGATGCTCGACCTGCAGGCGTGCATTCAGCTCGATGAAGTAGAACGACCCGTCGGGCCCGAGCAGGAACTCGAAGGTGCCCGCGTTCGCGTAGCTGATGTGCCGGCACGCTTGCGCAACCGACACCTCCATCGCGGCGCGCGTCTCTTCGTCGAGCGCCGCCGACGGCGATTCCTCGATCAGCTTCTGGTGCCGCCGTTGGATCGAGCACTCCCGTTCCCCGAGCGTGAGGATGCCGCCATCGGCATCGGCCAGTACCTGGATCTCCACGTGCCGGGCGGGTGCGATCGCCTTCTCGAGGTACAAGCGCCCGTCACCGAACGCCGCGAGCGCCTCGGCCGACGCGCGCGCGTACGCGTCGTCGAGCGCGCCCGGCTCGTGGACGAGCCGCATCCCCTTCCCGCCGCCGCCCGCCCGCGCCTTCAGCAGCACCGGGTAGCCGACGTCTTGTGCCGCGGCACGAGCCTCCGCTGCGGTCGCCGTGTCAGCGCCGGGGACGAGCGGCACCCCCGCCGCGGCGACCTCGCGCTTCGCCTGCGCCTTGTCCCCCATCCGCATCATCACGTCCGCATCCGGCCCGACGAAGACGAGGTCGTTGTCCTCGCAGGCGCGGACGAAGGCGGGATTCTCCGACAGGAAGCCGTAGCCGGGATGCACCGCATCGCAGCCGGTCGTCTCCGCTGCGGCCACGATCGACGCCATGTTCAGGTAGCTCTCCGACGCCGGCGGGGGTCCGATCCGAACTGCCCGGTCCGCGAGGCGCGTGTGGAGCGCGCCGGCGTCGGCCGTCGAATAGACGGCGATTGCCTCGATGTTCAGCTCGTGGAGCGCGCGGATGACGCGGACCGCGATCTCGCCGCGGTTCGCGACCAGAACTCGGGCGAACATCAGATCGCCGGGAGGCCGTTGACCGGCTCGAGCTCGAACAGCAGTTGTCCGTACTCGACCGCCTGCCCGTTCTCGACGTTGATCGACCGGACGATGCCTTCGATCTCCGACTTCACCTCGTTCATCAGCTTCATCGCCTCGAGGATGCACAGCGTTTGGCCCGCTGCGACGGGGGCGCCCTCCTCGACGAACGGGTTCGCGCCCGGTTCGGCCGCGCGGTAGAACGTGCCGACCATCGGCGCCTCGACGCGGATGAGCCCGTTCGACGGCGGCGCCATCGGCGGCGCGGGCTCGTCGTCGTCGCCGCCGAGTGGGACGGCTTGCGACGGCGCGACGCCGGGAGGCGCGTCTTCCGTGCGACGGACGGACACGCGCATCCCCGACTCTTCGATCGTCACCTCACCGATCCCAGACTCCTGGACGATCCGCACGACCTCGCGGATCCGCTCAGCACGTGCCTGGTCGACGCCGCCGGCGCCGAGCCGCTCCTCGCCGGTCGAGCGACCGCGGATCGTCCGCAGAAGCGGGGCTGCGTCGTCGCCGAACAATCCGAGCAGCAACAGCTCCTCTTCGCTCGACGCGAGGCCCTCGGCCTGCTCGCGCACCTCGTGCAGGGGCGGCGCCGCCGCCTCCTCGCTGGCCGGGTCCGTCGTCAAAGCCACGGCGCGACGCACGGTCGCGTCGATCGGGCCAGGCGGCGTGCCGAGCTTCCCCTCGACGAGCGCGCGCAACTCGTCGACGATGACGGAGTACCGCATCGCGGAGAGCACGTTCAGGACGGCCTGGGATCCGAGGAACTGGCCGATCGGCGACGCGAGCGGCGGCAGACCGACTTCGCCTCGGATGCGCACGAGCTCCTCGATCACCTCGTCGAGACGGTCACGCTGCGCCTGCGAGCGCAGGTTCGCATCGACCGCCGCGACAAGCGCCGCCGGAAGGTCGTGCTCGGCGGCCCGCACGGCGATGCGCGGCGCGAGCGGCGTCACCGGCTCGTCGCCGATGTGCTCGTCGACGAGGTCGGACGCACGCCAGAGCGCTGCGACGTCGACGTCGCAGTCGAGCCCGAGGCCGAGCAGCGCCTCGGCGAGCGCCTCACCCGACACCCGGTGGAGCGACAACGCGATCGGATAGACGGCGCACGCGATCAGCTCGGCGCCGGCACGTGCAGCCTCGAGCGCCGCGGCAAGCGCGTTCCCCGCTGCGCCCTGGCAGTAGATCCCGACCGGGAGATTCGTCGCTTCGTGCAGCCCCGTGACGAGCTCACGCGCGCGATGCGGCTGCAGCGACCCGGTCGGGTCGTGCAGGAGGACGCGCGCGGCGCCGAGCGCCGGCAGCTCGCGCGCCTGCTCGAGCAGTGCCTCCGTCTCGCCGGTCCGGCCCGGGCTGTAGACGAGACCGGCTTCGAACTCGCCGCCCGCGTCGGCCACCGCTTCGGCGGCGCCACGCAGGTTGGACACGTCGTTGAGCGGGTCGTGCAGCCGGAAGACATCGATGCCGTTCGCCGCAGCCGACGCGATGAACCGACGCACGAAATCCTCGTCGGCAGGGCGTGAGCCGACGAGGAAACGGCCTCGCACTGCCAGCCCGAGCGGCGTCTTCGTCCGCGCCCGAAGCGCGCGGATGCGCTCCCAGGGGCTCTCGACCCCGCGGCGCACGGCGCTGTCGAAGCAGCCGCCGCCGGACACCTCGAGGTACGCAAGCCCGGCACCGTCGAGGATCTCGGCGATGCGCAGCTGATCCGCGGTCGGGATGCGCCCGGCGAGCGGGTCCTGACCGAGCAGGCGGACGGTCGTGTCGGCAAGGCGCGGCATCGGGAGGGGAGGTTATCGCCCACCCCGTTAGGTTTTCCCCGGATGGAAGTCGTCGAGCTGCGTCCCGGCCTCTGGCGCTGGACGGCCGTGCACCCCGAATGGGAGCCCGGAGTCCACTGGCCGCAGGTCGTCGGCTCCGTCTATGCCGAGGTTCCCGACGCGCTCGTCGTGATCGACCCGCTCGTCCCGACCGACGAGACCGGCCGATTCTGGGCCGCGCTCGACCGTGACGTCGAACGCCTGCAGCGTCCCGTCCGCATCCTGCTCACGGTTCACTGGCACGAGCGGAGCGCCGCCGAACTGCTGGAGCGGTACGACGCGACGCTGTGGCGTCCGGAGCAGCGCGACGAGGCTCTGCCACAGGGCGTGCGCGCGGAGGTGATCGACGGCGCCGACTGGGTCGAGGCGCTCTTCTACCTCGAGCCGTTCCGCACGCTCGTCGCAGGCGACCTGCTCATCGCCGACCCCGAGCTGCGCGTGCCCGTCTCGTGGTTCCCGACCGAGGAGCAGGACTGGGCGCGAAGCGATCTGAAAGAACGGCTCCAGCCCTTGCTCGACGACCCGGTGGATCTTGTCCTCGTCGCGCACGGAGATCCCGTGCTCGACGGCGCGCACGAAGCGCTCGCCTCGGCGCTCGCCTGACGATTACGCGCGGCTGATGTAGCGCCGTTCGCGCGGGTCGACCTTGACGCGGTCGCCGGTGTTCACGAACAGCGGAACCTGCACGACCGCTCCGGTCTCGAGCGTTGCCGCCTTCATGACGTTCGAGACGGTGTCGCCCTTCACCCCCGGCTCCGTCTCCGTCACCGCGAGCTCGACCGACGCCGGCAGCTGCACGCCGGACGGACGGCCGTTGACGATCAGCATCTGCACGGAGCTCGACGGCTGCATGAAGGCGAGGACGTCCTCGACGGCGGTCCGTGGCATCGGCGTCTGCTCGTACGTGGCCTCATCCATGAACACGACCTCGTCCCCCGCGTCGTACAGGTACTGCATGCTCTTCGTCTCGGTCCGGATGCGCGGGAACTTCTCGCCGGCGCGAAACGTGCGGTCGACGACCGCGCCCGAGTCGAGGCCCTTCAGCTTCGTGCGGACGAACGCACCGCCCTTGCCCGGCTTGACGTGCTGGAACTCGACGATGCGCCACACCCCCCCGTCGAGCTCGATGTGCATGCCGTTCTTGAATTGGTTGGTGTTGACCTGCTCGGCCATCCACCAGAGGCTAACCGACCTCGACCACGTCTTTTCGCAGGTGTGTCAGGTTCTCGATCCCGCCTTCGGTGACGACCACGTCGTCCTCGATCCGGATCCCGCCGCGCCCGGGGATGTAGATCCCCGGTTCGACCGTCACGACGTTGCCGGGAACGAGCGTGTCGCCGGACTCGGGTGAGAGCCGCGGTGCTTCGTGCACCTCGATCCCGAGGCCGTGGCCGAGCCCGTGGCCGAAGAGGCCGGCGAACGGTGTCCGTTCGACGACGTCCCGCGCGAGCCCGTCGGCCTCGACGCCGCTCAACCCGGCGCGGATCCGGGCGAGGGCCGCCTGTTGCGCCTCGGCAACGACCGCATACGCATCCCTGAGATCGTCGGGCAAGGTGCCGGTCGCAAAGGTGCGGGTGTAGTCCGACGCATAGCCGTCGACGACGCAGCCGGCGTCGATCACCACCGTCTCCCCCCGCCCGATCTTGCGATCGCCGGCGCGCGCGTGCGGCTTCGCCGAGTTCGGCCCGGACGCGACGAGCAGCTCGAAGCTGATTGCCGCCCCGCCTTCGGCGTGGAAGAGCTGCGTCATCGTCCACGCGAGGTCGCGCTCGGTCCTGCCCACAAACCGCTCTTCTGCGAGCCGCTCGTACACGCGGTCCGTGATCGCGCACGCCCGACGCAGCGAAGCGAGCTCGTCCTCGTCCTTGACCGCTCGAAGGGACTCGACGTGACCCGGCCGCGGTACGAGCTCGAGGCCGTTGCTGCGCAGCTTCTCCCAGCCTGCGTACGAGACGTAAGCCGACTCGAAGCCGATGCGGCCAGAGAGCCGCGAGGCGAGGTCCCCGAGCAGGTCGCGCTTCGCCTCGACGAACTCGACGCCCGCGATGTCGCGCGCAGCGCTCGCGTAGCGGAAATCGGTGAAGAGCTGCACACGCTCGGTGTCGACGAGGAGGGCGGGATTCGAGCTCTTGAAACCCGTGAGATAGAAGACGTTCACCGGGTTCGTCACGAGCAACGGCTCATCGAGCAAACCCTGGAGCTTCTCGAGCCGCACGCTCATTCCGACCGCTGCTCGACGACGAACTCGAGCGCCTCTCGATACCCGTCGGGACCCTTGCCGATTACGCGCCTACTCGCGAGATCCGCGAGGACGGAGTGCCGCCGCCACTCCTCCCGCTCCTCGACGTTCGAAAGGTGGACCTCGACGAGCGGGACCGCCAGGAGATCGAGTGCGTCGCGGATCGCGTACGAGTAATGGGTCCAGGCGCCGGGGTTGAGGATCAACCCGTCGGCGAGGCCCTCGAGGCGGTGGAGCCGCTCCACGAACTCACCCTCGTGATTCGTCTGGAAGAAGCGCGTGTCGAGCCCCAGCTCGTCCGCCGCAGTGTTGATGTGGACCTCGAGCTCCTCGAGCGTCAGGGTTCCGTATTGCTCGGCGTCGCGGCGTCCGAGCTGGTCGAGGTTGACGCCGTGCATCACCTCGATCCGATTGCGCACGGCGCTCACGGCGCGAGCTCCCTAACCGCCTCGATCAGCGCGCGTGACTCGACCGCGCACCCCGGGCGGGGCGCGCCGGGGGAATCGAGCAGTACGAACGGCACCGGGCGGTCTCCGAGCCGCTTCTTGTCCCGCGCCGTGGCCATCACGACCGCGTCCGGATCGACCCCGTCGAGCGCCGTCGGGAGGCCATGGCGAGCGAGCAGCTCGCTGACCTCCCCGCGCAGCTCGGGCTGATTGGAGAGCCGCAGCGCGGCGAGCAATCCGAGCGCCACGGCCTCGCCATGGCGGTAGCGGGCGTAGCCCGTCACGGCCTCGATCGCGTGCCCGACCGTGTGGCCGAGGTTCAAGACCTGCCGCAGCCCCGCGTCGCGCTCGTCCCGGGAGACGACCGCGAGCTTCGTGCGGGCGCACGCGACGATCACCGCGACCGGCTGGTGATAGGCGCCAACGTAGTTCTTGGCCTGCTCCAGGTCCACCCCCGTCTTCCCGCCGTACGCGGAGTCGACTTGTGCCACCAGGGTGGTCGGCACCTGGACGTAGCGCACGCCGCGCTGATAGGTCGCCGCACAGAATCCCGCCAGGTCCCCGACGACGCCTCCGCCGAGCGCGACGACCACGTCCTCGCGGGTCATTCCCGAGCGGACCAGCTCGGTCCAGACAATCTCGGCATGGGCGACGGTCTTCGACTGCTCGCCGGGCATGATCGCCACGCGGCCCGCGAGCGGCTGTAGGGCGTCTCCATACAGCCTTCCTACGTGGCCATCGGTAACCAGGAAACGCCGGCCGCCGACGGCGGGCGGCCAGAAGCCGCTCGCGAGAAGCCCGCGGGCGACATACACCGGATAGTCGCCGGATGGGGTCGCCG
>VAXB01000109.1:0-1474 GCA_005883995.1 Actinomycetota bacterium
GCGCGCTATTTGAGGCAAATGGGGGTCAGACGGACATTGCTTTGAGGTACACGTCGGCGAGCGTTGCGGCGCCGTAGTGGCGCCGCAGGCCGTCGGCCGAGTCGCGCGCAATCAGATGGCCGCCGCGAATCAGCGCAATCTCGTCGCAGAGCTCCTCGGCCTCCTCCAGGTAGTGCGTCGTCAGGAGGATCGTCGTGCCCTCGCTGTGCAGCCGGCGGATGTAGCGCCAGAGCTCCATGCGCAGCTCGAAGTCGACGCCCGCGGTCGGCTCGTCGAGGATCACGAGACGCGAGTTCCACTGCACCGCCTTCGCAACGGCGACCGACTGTCGCTGGCCGCCTGACAGCGAAGCCACGGGCTGGCGGATCGACCTGATCGTCGTCACCGCCAGCGACTTCAGCGTCGACGCGGTGCTCTGCTCCATCGCCGATTCCTTCAGCCGGAACAACCAGTCGTGGATCTCGCGTCCGAGGTACATGTTCTGGACGACATCGAGGTTGTCGCACAACGCGAGATCCTGGTAGACGATTTCGATCCCGAGCTTCGCCGAGTCCTTCGGGCCGTGGATGTGGACGGGCTTCCCGTCGAAGTAGATCTCGCCGTCGTCGTAGCCGTGGATGCCGGCGATGCACTTGATCAGCGTCGACTTGCCCGCCCCGTTGTCGCCGACGAGCGCCATCACCTCGCCGGCGGTAGCCGTGAAGTCGACGTCCGTCAGGGCCTGCACCGAGCCGAACGACTTCGTGATACCGCGGACCTCGAGCAGTGGTCTGTCGTTCACGGTGGCGGTGTTCCTAACACAAAACGTGTGGAGGCGCCCGGGCGGGCGCCTCCACTTCGACTTACGAGCCTTCTACTTGCAGAACTGCGCGAAGTCGCCGACACAGACATCGCTCTTCTTCAGGAACTTGTCCTTGAAGAGCCGCGTGTAGTTCGCCTTCGTGATCGAAACGACGGGGAGCGCGACGGTCGGCTCCTTCTTGGCGCCGTTCTTCCGGAACCCGTTGACGCCCGGGATCTTCTTGTGCTTCAGCAGGGCTACGGCCGCCTTTGCGGCTGCATTCGCCTCGTTCGGCACGTACTTGTAGACGGTGTTCGTCTGCCAGCCCGAGATGATGTTCTGCACGCCCTGGACGGTCGCATCCTGGCCCGACAACGCAATCGGCTTCAGATGCTTCGCCTTGAGGCTCGCGACAACGGCTCCGGCGATGTTGTCGTTCGCCGCGATCGCGCCGTCGATCTTGTTGTTCGTCTTGAGGAGCATCTGCTCGAAGATCGGCTGCGCGTTCGTCGCCAGCCAGAGCGGCACGAACTGCTGCGGTCCCTTCGACAGGGTCCCCTTCTTGAACAACGGATTCAGCACGGCGTCGTTTCCGCTCTTGAACCAGAACGCGTTCTGGTCGGTCGGGCCGCCCCAGAGCTCGGCGACGACGGGCTTCTTCGTGTACTTGCCGGCCGCCTTGAGGCCCGAGAT
>VAXB01000109.1:1633-18700 GCA_005883995.1 Actinomycetota bacterium
AGTGCGTTCGTGATCGAGTACGTCACGTGGGCCGCCTTCAGCGCCTTCGCGAAATCTGGCGCATCGAACTGCACCCACCGGACGGAAGACTTCGTGTCCGGAAGCAGGACGCAGACTTTGATGTTCGCGGCTTTCCTTGCTTGGGCTGCCGTCGTCAGTCCGACACCGACTGCGACAACGGCAACGACGAGGAGAACTCTCGCCGCCCTCCTACTTCGTTTCATCCAACCTCTCCTTTTCCCGGGGACTCGGGGCTGCGGAGAACTTTAGTACGGAATCGTAAGAAGTTTCACCCCGATTCCTCAAGAACCTGGCCGGGATCTTGTGTGATCCGATACGCAACCGCTTCTCGACGTCCGCTCTCGCTCGAGCGGACGATCGCGTCGCAGACCTCGGCCGCGCGGTACCCGTCTTCGAAGGTCGCTCCGTGCGGTGTCACCTCGGTGTCCTCCGCGATCACGGCAAGCATGTGGTGCAACTCGTGCACGAACGTGTCTCCCCAGCCGACGATGTGGCCGGGTGGCCACCAGTGCTCCGCGAACGGGTGATCGGACTCGGTCACGAGCACGTTCTTGAAACCGCGCGCGCGGTCGCCGTCCGCATGAAAGACCTGCAGCTCGTTGAGGCGCTCCATGTCGAAGTAGAGGGACCCTTCGGAGCCGTTGATCTCCCACTGGAAGGCGTTTCGCCGGCCGAGCGCGAGGCGCGTCGCCTCGATCGTGCCGACCGCGCCGCCTCGGAACTCGACCGTCGCTTCGACGGCGTCGTCGACCTCGCGCCCGGCGATGAACGTTCGCACGAAGCCGCCGACGGTCTCGATCTCTCCGACGAGGTAGCGGGCGAGGTCGACGACGTGAGCGGCGAGATCCCCAAGTGCTCCCGACCCCGCGGCCGCGCGGTCGAAGCGCCAGACCTTTTCGCTGGTGTCGCCCCAGTCCTGCAGGTAACGGCCGCGGAAGTGACGCAACTCACCGAGCTCACCTGCATCGATCAGCTCACGCGCCAGGCGCACCGCCGGCACGAAGCGGTAGTTGAACGCGCACATGTGCTTCACGCCGGTTGCCGCGACGCGACGCCAGATGTCGTAGCTCTCGTCCGCGTCACGTCCGAGCGGCTTTTCGCAGACCACGTGCTTGCCCGCCTCGGCCGCGGCGATCGTCGGAGCCGCGTGCATGTCGTTCGGCCCCAGATTGTCGAAGAGCCCGATCGCGGGGTCCGCAATCAGCTCCTCCCACTGCGTGGTCGAGCGCTCGAAGCCGTAGCGTCTCGCCGCGGACGCGACCGCCGCGGCGTCGCGTCCGGCAATCGCAACGAGCCGGGGCGTCAGCGGCGGAGGCCACGTGACGTAGGCGATCTTGCGGAAGGCGTTCGAATGCGCCTTGCCCATGAACGCGTAGCCGAGCATTCCCACGCCGATCTCGCGGACGCCGTCGACGGTCACAGGATCTCTTGACGACTCGTCCGGCGCACCCGCGCGTGATACTAGGCCGCCCGACGACGACGTGGGGCTCATCGGCATTGGAGGGCGCGACATGAAGACCTCGCTCGGAATCTGGGCGTTCGGGTCGATGGTCACCCGTTTTGTCCCCGGCGGTTACCAGCCACAGAGAGCGGGCGAGACGACCGCCGACCGCGTGCAGCGAGCCGTGGAGGGGCTCGGAGACCTGATCGACGGCTACGAGTTTCACTACCCGCAGGAGCTGAACGAAGAGAACGTCGACGACATCCGCGCGGTGCTCGGCGACGACCACGACATCTATTGCCTCGCCGGCGGACTGCACCTCGATCCGCGTTTCGGCCGTGGCGGGCTCGTGAACCCTGACCCGGATATCCGCGCCGAGGCGACGCGCATCGCGGTGGCCGCCGCGGATCTCGCAGGAACGCTCGGCGTGCCGTTGATCGTTTGGCCCGGGATCGAGGGCTACAACTATCCCTTCCAGACGCCGTACGCGGAGAGCTGGGCGTGGTTGGTCGAGGGCCTTGGCGCGGTCGCCGCGAAGTGCGGCGAGCACGGGGTTGCCCTGTTCCTCGAGCACAAGAACTCCGAGCCCGCGATGAAAATCCTGATGCGCAACATCGGGATGACGCTGCACGTGATCCACAAGCTCCGCGCACAGGGCCTCGACAACGTCAAGGTCAACATGGACTGGCAGCACCTGATCATGAACGGCGAGAACCTCGCCGAGTACGCCGCGCTCCTTGCGGCCGAGGGGGTGCTCGGGCACCAGCACGCGAATTCCGGTTGGGGCACGTTCGATGACGACAACATGGTCGGCGCGACCGCGTTCATGGAGACGCTGGAGCTTGCCGTCGAGCTCCGCCGGGCCGGCTACGGCGACAACGGCGAGCGTCTCGGGTTCGATCTGTATCCGTATACGGAGGACGCGGTTGCGGCGGTGCGCCGCAGTGTTCTCCAGTGGCGTTTCATCGACGGGGTCGCGTCGCGCATTGACGATGCCGCCCTGCGCGACGCGCAGTCGCGGAAAGACGCCGTCGCCGCATACGAGCTCGTGTACGCGGCGCTCGGCGCCTGATGCAGCCGGCGGCAGCCGACGCGCTCGTCGGTCTCGACATCGGCACCACGGGTGTCAAGGCTGTCGCCGTCTCTACCGACGGCAGCGTTCTCGCACGCGCCGAGAGCCCGTATCCGCTGTCGATGCCGCAACCCGGATGGGCCGAGCAAGACCCCCATGATTGGCGGCGCGGTGCAGAACGGGCACTCGAGGACCTCCGTGTCGTTCCCGTTGCAATGGGGCTGTCGGGGCAGATGCACGGGCTCGTCGCGCTTGACGGAGCGGATCGAGTGCTCCGGCCCGCGATCCTCTGGAACGACCAGCGCACCGCCGCCGAGTGTGCGGAGATCGAGTCGCGCGTCGGGCTCGAGCGGCTGATCCAGCTCACCGGCAATCGCGCACTGACCGGCTTCACGGCGCCGAAGTTGCTCTGGCTCCGGCGGCACGAGCCGGACGTGTACTCGCGGATCGAGTCGATCCTGCTGCCGAAGGACTACGTTCGTCTCCGTCTCCTTGGAGAGCATGCGATTGACGTCGCCGACGCGTCGGGGACATTGCTGTTCGACGTCGCGCGACGGCGCTGGAGCGAGGAGATGCTGGACGCGCTCGAGATTCCGGCGAGCTGGCTTCCGCCCGCCTTCGAGTCGCCCGACGTTCCCGGAGCCGCCGGTGCGGGCGATCAGGCCGCAGCGGCCGTCGGGGTCGGCGTCGATCGCCCCGGACCGGTTTCGGTTGTGCTGGGAACGTCAGGCGTCGTCTTTGGTGCATTGCCGGCGTTCGTCGTGGATCCGGAAGCACGGGCACACGTGTTCTGCCACGCCGTCCCGGATGGGTGGCACGCGATGGGAGTGATGTTGTCGGCGGCGGGATCGCTGCAGTGGTTCCGCGACACGCTCGCCTCGGGGGACGGCTACGAAGCGTTGCTGGTCGAGGCCGAACGGTGGGGACCGACGGCTGAGGGCGTCTCGTTCCTTCCGTACCTCGCCGGCGAACGTACGCCGCACGCCGATCCGAATGCTCGTGGCGCCTTCACCGGTCTGTCGATGCGCCATGACCGCGGCGCGCTGGTGCGCGCAGTGCTCGAAGGCGTTGCATACGGCCTGCGCGACTCGGTCGAGATCTTGCGGCAGCTCGGTGTCGAACCGACCGTCGGACGTGTCTCGGGCGGCGGTGCGCGGAGCGCGCTCTGGGTCCGAATTCTCGCCTCGGTCTTGCAGCTCCCACTCGAACGGACCGAGGTCGATGCCGGTTCCGCGTTCGGTGCGGCGCTGCTCGCGGGGGTGTCGGCAGGCGTCTTTGCCGACGTCCACGAAGCGGTCGCCCGCTGTGTGCGTGTCACTGACGTCGTCGAGCCCGATCCGACCTGGGCCGCCGCATACGACGGCGGTTACGACCGGTTTCGTTCGCTCTATCCGGCACTTCGACCATTGGAGGCGACATGACGGAGCTCGAAGGGAAGGTCGCGCTGATCACCGGCGCGAGTCGTGGGATCGGCGCGGCGGTCGCACGGCAGCTCGCCGCCGCCAACGTCAAGCTCGGCCTCGCCTCGCGCAGCGGCGACGATCTCGGGATCGAGCACGCGGTCGCGCGGCAATGCGACGTGCGCGATCCGCGCCAGGTCGACGCTCTCGTCGCCGCGGTCGTCGAGAAGCATGGCGGCCTCGACATCGTCGTCGCCAATGCGGGCGTCGGCGCGTACGGGCGGTTCCTCGATCTGAGCCCGGAGCACCTGGACGAGATGATCGACGTCAACGTGAAGGGCACGCTCTACGCCGTGCGTTCTGCGCTTCCTCATCTCGTACGCGGGGGCGAAGGCGACATCGTCACCATCGCGTCCGAGGCGGGTCGCCGTGGGTTGCCGTACGAGGCGGTGTACTGCGCCTCGAAGTTTGCGCAAGTCGGCTTCACGCGCGCGCTCGATCACGAGCTACGGGAAAGCGGCGTCCGGTGCACGAATGTCTGTCCCGGGGGCGTCGCGACCGATTTTGCGCTCGAGGCTGGTCGCGGTCGTACGCACGACGTGCTGCCGGGAATGATGAGTGCCGACGACGTCGCAGAGGTCGTCGTCTTTGTCTTGACACGTCCGCGGAATCACCGGATCCTCGAGACCGCCTTCAGACCCATGACGGAGCCCTCATGGGGATAGAGCCGGTCCGCTTCGGGGTTCTGTCGACGGCGAAGATCAACCAGGCCGTCCTCGCCGGTGCCCGTGACTCGAAGGCCGTCGAGATTCGCGCAGTCGCGAGCCGCGACCAGACGCGCGCGGACACGTATGCGGCCGCAAACGGGATCGACCGTGCCTACGGAAGCTACGACGCGCTGCTTGCCGATCCGGAGCTCGACGCGGTTTACATCTCGCTGCCGAATTCACTCCACATCGAGTGGAGCGTGCGCGCCCTCGAGGCTGGGAAGCATGTCCTGTGCGAGAAGCCGTTGAGCGCGCGGGCAGTGGACGTCGAGCGCGCATACGACGTGGCCGAGCGCGTCGGTCGGTTTCTCGCCGAGGCGTTCATGTGGCGCCACAATCCGCAGACGGCCAAGCTGCAGGAGCTGATCCGAGCGGGCGCGCTCGGAGAGATCCGGCAGATCCGTGCGGCGTTCTCATTCGCGCTCGCCGACGAGCAGAACGTCCGGCTCCGAGCCGAGCTCGACGGCGGCGCCCTGATGGACGTCGGTTGCTACTGCGTCAGCGGCGCGCGGCTGCTCGCCGGTGAGCCTGAGACCGTGTTCGCGTCGCAGGTGATCGGCCCGACCGGCGTGGACGTGCGCCTTGCGGCGCTGCTGCGGTTCCGCGGTGATGTCATGGCACAGATCCACTGCGGCTTCGACCTTCCGGCCGAGAGTCGGCTCGAGGCGATCGGCTCCCGCGGCTCGATCGTCCTCCACGATCCGTGGCACGCGCGCAAGCCGGGGCTCGAGATCCGGCGCGACGACGGATCGGATCGGATCTCGCTCGAGCCGACAAACAGCTACCGCCTCGAGCTCGAGAATCTCGCCGGGGCAATCCGCGGCGTCTCGGCACCACTGCTCGGACGCGAGGACGCCGTCGCGCAGGCGCGCGTGATCGAGGCGCTCTACCGCTCGGCCGCGGGCGGGACCCCGGTCTCGCTGTAACCCCGCAATCCGCGTCGCGACCGCGATGTTAGAAGCCGCCGCCTCGGGGAATCCGTCTTGAAAGCGACAAAACGGGAGGGAGGAAGGCCATGGCGAACGAGTTGCAGGGGAAGAAGATCGCGTTTCTGGCGGCGGATGCCTTCGAGGAGAGCGAGCTGATGAAGCCGTGGGAGGCGCTGAAGGATGCGGGCGCCCAGGTCGAGCTCGTCTCGCTCGAGGACGGCGAGATCACGGCGTTGAACGAGCAGGAGCTGAAGGCGGGGAAGTCGATTCGCGTCGACAAGACCGCCGAAGAGGCGAACGCAGACGATTACGACGGGCTCGTCCTGCCGGGCGGTGTCGGCAACCCCGACAAGCTGCGCGCCGACGAGAACGCCGTCCACTTCGTGCGGCAGTTCTTCGAGCAGGGAAAGCCCGTCGGCGCGGTGTGCCACGGGCCCTGGACGCTCGTCGAAGCAGGCGTCGTCCGTGGCCGAACGCTGACGTCCTTCCCTTCGATTCAGACGGACATCCGCAACGCGGGAGGGAACTGGGTCGACGAAGAGGTGCACGTCGACAACGGTCTCGTCACGAGCCGCAAACCCGACGACCTCGACGCGTTCTCGAAGAAGCTGGTCGAGGAGATCGCCGAGGGCAAGCATCAGGGGCAGAAGCCGACGGTGCAGGCCGAGGCAACGCCGTCGTAACGCAGCGCGCAGCACTCCTCGACGTCGACGGGACGCTCGTCGACGCCAACTACCAGCATGCGCTGTGTTGGTACCGCGCCTTTCGGGAGCACGACATCGTGCTCCCGATCTGGCGCCTGCACCGCCACGTCGGCATGGGCGGCGATCAGTTCGTCGCGGCCGTCGCAGGCGAGGAGGTCGAGGAGAAACACGGGGACGCCGTCCGCGACCGCTGGGAGGAGCTCTTCGACGGGCTGATCGACGAGGTCGCGCCGCTCGAAGGCGCGCACGAGCTGCTCGTCGACCTCAAGCGGCGTGGCCACCGCGTCGTCCTCGCGAGCAGCGCGATCCAGAAGCACGCGGACCACTATCTCGACCTCCTCGATGCCCGCGACGTCGCCGACGACTGGACGACGAAAGACGACGTCGAGTCGTCGAAGCCGGAGCCCGACCTCGTGCGCTCGGCGATCGAGAAGGCCGGCGCTGCGAGCGCCGTGATGATCGGCGACACGCCCTGGGACATCGAAGCGGCGCGGAAGACCGGTGTCGAGACGATCTGCCTCATCACCGGCGGATTCTCCGAGCAGGAGCTCCGCGATGCCGGAGCCGTCGGGGTCTACGAATCGGTCGAGGCGCTCCGGGACGACCTGGACAACACGCCGCTATCCTGATCGCGTCGCGGTGGCGGTAGCTCAGTTGGTAGAGCCCCTGGTTGTGGTCCAGGTGGTCGTGGGTTCGAGTCCCATCCGCCACCTAAACCGCGAAAAGTCGCGGCTACACCGCTCGACTTTTCGCGGGTAGCTCCCGTTCGAGTGCCTGACCCTTACTTTGGGGTCAGGCACTTTCGGGTCGCCCACTCGTAACCGGGCGCCGCGTCGCGGCGTTTTGCTTTCGTGGGCACGCGGGGTCTGCTCGTCCGCTTCTTCGGCGGGATGGCTGTCGGCGTCGCCGCGGTCGCAGTCGTCGTCGGCTGCGCTGCGAGCTCGCGTGCACACCCGCGCGTCGGCGGCGTGCTCGGTGCGGGACAGGAACGGGGACGATGGGCGACCGCGGCCGAGCTGGCGTGGCTCCGGAAGCTCGGGCGCTGGGAGACGAGCTTGATGCGGTCGCTGAACCGCGTCGGTCAGGCCGCGTCCGCGGCCGCGGCTGCCCCGTATCTCGAACCGGTGCGCGCGTGCTCGGCCGACCTCGTTGCGCAAGTCGGTCCGCCGCCGACGGAGCGGTTGGCGCGCGCGCTCGACGTCGTGCAGAGGGCATGTGGCCATCTCGAGCGCGCGGCTGACGCGAGCGAGGCGGCAACGGCCGCGAGCGAGGGGCGCGTCGGCGGAAAGCTGCTCCTTCGCGCCGACCAGATGGTTCCGCCTGGAGAGGTGCGGGCGCTACCGGTGGTCGCCGGCGTGTCGATGCAGAGTCACGTCGACCCGAAGTTCAGCCGCATCGCGAGCGGCCTCGCGGAGAAGCACGTCGATGTCAACTGCTGGTCGCGCGTCGACTGGACGCGCCTCCTGCGCGAGGAAAAGGCGTACACGCTGCACCACATCGACGACAACACGCTCGGCTTCGCGGGCGTGGGCGGGGCGCGCGACAATCTTTCCCCGGAGGTCTGCGACAGTCTCGACGAGCTGCAGTACCAGCACCGGATGCCTGGGGCCATGGACGCGAAGCTCCTGCTCGCGACCGCGGTCGTGACGCTGTCGCACGAGCCGCAGCACAACAAGGGAATCGCGGTCGAGGCGCAGGCAGAGTGCTACGCGATCCAGCTGATGCGGGAGACCGCAGTCAAGCTCGGAGCGGCGCCCGCGTACGCCGCCGAGCTGCAGCGTGTCTACTGGCAACGCTACGACGAGGAGCTCCCGTCCTACCGGTCGCCGGAGTGCGCCAACGGGCGTGCCTACGACCTCGATCCGGCGAGCTCGACCTTCCCGTAACGGCCGCTACGCTGCGAGCCGCGGCCCCGTAGCTCAGTGGATAGAGCGACAGACTTCGAATCTGTGGGCGGAGGTTCGACTCCTCCCGGGGCCATCGCCGCCGCGAAGTTCGCTTCATTCCACATTCGTTGCCGACCCCTTTACCATGGTTGGGGATGGCCGGTTTCCTAGCGACCGTGCTCATCTGTGACGACGAACCGGCACTTCGCGAATTGGTTCGTGTCAGCCTGGGTGACGCGTACGAGATCGTCGAAGCCGATAACGGCGACGCGTGCCTCAAGGCTGCGCGCATTCACCGGCCGGATCTGATCGTGCTCGATCTGATGATGCCCCAGCGGCACGGCCTCGACGTCCTCGACGACATGCGTGGTGATGGTGATCTCGCCGATACTCCGGTGATCGTGTTGACAGCGCAACCGTCAGCGGGCGACGACGCACTTCGCAGGGGTGCGACGCGTGTGCTCGAAAAACCATTCGATCCCGACCACATCAACGCTGCGGTGGAGGAGGTTCTCACCGAACGACGTGACTGAGGACGCCGGTGCTCCGAGCGCACCGTCCGAAACGGGCGCGGATGCAGCAAAAACCAACGAGATCGGAAATCAGCGGTCGAGCGTGCGCTCCGGCTTGCTCGGTCGGATCACGCTTGCCTTCGGCGCCCTCGCCGTCGGACTGAGCGTCGTCTTCGTGCTGCTGATCGTCGCGGTGGTCGGCCTGCGCCATCGTTCGCTCGAGGCGCGCCACTCCCAGCAGGTGATCGCGACGGCGAACGGCGTCGAGACGCTCGTGATCGACTTCGAGTCGTCGCTGCGTGGGTACGCCGTGACGCAAAACTCGAGCTACCTGCGGCCGTGGGAGAGCGCCGCCAAGCGATACAAGCCCGAGATCGCAGCCCTCCTCCGCCTGACTGCTGACACTCCGGCTCAGCACGTGCGCGTCCGTGCGATCAAGACGTCCGTCGACGACTACATTGGCCTTCTGGGGGCGCCGCTCGTCGACTTCCTGAAGCGCAACCCGGACAAGGCGCCACTGCTCGTGTTGGCGAGGGCTGGACAGGTTCAGACGATCCGCCACAAGTTCGCGCAGCTCCTCGCGACGGAATCGAGGCTCGCCGATCACCGCGACGATCGCGCGCGGCGCACCGCGTACAGGGCCGTCGTCTTCGGCTTCGTCGGCCTGGGGGCCGTTTTGCTGTTCCTGCTCGCCGCCGGCGGCTACCTGCAGCGCGCCGTCGCGCTGCCGGTGCGCGCCGCCGCGCTCGCGGCGCGCCGCGTCGCCGGCGGAGACCTCGCCGTTCGCCTCGAGACGGGCGGCCCAGGCGAGGTCGGACTGCTCGAGCGCGCGTTCAACGCGATGGCGGACTCGCTCCAGCGCAGCCGCGACGACCTCGAGGAGCGGAATCGGCGGCTCGTCGAGAGCGAGCGGCTGAAGACCGAGCTCGTCAGCAACGTGTCGCACGAGCTGCGAACCCCGCTCGCGAGCATCCTCGGGTTCTCGGATCTGATGCTGAAGCGCGACGTCGATGCCGCCGATCGACGGCGGTACCTCGAGGTGATCCGCTCTGAGAGCGCGCGGCTCGCGACGCTGCTCAACGACCTCCTCGACCTCCAGCGGCACGAGCGGGGTGTTCTCGAGCTGGACAAGGAGGAGCTCGACCTGAACGACCTGCTTCGCGTGCAGGTGATGCTGTACTCCGCACAGAGCGAGGTGCACGAAGTCGTTTTCCGCCCCTCGCCGGACCCACTGATGGTCGAGGCCGATCGCGACCGCCTCGCGCAGGTCGTCGGCAACCTGATCTCGAACGCGATCAAGTACTCGCCGAACGGAGGAACCGTCACGGTCAGCTCGGCGCTCGGCCGCGGGAACGCCTGGGTGTGGGTGCACGACGAAGGCCTCGGCATTCCCCGCGACCATCAGTCGCAGATCTTCACCAAGTTCTTCCGCGGCGACGCAGCGCGGAAGCGAGGCATCGCAGGCACCGGGCTAGGGCTCGTGCTCGCGCGTCAGATCGTGGAGGCGCACGAGGGCGCGATCGGGTTCGACAGCGAGGACGGAAAAGGCTCGACGTTCTGGATCAGGATCCCGGCCGTTGCCGAGATCTCACCCGCAACCCGAGACGATGCGGAAGCTCGTCACGGGATGTAGCTCAGCGCCGTTCGCGGCGGTGCCGTGCACGCCGCGGCGCTGGCTCCAGTAACCGACACCGCGGACATAGGCGACGCCGCCGAACGGCTGCCATTCCGTCGTCGGTCTGACGCAGGAGGTGAACCGCTTCCATGCCTCGACCATCGCGTTTCGGCCGCGCGCGACCCGCACCAGGCATGACGGCGACGGGACGACGGCGTTCATGTAGCCGTTGTCGTCGAAGAGCTCCACCCGGAGCTCGCCGCCCTCCAGCCGGTACTGCGTGATCTCGGCGACGATCTCCCACGTCTGTTTCTGGAAGGGCGTCACGCGCCGCCCCGGCTGGGGTCGAGGAGATCGGCGCGACGTGATCGCCGCGAGCGTCGTGCCCCGCGGCGCCAGGGTCACGCGCCGGCGGTCGCGGTCGCTCAGCGTCTTCATCCGCCAGAGCGACCCGCCGCAGTTCGCGGCGCTCGGGCGGAGCACCGCCAGATGCGGGCGAGCGCTCGCATGCACGCGCACGGCACCGGCCAGCCCCGCGGCAAGCAGGACGAGCAGAACTCCTGTCAGTCTGGCCTTGTTCATCGTGTCACCACCGCCCCGGGTGAAATCGTACGCTTCTCGTCGGCCTGTTGCACGATGCGCCACCGAGTGTTGATGCGGTCCGGGATACGCGACAGAATCGCCCCGGCCCCCGACCTAGGAGGAACTGTGGCGGATCACGTGGCGCATGAGCCCGGGCACGACGAAGACAAACGAATCCTGCATGGGCTCGGATATGCGCAGGTGCTGTACCGCGAGATGGGCGGGTTCTCGAACTTCGCCATCTCCTTCACGATCATCTCGATCCTCGCGGGCTGCCTGACGTCGTACTACATCGGGTTTCAGTGGGGCGGCCCCGTCGCGATCACGTGGGGCTGGCTGATTGTCGGTTTCTTCGTGATCCTCGTCGCGCTCGCGATGGGCGAGGTCGCGTCCTCGATGCCGACCGCCGGCGCGCTCTACTACTGGGCGTCGAAGCTCGGCTCGCCCGCATGGGGCTGGTTCACGGGCTGGTTCAACCTGATCGGTCAGATCGGCGTCACGGCGGCGATCAATTACGGCGCGGCGCTCACGGCGATCATGACGGCCCAGCTCCTGCTGAACCTGAACGGTGTCCGGCTGCTCGCCTCGATCAACTCGTTGTCGGCGTGGTGGCACATGGTCGGCGTCCTGGTGATCGTGTTCGTGCTCGCGATCGTGCCGAGCCATCACCAGTCGGCGCACTTCGTCTTCGCGCACACGATCAACAACTCGGGCTTCAGCGGGACGAATTTCTCGGCCCCCGTCTTCTGGTTCGTCTTCGGCCTGGGTCTGCTGATGGCGCAGTACACGTACACGGGATACGACGCGTCCGCGCACATGAGCGAAGAGACGCGCCGCGCCTCTCGCACGGCCGCGTGGGGCGTCGTGATGTCGGTCGTCATGTCGGTGATCTTCGGATTCATCCTGCTCGTCGCCGTCACGTTTGCCGTCCCCGACACGAAGGGGACGATCGCCGCCGGCGGGTTCGCCGTCACCTACATCTGGCAGACGTCGATGAGCACGAAGTGGGCGGAGTTCCTGCTCGTGATCGCCTGCGTCGCTCAGTTCTTCTGCGGGCTCGCGTCCGTCACCGCTGCTTCGCGCATGATGTTCGCGTTCTCGCGCGATGGGGCTGTCCCGGGCCGCAGCCTCTGGCGGAAGGTGTCGCACGGGAATCGCGTCCCCGTCAACGCCGTTGCGGCGATCGCGTTCCTCTCGTGGGCGCTGATGATCCCGACCTACTGGAACAACACGGTCGGCTATCTCGTCGGCACCTCGATCGCAGTCATCGGGCTCTACATCGCGTACGGCATGCCGATCTTCCTGCGCTGGCGTGCCGGCAGCGCCTTCCAGCCCGGCGCCTGGACGCTCGGGAACCACTACCGGTGGATCAACCCGATCGCGTTCGTCTGGATCGTGTTCATCGCGATCCTGTTCATCATGCCGATCACACCGACGGGCATCCCCTGGCACAGCGGCTTCGACTGGAACGTCGTCAACTACGCGCCGCTCACGGTTGGCGGCGTACTCCTCGTTGTCGGCGTCTGGTGGCTCGTCTCGGCCCGGAAGTGGTTCAAGGGGCCCGTGGTCGAAGGCAGCGACGAAGAGCTGGCGCGGATCGAGGCGGAATACGGCGAAACGGCCCAGCCCGCACCTGCGGTCGGAGCCTAGAACCTAGAGTGGGGGAGCCGGTGTGGTCACCGGCTCCCTCTTCATTCGATGCTGACGCTCGACGAACTGCGCACCGGGATCGAGAACGGGTCGATCGACACCGTCGTCACCGCGTTCACCGACATGCAGGGCCGGCTCGTCGGCAAGCGCGAGCACGGCCGGTACTTCCTCGAAGAGACCGCCGAGCACGGGCTCGAAGGCTGCAACTACCTGCTCGCCCTCGACATGGACATGGATCCACAGGCCGGCTACGCGATGGCGAGCTGGGAGCGCGGGTACGGCGACTTCCACCTCCTTCCCGACCTTGCGACGCTCAGGCGCGTCCCGTGGCTCGAAGGCACGGCGCTCGTCCTCTGCGACGTCGCGTGGGAAGACGGATCGCCTGTCGTGGCCTCCCCCAGACAGGTGCTGAGGACGCAGGTCGAACGCGTGCGCGCCGCGGGTCTGGAGCCGATGTTCGCGTCCGAGCTCGAGTTCTATTTGTTGAAGGAGTCGTATGCCGAGGCGAACGCGAAGCACTACCGCGATCTGACTCCTTCGGTCCCGTACATCCTCGACTACCACGTCCTGGCGACGACCTACGACGAGCCCCTGCTCCGGCAGATTCGGAACGGGATGGTCGCCGCGGGCATTCCGATCGAAAGCTCGAAAGGCGAGGCGTGGCCGGGGCAGCAAGAGGTCAACTTCCGGTACAGCGACGCGCTCACGACGGCGGATAGGCATGTCGTCTACAAGAACGGCGCGAAGGAGATCGCGCACCTCAACGGCTGCTCGATCACCTTCATGGCGAAGCCCGACCACACGTGGATCGGCAACTCCTGCCACCTGCACGCGAGCCTCTGGCGAGACGGCGAGAATGCCTTCGCCGGCGAGAGCGAGCTGTTCCGCCAGTTTCTCGCCGGCTGGATCGCGTGTGCGCGCGAGCTTGCGCTCTTCCTCGCGCCCAACATCAACTCGTACAAGCGGTTCGCGGCCGGATCGTGGGCACCGACGACGCTCGCCTGGGGACACGACAATCGGACGTGCGGTTTCCGGATCGTCGGACACGGCCGCGGTCAACGCGTCGAGACGCGCATCCCCGGTGGCGACGTCAACCCGTACCTCGCCTTCGCGGCGTTGATCGCCGCGGGCCTCTACGGGATCGAGAAGGGCCTCGAGCTGCCGCCGCCGCTCGAGGGCAACGCCTACGAGTCGGATGCCGAGCGCTTCCCCGCGACGCTGCGCGAAGCCGTCGACGCGCTCGAACGCGGCACGGTCGCGCGTGCGGCGCTCGGCGACGACGTCGTCGACCACTATCTGAACTACGGTCGCACTGAGCAGCGCCTGTTCGACGAGGCCGTGACGTGCTACGAACGCGAGCGGTTGTTCGAGCGTGGCTAAACCGATCATCGGCATCACGACGTACGTCGTCCCCGCGCGGTGGAGCTCCTGGGACGTCGAGGCCGCGCTCGTGCCCGCGGCCTACGTCGAGGCGGTGGAGCGTTCCGGCGGGCGGCCGCTCCTCGTGCCGCCCTCAGCCTCGGGCGTGACCGAGACGCTCGCGGCGCTCGACGGCGTCATCTTCTCCGGCGGCGCCGATCTCGACCCCGGCCTCTACGGCCAGGAGCCGCACCCGGAGACGAAGGGGATCAGCGAGGCGCGGGATCGGGCCGAGCTGGCGTTGCTCGAGGCCGCGCTCGAGCGCGACATGCCGGTGCTCGCAATCTGCCGCGGCTCGCAGGTGCTCAACATCGCGCGCGGCGGCGACCTCGTCCAGCACCTGCCCGATGTCGTCGGCGACGAGAAGCACAAGCACACGCCTGGGACGTTCGCCGATCACGACGTCACCGTCGAGGAAGGGACACGGCTCGGCGAGCTCCTGGGCGACCGCGCGCCGGTCAAGTCGCACCACCATCAGGGCTTCGGCCGCGTCGGCGACGGGCTTCGCGTCGCCGCGCACGCCGAGGACGGGACGATCGAGGCGGTCGAGGCCGTCGACCGGCGCTTTGCGCTCGGCGTGCTCTGGCATCCCGAGGCGGGCGAGGATGCGAAGCTCTTCGAGCAGCTTGTCGCCGAGGCCGAGCGCTATGGCGCGGAGCGGCGGCCAGGAGCCCCCACGGTCTCGGCGTCGTAGGACGGGTAGTCGACGAAGGGAGGCAGCATGGCGAACAAGGTCACGTGGTTCGAGATCATGGGATCGAACGGCACGGCGCTCCAGCAGTTCTACTCGGACATCTTCGGCTGGGAGTACCAGCAGGCGCCCGGCGAGATGTCGTACGGGATGATCAGCGGCGGCGACGGCGGAATCGGCGGCGGAATCGGTGATTCGCCGCAGCAGAGCAATTCCGTCACGGTCTACATCGAGGTCGACGACCCGCAGGCCGTTCTCGACCAGATCGGCCAGAAGGGCGGCGAGACGGTCGTCCCGGTGACGGAGATCCCGAACATGGTCACCTTCGCGCAATTCCGCGATCCACAGGGGAACGTCGTGGGCCTGGTCAAGAGCCAGGCGCAGTAGCCGAGCGCCGTGTCGGCGTGAGCGCACGCCCGCCGCGCGTGGTCGGCCGGCGTGGTGAAATTGCGCGCGTGCCGTTTTCCGTCGTCAATCCCGCGACCGAGCAGACGATCGTCGAGCTCGACGAGGCGGGCGTCGACGAGGCCGACCAGGCCGTCGCCCGCGCGAGGGCGGCGTATCCGGCGTGGCGTGCCGTCGCGCCGAACGACCGCGCGAGGCTGTTGCGGCGGCTCGCGGCGCTCGTCGAGGAGCACGGGGAGGAGCTGGCGCGGATCGAGTCGCAGAACGTCGGCAAGCCGATCGTCGGCGCGCGCGCCGAGGTCGGCATGGCGGCCGACGTCCTGCACTTCTACGCGGGCGCCGTCGACAAGCACCACGGCGAGACGATTCCGGTCGGCGGCGGCGTCGACCTGACGTTCCGCGAGCCGCTCGGCGTCGTCGGCCTGATCGTGCCGTGGAACTTCCCGCTGAACATCTCGAGCTGGAAGCTCGGGCCGGCGCTCGCCTGCGGAAACACGGTCGTCTTGAAGCCGGCAGAGCTGACGCCCCTGTCGGCTCTGCGTCTCGCCGAGCTCGTTCTCGAGGCCGGAATCCCCGAGGGCGTCGTCAACGTCCTCGTCGGCCCGGGACGCGTCGTCGGGCAGCGGCTCGTCGAACATCCCGACGTCGCGAAAATCGGGTTCACCGGCTCGACGGAGGTCGGCCGTGGCGTGATGCGCGGCGCGGCCGGGACGATCAAGCGCGTCACGCTCGAGCTTGGCGGCAAGTCGGCGAACGTCGTCTTCGCGGACGCGGACCTGGAGCGCGCGGCGGCCGCGGCGCCGTACGCGGTGTTCGACAACGCCGGACAGGACTGTTGCGCGCGGTCGCGCATCCTCGTCGAGCGCTCGGCGTATGACCGCTTCGCGGAGCTGCTCGTCACCGCGACCGGAGCACTCGCGGTCGGCGATCCCGCCGACGACGCGACGGAGATGGGCCCGCTGATCTCGGCGGATCACCGCGAGCGCGTCGCCTCGTTCGTCGACGGCGACGTCCTTTTTCGCGGCGACGTGCCTGAAGGCCCGGGCTACTGGTATCCATGCACGCTCGTCGAGGCGACGAACGACGATCGGATCGCGCGCGAAGAAGTGTTCGGGCCGGTGGCCGCGTTGATCCCGTTCACCGACGAGGAGGATGCGGTCCGCATTGCGAACGACACGCCGTACGGCCTGTCCGGCTCGATCTGGACCGAGAACGGCGCGCGTGCCCTGCGCGTTGCGCGTGCGCTCGAGAGCGGCGTCCTCTCGGTCAACTCGAACAGCTCGGTGCGGCACTCGACGCCGTTCGGCGGCTTCAAGCAATCCGGCTTCGGCCGCGAGCTCGGCCTCAACGCGCTCGACGGATACTCGGAGGTCAAGAACGTGTTCGTCGCCACCTGATGGGGCGGCTCGACGGCAAGGTCTGCGTGATCACCGGCGCCGGCGGGGGCATGGGACGCGAGGCGGCGCTCGTGTTCTCGGCCGAAGGTGCGCGCGTCTGCGTCGCGGACGTGGATGCCGACGCCGCCGCCCGAACGGCGTCCGACGCCTCCGGCGCGTTCGCGGTCGAAGTGGACGTCGCGGACGAGGCGAGTGTCCGGCGGATGTACGACGCCACGGTCGAACGCTACGGCGCGGTTCACGTCCTCTACAACAACGCCGGCATCTCGCCGGCGGACGACGCGTCGATCCTCGACACCGACGTGGCGGCGTGGCAGCGCGTGCAGGACGTCAACACGAAGGGTGTCTACCTCTGCTGCAAGCACGGGATCCCTCACCTGCTGGAGGCGGGCGGCGGCTCCGTGATCAACGTCGCCTCGTTCGTCGCACTCGTCGGCGCGGCGACGTCGCAGATCTCCTACACGGCGTCGAAAGGCGCGGTGCTGGCGCTGAGCCGCGAACTGGCGGTGCAGTTTGCGCGGCAAGGCGTGCGCGTCAATGCGCTTTGTCCCGGCCCGGTCGAGACGCCGCTGCTCC
>VAXB01000110.1 GCA_005883995.1 Actinomycetota bacterium
TGCTGATTAGCCACGTCTGGATGGGATAACCGCTGAAAGCATCTAAGCGGGAAGCCCACCTCGAGATGAGGCTTCCCATCCCCTAGAGGGAGTAAGAGCCGTGGGAGACCACCACGTTGATAGGCGGGACGTGCAAGCGTGGCAACGCGTTTAGCGGACCCGTACTAATTGCTCGAGGTCTTGATTTTGAACACGTTTCGCCGCTATGGAGTTTTGAGGGTGCGCGTCGACGCGCGGACACCTTCGACAATTTGGGCGGTCATACCGGCGGGGAAACACCTCTTCCCATTCCGAACAGAGCAGTTAAGCCCGCCAGGGCCGATGGTACTCGGAGGGCAACCTCCCGGGAGAGTAGGTCGCCGCCCATTTCTTCAAGGGTCAGACCCTCCGGGTCTGGCCCTTTTTTCGTGCGTCAGTGGGTGCGGACGAGCCGCGCCTGCCCCGGCTCGCGCTCGGTGCGGTCGGGGAAGTCGAGACGCCACGTAGCGCCGGTATCCGGGCACGCGAGGATCTCCTCGAACGCGTCGCCCCTCGTCTCCTGCGAGTGGAGGTGATCGCGCGCGTAGGTCTCGGCCTCGGGGCCGTACAACTCGGTCGCGTCGTTGCAGAGGCAGCTCATGCTGGGATCGTCAGGCTCTCGAGGTCGCGCGGGTAGTACGTCAGGAAGTCGAGCCCGTCGTCCGTGATTGCCACCGTGTCCGAGTGGCGAAACCCGCCGAGCCCTTCGGCATAGAGGCCGGGCTCGACGGTGAACACCATTCCCGGGCGGAGCTCGGTGTCGTCGCCGATGTCGAGGAACGGCCCCTCGTGATAGCGCAGCCCGATCGCGTGACCGACATGGTGCTTCCAGTGGGGCCACAGGTCGTGCTCGTCGTAGTACGCGCGCACCGCGCGGTCGACGTCGGAGCACTTGGCGCCGGCGTGCATGGCACCGAACGCGGTGTCCTGCAACGCGACCATGTGGTCGAACAACTCCTGTTGCGCCGACGTCGGCGGGCCGATCACCATCGTCCGCTCGAGCTCCGAGAGGTAGCCCCAGACCGGGGCGGTCGCGCCGGTCACGAGGACGTCGCCCGTCTGGAACACGATGTTGTTCGCGAGCGCGTGCGGGATCGCGCCGTTCCGGCCGATCTGACCGCGGTACCCGGCGCCGGCGCCGTCGAAGAACCCGTTCTGCGCCCGGTAGACGGGCCCGATCGCGTCGAGCATCGCGAGCGTCGCCTCGTTGCTTGCGCGCTGCGTCACCTCTGTCTCGGTCAGCCCCGGCCGCGTGTAGCGCTGCAGCAGCGTGTGCGCGAGATTGCCCCACTTGGCGCTCTCGCGGATCAGCTCGATCTCGGCGCGGCTCTTGATCGCCAACTCGTCCTCGACGAACGCATTGATCCGCTCCGGCGCCGTGCCCGTCAGTTCCGTCAACGATGGCCCGCGGTAACCGAAGATCCACGGATAGCCGTCGTGATCGGCGGCGATCGGCCCATTCAGCCCCATCGTCTCGAGCAGGCTGAGCAGCGCGCGCGTCGGGTGCACTTCGGACGGATACTCCGGGTAGTCGCTGACGTGTTGGACGAGCGCGTTCGCCTGGGCGTGCTCACGTTCGAGGCGCGGCACGAAAAGGCCGCGCTCACCGTCGGCGTTGACGACGAACGCAGCCGGACGCTCGGTCGGGATGAACGCGAAGCAGGTGTAGTACAGGACGTACGCGTTGTCGAAGAGGACGGCGCCGGAGAGCCCGCGGTCGCGGACGTACTCGGCGAGCCGGCGGCCGCGCTGCTCGTATTCGGACCGGCCGATCTTCACGCAGCGCGGAGCTTTGCACGCCAGTCGGGGTCGAGCGCGCGCAGACGGCGCACACGCTCCTCGACGGGCGGGTGGGTGATGAACATCCGCGCGAGGCCGTCCTCGAGGAACGGGTTGATCGTGTAGAGCGGCTCCGTCGCCGGGCTCCCGGCGAAGTCGACGAGCTCCGCCGCCTGGTCGAGCCGCTGGAGCGCGTCAGCCATCGGGTGCGGCGACTCGCAGATCACGGCGGCCGCGCGGTCGGCGAGGAACTCGCGCTTCGGTGACAGCAGCAGATGGACGAACGCCGCCGCCAACGGGCCGAGCACGAACAGGAGCGCGCGCTGGAACCAGCCGCCGATCCGGCTCGACTCGAGCAGCGTCGCGGCGAGGACGACGACCGAGGTCTGGACGACGACGTCACGATGCCGCACGTGCGCGAGCTCGTGGGCGATCACCGCTTCGAGCTCGGCCGGCGTCGCCGCGGAGATCAAGCCGCTGCTGAGCGCCACTGCGGAGCCGCGCGGGCCGCGGCCGGCGGCCAGAGCACGGGGCAGCCCGTCCGGCATCAGATAGAGCCGCGGCTTCAGGACACCTGCGCGCGCGGCGAGTCGCTCGACCGTCGAGTGGACGCCGGGTGCTTCGGCGAACGGCAGCTCGCGCGCACCCACGAGCCCCAGCGCGACCCGATCGGAGTACCAGTAGAGCGCGGCCGCGAGCAGCGCGCCGCAGAACACGAAGATCGACAGGAGCCGGTATCCCCCGAGCAGCCAGCCGATCCCGGCGAACAAGGCGCAAGACGCGACGAGCAACACCCATGCCTTGAAGATGTTGCGAACGGCGAGAAGCGCGCCGCCCATCGTGGTTAGTGGCCGTCGTCCTGTCCGTCTTCGCGCAGGCCGCGGGGCGGCCAGTCGTCGTCCGGTGCGTCGCAGCGGCTCGAGCAATGAAGCGAGGCGATGTTCTGCAACGGCACCAGGATGTGGCCGTTGAGCTCGATGTGCGCCACGTCCTCGACGTAGCAGTAGGCGGTCAGGACGCCCTCGTGGTACTCGCCGCCGAACAGAGCGACTTCGACCTGTTCCCCCTTGTACTTGTTCGTGTAGTCCTCCACCGGGGGCCTCAGTCTACCGCCGTGAAGCGTCCGTCCTGAACGGCGATCCGGACCATGTCGCAGTTGGCCACGTGCCCGCGCCGTTCCCGCTGCTCGCCGTAGCTGATCCCGGCGGCATGCGCGAGAGCCCCCCGGATCGGGCCGCCGTGGAGGACGACGACGACCGTCCCGTCGGGGTGCCGATCGACGATCTCGCGCAATGCGCCGACGACCCGCCGGCCCATCGCGACGTAGGTTTCGCCCCCGGGGAACGGCTCGCCTTGATCTGGCGGCCAGGCCTCGGCGAAGTCCGGGTACAGGTGATGGATCTCGGGTGTCGTAAGCCCTTCCCAGTCGCCGAAGTCGATCTCGCGAAGGCGCGGATCGGCCTGTACCTCGAGCCCGTGGCGGGTGGCGACGAGCATCGCGGTGTCGCGCGCACGGCGCAGGTCGCTCGAATAGACGGCGACCACGGGCTCAGCCGCGAGGTCGGCCGCGAGCGCGCGCGCCTGCTCGCGTCCCGCGTCGTTGAGCGGCGTATCCGCCTGCCCCTGCCAGCGTCCGTCACGATTCCAGTCGGTCTCGCCGTGGCGGGTCAGGATCAGGGTCGTCACGCGAGTAGGCTAGTCCGGTGGAGCTCGGGCTCGGCGAACGCGTCTGCCTCGTCACGGGCTCGACCTCCGGGATCGGCCTCGCGACCGCGCGCGTCCTTGCCGCGGAGGGTGCGCGCGTCGTCGTCTGCGGGCGCGACTCGGCGCGGGTCGACGAGGCGCGGGCGGCGTCGGGCGCCGTGTTCGGCGTCGTTGCGGACCTGTCGGAGCCGGGCGCCCCGGACGAGCTGGTCGCCGAGACCGAGGACGCGCTCGGCGGGCTCGACTGTCTCGTGAACAACGTCGGCGAGGCGTACCAGGCGGCCTTCGAGGAGCTGAGCGACCGCCAGTGGGACGACATGTGGCAGCTGAACGTCATGAGCTACGTCCGGTCGATCCGCGCAGCGCTTCCGTCGCTCCGCCGCGCAGGCTCGGGCGTCGTCGTCAACGTGTCGTCGACCGCCGGGAAGCGCCCGTCGACGGGGATGCCGAACTACACCGTCACGAAGGCTGCGGTCCTGTCGCTCTCGCGCCTCGTCGCCGACCTCTACGCGAAGGACGGCATCCGATGCAATGCCGTCGCGCCGGGGCCGACGGCGACCGATGCATGGGTCGGCGCCGGCGGGCTCGCCGACCAGCAGGCCGGGCGCACCGGGAAAACGCGCGAGGAGGTCCTGCAGTCCGTCGGTGCAGGGCGGCCGCTCGGTCGACTGGCCGAAGCCGACGAGATCGCGAATGTGATCGCCTTTCTCTGCTCTGACCGCGCGAGCTACGTCACCGGCGCCGCGTGGAGCGCGGACGGCGGCACGGTGCCCATCATCATCTAGCCGAACTACGCTAGATCGATGCCCGAGCTCGCAGGACGCGTCGCCGATCGCTTCGAGCAGAGCGTGCGCGAGAACGAGGAGCGGTCACTCTCGCCGCTCGCCGTCCGCTCGTACGACGGTGGGGGGCGACTTCACGAAGAGGCCGAGTGCCGGCTGCGGACGCCGTTCCAGCGCGACCGTGACCGCATCCTGCACTCGAAGCCGTTTCGCCGCCTGAAGGGGAAGACACAGGTCTTCATCGATCCCGCCGGCGACCACTACCGGACGCGGATGACGCACACGCTCGAGACGACCGGCATTGCGCGCGGGGTTGCCCGTGCGCTGCGGCTGAACGAGGATCTGGTCGAGGCGATCGGGCTCGGCCACGACATGGGCCACCCGCCGTTCGGTCATGCCGGCGAGGAGGCGCTCGACGCGGCGCTGCGCGAGCAGTTCGGCCTGGGCTTTCGGCACAACGAGCAGTCCCTACGGATTGCCGAGCAGCTGAACCTGAAGGCGGAGGTGCGGGACGGGATCCTGACCCACACCGGCGAGCGCGAGCCCGCGACGCTCGAGGGGAAGATCATCCGGATCGTCGACCGCGTCGCATACATCAACCACGACATCGACGACGCCGTCCGCTTCGGAATCCTCCGCCCGGAGGACCTGCCGCAGGCGGAGGTCGCCCTGCTTGGGGTGGACGGCGGCGCGCGGATAGACCGCCTCGTCCACGATCTCGTCGAGAGCTCCGAGCGTGCCGGCGACATCGTCCAGAGCGACGAGATCGGCGGGTCGATGCTCGCGCTTCGGCGCTTCATGTTCGACCGCGTCTACCTGGGCCCGCACGCGAGGGGCGAGCACGATCGCGCGCGGCGGACGGTCCGGCGGATCGTCGATGCGCTCGTCGCGCGCGGCGACCAGCCGGAGGCGATCGTGACGTTCGTCTCCGGGATGACCGATCGGTTCGCCCTCGAATACGCGGAGAAGCTCGACTAGATGGCGCGCATCAAGGACGCGTCCGTCGAGGAGGTGAAGGGGGCCGCCGACATGGTCGCCGTCGTCTCGGCGCGGACGCAGCTCCGCAAGACGGGCGGCCGCTACATGGGGCGCTGTCCGTTCCACGAGGAACGGACGCCGAGCTTCTCGGTGAATCCGACGGACAAGCTGTACTACTGCTTCGGCTGCGGCGCGAAGGGCGACCTGATCACGTTCGTCCGCGAGACGGAGCAGCTCGACTTTGCCGGCGCGATCGAGTGGCTCGGGGACCGGTTCAACGTGCAGCTCGAGTACGAGGAGGTATCGCCACAGCAGGACGCGCGGCGCCGGCGGCGCGAGCGCCTGCTGTCGCTGCTCGATGCGGCCGCGAGCTTCTACGAGCGCTATCTCTGGGACTCGCAGGCGGGATCGTTGGCACGCGACTACCTTGCGGGCCGCGGCTTGCAACCGGACGTCTGCCGCGAGTACCGCCTCGGGCTCGCGCTCGGCGGGACCACGCTCGCGCGCAAGGCGCTCGAGAAGGGGTTCACGCGAGACGAGCTGCGCGCTGCCGGGTTGATTAACAACCGTGGCAACGATTACTTCAACGGCCGACTGTTGTTCCCGCTCGGCGATGCGCGCGGCCGCGTGCTCGGGTTCCAGGCACGGAAGCTGCGCGAGGACGACCCGCTCCGTGCGAAGTATGTGAACTCGCCGGAGGGCGAGCTCTTCCGTAAAGGCGACCTCCTCTACGGGCTCGACCTCGCACGCGCGCCGATCGCGAAGCAGGAGCGTGCGGTCGTCGTCGAGGGGAACACGGACGTGATCGCGCTCCGCCAGGCAGGCGTCGAGCCGGTCGTCGCGTCGATGGGAACGGCGCTGACAGAACGACAGTTGCGAGAGCTGTCGCGGCTGACGTCGAAGGTCGTCCTGTGCTTCGACGGCGATGCCGCCGGTGAAGCCGCGACGCTACGCGGGATGGAGCTCGCCTTTGGCCAAGGACTGGACGTGCGCGTCGTCGTCCTCCCTCCGGGGCTCGACCCGGCCGATCTCGCGGACGGATTCGAACAGCGGATCGGCGAGGCGACGAGCTACGTCCTCCACCGCGTCCGGCTCGAGGTCGAGCGTGCGCCCGATCGCCAGGAGGCGTTCGTCCGTGCCCGTGAGGTGCTGGGGCGGTTCGAGGAGTCGCCGGAGCGCCAGGAGGCGCTCCGCTACGTCGCCGACCGGCTCGACCTGCCGAAGGAGACCCAGGCAGGGCTTGCGCCGCGTGCCGGCTCCGCGTCGACCGGTCGGGTGTCTGCGCGGCTGCTCGACGCCGGCGACCGGCTCGAGCGGAATGCGCTCGCCGGCGTCGCCATCCATCGATCGCTCGCGCCGGTCCTCGCGGAGCTCGGCGCCGAGCACTTCGACTCGGATCTCCACCGCCGCGTACGGGCGCTCCTGCTCGGGGAAGGCACGGAGGACGATCCGGAGCTCGTCGGAGTCCTGGCCGAGCTCGATGCGCGCGCCGCGTCGGACGGGATCGACGAGCGAACCGCCGAGGAGCTCTTGCTCCGGCTGCGCGAGCGGCGGATCCGCCGTGAGCTCGCGGATGCGGACCCCGTCCGGACGCTCGAGCTGCAGGCGTCGCTGGCGAAGATCAGGGCCGCGGTCGAGCGGCTTGCGTCGGCGCAGACGCTGCCCCGCTGACGCGGCTTCAGGCGGGGTCCGGGACAGCGTGCCGCGAAGGGGGAGCGGCTAGACTTTCGCGCTGCCGTCCCCAGTAGCTCAATTGGCAGAGCATCCGGCTGTTAACCGGAGGGTTGTTGGTTCGAGTCCAACCTGGGGAGTCGGAAAAGACCTGTAGAGGGACGGGACCTGAAAGGGCGCGCCGCTCGGCGCGCCCTTTTGTACCGGAGTTGGTACCGCGGAGCCCTGAGACGGCCTCCCCGAGTTTCCATGCTCGGGAGGCCGTCTCGCTTTCGCGAGGACTCGGAATCAGCCGCCGTCGCGTGAGCCCGGCAGATCGTTCTCATCTGCCCAGTACGGCTCACGACTCCCGGCCTTCGCCAGGCCGCGGCTCACCATGTAACCGACACCCACGATCGCCACGTACAGCCACGCGCGCTGCGCCGGGAATGCGTCGACGTTGTTGTTTCCGTTGCCGTCGCCCTGGCCGACGATCCAGGACGCGACCAGGATTCCGGCGACGATGGCGACCATCGCCCAGAACTCCGTCGTCTTGAGCGCGTGCTTGGTCTCCGTCGTCAGGCGGGCGACCGCACGCGAGCCGTGCGAGGGCGCGCGTCTACTCCGTACAGCATCAGTTGCCATGCCAACCCCTTTCGATCATGTTCGGCCACGGTCCGGGGCCGGCTTTTTAGACAGTTCCTGGCCAGCTACCCGGTTGCAGGCCACCGAAACACCGTCGGGGCGTCGCTCGCAGGGAGTGGCGCGGAGCCTGCGGCAACGCCGCTCACGCCTGACGCGGCGCGCCTCAGCCCGCAGCCCAGCCACTCACGCGCCGGAACCGTCCGTGGTCGCCGCCGTTTCACCGGCGTCGCGCCGGACAGGACGTCGCCGAGGCCGGCGCCGAAAGTCTCCCCTCGAGGCGCCGGTCGGGGCTGGTCGCCCAGACCTTGCGGCCTGCTCGTGCGCGCGGCGCGACGTCACTCGTCGGTGGTCAGTGCGTGCGCGACAGGCAGCCGCGGCGGCCGCGGGTCCGGACGTGCTCGACGTGAGATGATCTCGTCCGATCTCGGGCCCAACCTGGGGAGCTGATGAATCTCCTGCACACGGCGAAGCGTTTGTTGTCTCCGGTGAAACAAGGGAAGGCGGACGTGCGAGCGCCCGGGGCGTATGCGGATCCAGCGATCGAAGAGGCGGACCTGAAGGCCGAGGCCGGAAGGCACTGGGACGAGGATCGTCGGAAACAACCGGCGGCCGGCGCCCCGCACCGTCGGGGGCGCTGTCGGCCAGAACGGCGTTCAACAGAGCGACCTCGTTGAGTCGAGCGCGTTCACGTTCGTGCAGGTCCGGGTCGATGAGGACAAGCTCCGGTGTGACGCGTTCCGGCGGCAAGAGCACGGCGAAACTACCACGATCGTCAGTGCCGGTCGTTCGCGACAACCGCTTCTTTCTTGACCGGTGCAGGCCTTTCTGCACTGAATAGCGCATGCTCCTGCGGGAGGTCGAATACGCTCGTCCGGCGAGCGTGCGGGACGCCGTGCGCCTCCTTTCCGAGCACGACGGCGCGCGCGCTCTCGCGGGCGGGCAGACGCTGATCAACGTGATGAAGTCACGCGCCGCGTCGCCGGACGTCCTCGTCGACCTCCAGGACCTCGCCGAGCTCAAGGCGATCGACCTTGCCGCCGACGGCACGCTGACCGTCGGCTCGATGGTCACGTACACGGAGCTCGTCGAATCCGTCGAGGCGCGCGCGCGGCCGATCCTCGGCGACGTCTGCGCGACGATCGCCGACGTCCAGGTCCGTAACCGCGGCACGATCGGCGGCAACGTGTGCTCGAACGACCCGACGAACCACCTGCCACCGCTGATGGTCGCGCTCGGCGCGACCATGACGATCGTCGGGACGGACGGGGAGCGCGACGTCCCGGCGGAAGACTTCTTCATCGGCGTCTACATGACCGCTGCGGGCGCGGGCGAGCTCGTCACGAAGATCGTCATTCCGGCGGGCAAGGGCGACGGGTTCGCGGCGGTGACGATCGGCAAGGACGGGACCTGCATCGTCAGCGCTGCGGCTTCGCTCGACGGTGGCGCGCCGCGAATCGCGATCGGCTGCGTCGACGCGGTTCCCGTGCGCGTCGAGGTGTCGTCGACAGCCGCCGACGCGGTGCGCGAGGCGGTTCGCGCAGCGAACCTCGATCCGCCGGGAGACGTCCACGCCTCGTCCGGGTATCGTCGCCATCTCGCCGAGGTGCTCGCGGCGCGCGCGGTCGAACAAGCCGAGCAGAGGAGGAACTGAGTGGAAGCCGGAACGGCCGAAGTCGTCCGCAGCAAGACCGTCTCCGTGACGGTCAACGGCACGACGTACGAGCGCGAGGTCGACGCGCGCCGGCTGCTGATCCACTTCCTGCGTGACGACCTCGACCTGACCGGCAGCCACGTCGGCTGCGACACCGGCAACTGCGGCGCATGCTCCGTCATCCTCGACGGGACGCTGATCAAGAGCTGCATGATGCTCGCGGTCCAGGCGGACGGCGCGACGATCGAGACGGTGGAAGGGCTTGCCGAAGGCGAGGAGCTGACGGAGCTACAGAAGTCGTTCAGCGCGCACCATGCGCTCCAGTGCGGCTACTGCACGCCGGGAATGCTGATGAGCGCGACGGCGCTCCTGCGCAGCAACGCGCACCCGACTGAAGCAGAGATCAGGAAGGCCATTCAAGGCAACATCTGCCGCTGCACCGGGTACGTGAACATCGTCGAAGCGATCAAGTCCGTGGGGGAGACGTCATGACTGAAACCGTTGCTCCGCCGCAGCCGAAGGTCGTCGAGCCGGGGCAGCCGCAGAAGGGTTGGGCCGGCCAGAACGTCCCCCGGAAGGAAGACAAGCGGCTCGTCCAGGGCGAGGGCGTCTTCTTCGACGACATCAAGCGCCACGAGATGGGCTACGTCCACTTCGTGCGCTCGCCGTACGCGCACGCGCGCATCAAGTCCGTCGACGTCTCGAAGGCGCTCGACGTCCCGGGCGTGTACGGGACGCTGACGGGAGACGAGGTCGCGATCCTCACGGACCCCTTCTTCGAGCTTTCCGTCCCGCCCGGCGCGCACATGAAGGACTACGCGCTCGCGGTCGGCAAGGCGCGCTTTGCCGGCGAGCCGGTCGCCGCGGTGGTCGCGTCGAGCCGCGAGCTCGCGCGCGACGCCTCCGAGCTCGTCGAGGTCGAGTACGAGCCGCTCGAGCCGCTCGTCGACGCGCGGGTGGCGCAGGAGGGCGACGCGCCGATCCTGCACGACGAAGCCGGCTCGAATGTCGTCTGGGACGGGACCTTCGACTGGGGCGACTACGACGCCGCGGCCGCCGAGGCCGATCATGTGGTCAAGATCAAGGAGCTCCACTTCGACCGGTTCTCGTCGACGCCGCTCGAGTGCAGCGGCTGTCTCATCGAGTACAACAAGGGCACCGGACAGTGGACGATGTACTGCAACCACCAGATGCCCGGTGTCGGCGCGATCTGGATGGCGCCGGCGTTGCGCGTCGGCCTCGACAAGCTGCGCTTCGTCACGCAGGACATCGGCGGTGCATTCGGCAACAAGATCTGCCTGCACCCGTACTTCGTCGCATGCTGCCTGCTTGCGCGGAAGCTGAACCGCGCCGTCCAGTGGACGGAGTGGCGGACCGACCAGCACACCGCGAACGCGCACGGCAACGAGCGCTGGTTCCAGGACATCGAGGTCCCGGTAAAGGCCGACGGCACGATGCTCGGCTTCAAGGTGCGTGCGACCGACGATTGCGGCGCCTTCCCGCGCTACGAGCCGCTCGGCTGCATCATCTGGGCGCAGGTGACGCCGGGCTGCTACCGCTGGCGCAACATCCGCGTCGATTTCACGCAGGTGACGACGAACAAGTCCCCGGTCTCGCCGAACCGCGGCTACTCGCGGATGCAGCACCTCTGGCTGACCGAGCGGATCATCGACATCGTGGCGAGTGAGCTCGGGCTCGATCCGGTCGAGGTCCGCAAGCGGAACTACGTGAAGCACGACGAGTTCCCGTACGAGACGCCGAACGGCTGCATCTACGACTCCGGCGACTATGCGCGCTGCCTCGACATCGCGCTCGAGCTGATCGACTACCCGAGCATCGAGCAAAAACGCCGCGACGCCGAATCGCGTGGGCGGCTCCTCGGCGTCGGCATCGGCTCGACGCTCGACTCGGGCACGAACAACTTCGGCCAGTCGATGATCCTGAATCCGGACCTGCAGTTCTCCGGAAACAACGAGGTCGCGACGGTGAAGCTCGACATCTTCGGCGAGATCGTCGTCACGCTCGGCACCGTCCCGCAGGGACAGGGCCACGAGACGACGGCGTCCCAGGTCGTCGCCGACATCCTCGGATGCTCGCCCGACGACATCAACGTGCGGCCCGGCCACGACTCGTACTGGAACTCGCACGCCGGGTTCTCGGGCACGTACGCGTCACAGTTCGCCGTGACCGGGCTCGGGGCGGTGAAGGGAGCCGCGGACATGCTCGCCGGAGAGATGAAGAAGCTCGCGTCCGTCGTCCTCGGGTGCTCGGCCGACGACATCGAGCTCGCCGAGGGTCAGGCGCGGATGAAGGCGAACCCGGAAGCGGCGCTGCCGTTCATGGCGCTGGGCGCGATCCTGAACGCGAACAATGCCGGCCTGCCCGAGGATCTCGGCGTCACGTTGAACTGCCGTTACGTCTACCGGCCGCCGTTCGAGAAACCCGACCTCGAGCGGAAGTACGGCAACCTCACTCTGACGTACGCGACGCAGATCCACGCGGCGGTCGTCGAAGTGGATCCCGACACCGGCGTCTACGAGATCGTCGACTACGCCGCCGTCGACGACTGCGGCAAGCGGATCCATCCGCAGATCGTCGAGGGGCAGGTGCACGGTGCGACGGCGCAGGCGCTCGGCGCTGCGACGCACGAGACGTTCCCCTACGACGCGGACGGGAACCTCCTGACACCGAACTTCTACGACTACCACGTGCCGCACGCGCTCGATATGCCGCCGATGAAGAACGGCTTCATCGAATCGGAGTCGCCATTCACGCCGCTCGGCGCGAAGGGCATGGGCGAGGGCGGCGGCGCGGGGATCCACGCGATCTGCGCGGCGCTGCAGGACGCGCTGCGCGCGCGCGGGAAGCCGGTCGTCACCGACTCTTGCAACCCGTATCACCGTGTCTGGGCGCTCCTCCAGGAGCCGGAGGCCTCGCGCGCGGGTGTCGAGGTGGTGTCGCGATGAAGGTCGAGGGCGAACGCGAGTTCAAGGCACCGCGTGCAACCGTCTGGCAGGTGCTGAACGACCCCTCCCAGATGGCGAAGACGATGCCCGGCGTCGAGTCGTTCGACGTCCACGACGACCGGCACTGGACCGCGAACGTGAAGATCCCGCTCGGCCTCGGCGGCCTCCGGATGAGCGTGAGCATGGAAAAGACCGACGAGCGCGAGCCGGAGTTCGCCAAGATGGCGATCAAGGGGAACGGGGTCGGCGCGGTCATGAACATGGAGACGTCGTTCCACCTCAGCGAGGCAGGCGACGCGACGCAGATGAAATGGCAAGCGGACGTTCACCTGCTCGGTCCCGTGGCGTCGATGGGCCAGCGCGTCCTGCAGCCGATCGTGAACCAGCAGGTCACGCACGTGCTGAACTCACTGGACAAGCAGGTTCAGGACGCGGCCTCGGCATGAGCGACGTGCACATGGGCTCGGAGCCGGGCGGTGGCGACTTGCTGGGCGAGGGCGAGGAGCACGCCGGGAGCGGCGCTCGGAGCGAGGGATCCGGCGGCGACACGCCGCCGACGACCGATCGCGAGCCGCCCGAGACGGACCCCGAGGTCAAGGATGCCGGCCCGCCGGCGGAAGGGGTCGCCGACCCGGAAGGGTCGAGCGGGGCCGAGGAAGGGCTCAATCCGTGGGCACCCGAGGCATACGAGCCGGGCGCCGAGGGGCCGACGACGTCGAC
>VAXB01000111.1:0-7955 GCA_005883995.1 Actinomycetota bacterium
CGACTTCCTTCCAGACGGGGTGCGCTATCTCGGCGTCGACGGAAGCGAGGCGATGGTCGCGGCGGGACGTGCGCGGCGGCGCGAGATTGCCCACGGCGATCTCAACGACTACGTTCCCGCCGGCGACGTCGCGGCGACGAGCTGCTTTCGCGCGATCTACTACGCGCGGGAGCGCCGCGCGTTCTTCGCGCACGTGCGCGCCTACACGACGAAGAAGCTGGTGTTCGACCTGAATCCGCGCCAGTACGGGCTCGCGGACGTCCGTGCGGACGCGCTTGCAGCCGGCTTTGACCACTTCGTCGCGAGGCCGTTCTTCGTGCCGCAGCGCTACGCCCTGTCACCGGCGGTCGCGCACGGGCTGCAGGCGCTCGAGCGGAGCGGCCCGTTCGCTCGCGCCGTTCTGCGCGCGCGTTTCACCTACGTCTGCGTGGCGAGTTCCTGAACTGGTAAGTCACTTCCGCGCCGAGCGGCCGTGAGTCGCTCGTGCGCTGCGGCGCGAGGTCGTGCGGGCGGAAGAACGGCGACACTGCGACCTCGACGCGGAAGCGCGGGCCCGGCGTCGGCAGCACGACGGTCTTGCTCTCGTTGCGATGGATCGTCCAGCGCCGGATCGTGTAGGGCAGTGCGACGTGCGGCTCCTTGTCCGTGCCGATGCGGATCCGGCCGAGCGTGACCTGCACGTTCGCCGGGCGGAAGGGCCCGCTCCAGTCCTCGCGCGAAACTCGCACGGCGATCGTCCCCCCACCGCCGCCGGGCGTCGCGTACTGCGTGTACTGCGTCCCGTTCGGCCCCGACCAGCCGTCTGGGTACAGACCCGTGATCGAGCGCTTCAGGCGCAACGGATGGTTCACGTGGTAGAGCCGCCACGTCTGGAAGCGTCCGCCGGCGCGGTGCGCGTGCTGGCCGACCAGTTTGCCGTCGAACACGATTCCGGGCTCCGCGACGGCATACTCGTACCCTGGGTCCGGGTAAAGCGTCCCGTCGGTTCGCTTGAGGTCCGGCGTCGTCGTCGGCCCCGGCCCGGGAGCGGTCCCGTCCAGGCTCCAGACCTGGCGGATCGACCGATTCCAGAACTCGAGCAGGTTGACGCTGTTCGGATCCTGAATCGCCTGCCCGAGGTAGAGCGTCGGCGCGCCCTGCGTGCGGTGGTCGAGCCACATCGGGCCGCCATGGATGTTCGACAACGACGAGCGCGAGAACTCGTTCGACGCTGCGGAGGCCGTCAGCTGTCCGGCGAAGTTCCAGGCGAGCACGAAAGCCGCGACGCCGATCGCGACGGCGGACGCCGCGCGCGGCACGAACTTCGTTCCGAGCACCACGGCGACGGTCGCTGCGAGGATGACGAGGAGCAAGAGCTTCGCTCCTCCTGGCGTGAGCGCGAGGGCGGTGCGGTTGAGCCACTGGAGCAAGGCGAAGCCGGGAGCATCCGAGTACAGGCGGAACTGCATCTCGTACGGGGTCGTCAGCACGAGGTACAAGGCGAACGCCGCGGCGACGCCGGCGGCGACCGGATGCAGCGCGCGTCGCTCGAGCCACAACGCAGTCGCGGCGAAGAAGAGCGGCGCGAGATACATCAGGTTGCGTTCGACCGTCACGGTTGCGAACGACGTCGACAGATACGACGCCTTCACCGCCGTGTACCAGCCGAAGGTGATCACGGCGGCGAGCAGGACGCACCGGAACACGCGCAATTCGATCCGGAATCGCTCGCCGCGCGGCGCCCAGAGCGTTGCGAGCCCGACGACGACGGGAAGGATGCCGAGCCCGATCGTCAGCGCGCCGGCCGCACGCATCCCCAGCGTGAACATGCGGTGCTTGTAGAACCCCGTCGCGACCAGCCATTCGTACGAGCGGTGACCCATGAGCGCGCTGAAAAGCACCGCGGCGCCGGCGAGGACCACGGCCGCGCCGATCCAGTCCCCGATCGTCCACCGTGCTCGCCACTGCCTCGAGACGTTCGACTGCCAGGCGAGGAACAACGCCCCGAGGACGAACGCCGCGGGGATCACGATCAGTTCCCCGCGGACGAACGGTGCGACGAGCGAGGCGACGACGGCGCCGCCGACCCACCAACGACGGCGACGTAGGAGCGCGTTGATGATCAGAAAGAGGCAGAGCGTCGCGTAGGGATACGCGAGCGGTTCCTCGACGATCAGGGACGAGTAGAAGAGCGCCGGAATGACCGCCGCGGCTGCCGCGGCGAAGAGCGCCGGCCCCTTACCCGTCAGGATGCGAGCGATGCCGTAGGCGGGGAACGCCACGGCCGACATGACGAGCACGTTGAGGTACTTGATCGTGTCGTACGCGTGCTGCGTGTTGTGGATCCGCCACGCGGGCGCGATCAGGTACGTGTAGAGCGAATCGAATGGGTGCGGCTGCCCTCGGCGCGCGGCGTGGCCCGTCGCGGCGATCGAACGCGAGAGCTGCGACAGCTCGAGTTCGTCGCCGAAGAGCCACGGCGACCCGTGCCGCCACGCCTGCCAGGCGTAGATCACGCAGAGCCAGAAGAAGATCGCGAGCAGCGGGACGACGCCGAGGAACCGGTCGGCGAGTGTCCGGTCGCGCGCCGGCCGGGCGCGCGACGTGGCGACGGTCATTTGCCGGCGGCGCCGAGGACGACGCGTGGGTCGAGATCGGTCTCGCGGCGCACGAATCGGCAGGGTACCTCTGCCCGGGCGCAGGCCTCGACGACGACGTCGAGGCGCTCCCGCGGGGCGTCCGGGATCGTCACGAGCACGGTCTCGGGGCGCGTCGACGCGAGGATGCGCTCGACGTCGTGGACGCCGCCGACGACGGGAACGCCCTGGAGGCGCCGCCCGCGCAGGCGCCCATCGTCGTCGACGAACGCGACCACCTGCTCGCCCGGCGTCTCACGGAGCTCGCGCAGGAGGCTTCGCCCGGCGCGGCCGGCGCCGACGATCAGCGTCCGTCGGCGGGAGCTCTTCCCGACGAGCGAGCTCAGCGCGCGGACGGCGCCGCGCTCCCAGAAGCGCGACGCGCCGATCAGCACCGTTGCAATCAGCGCGTCGATGACGAAGATGCTGCGCGGAAGCCCTCCCCATGCTTGGGTGAGGCCGACGAACGCATACGCCACGACCTCCGAGACGACGACCGCGGCGACGACGCTGACGGCGTCGCGGGCGCCGGCATAGCGCCACACGCCGCGATAGAGCCCGAACGGGATGAATGCGGCGTAGCGGGCGAAGAGGAGCACCGGCAGCGAGATCAGGAAGATGTGCCGCTGCCACGGCGTGCCGCTGTCCTGGAGGCGGATGTAGTACGCGGCGGAGAACGCAGCCGTGATCAGCGCGAAGTCGACGAGCGACTCGATCAGGCGGCGGGGATTCGCGACGAAGGTCCGGAGGAGCGAGCGTTCATGCTGCGGCCCGAGATCAGCGGACCGGTCGACCTCCGAGAGGAGGCTCCCGAACTGGACGAGCAGCGCGAACGTGAGCAGGACGCCGATCAGCGTCACGAACTGGTTCCCGAGGACTTCGTAGGCGAGGCTCGTCGTCCCGAGCGCGACGGACACGACGGCGAGCAGCGCGACGGCGCGCTTCTCCGACAGCCCGTGGTAGACGAGTCGGTGCGACGTGTGGTCGCGCCCGCCGCGGTAGACGGGGCGACCGTCCAGGAGCCGGACGATCGTCACGAGGGTCGTGTCGAGGATCGGCACCGCCAGGATCAGGATCGGCAAGAGCAGGGTTGCGACCGTCGTCCCGGCGACCTTCCAGCTCGCCGACAACCCCAGCGCCGCGAGCGTGAAGCCGAGCATCTGGCTGCCGGCGTCGCCCATGAAGACCGCGGCGTTCCGGCGCGGACGGAGGTTGAAGGGCAGGAAGCCGGCGCACGCGAGCGCGAGCGCGAGCGCGATCGCAAGGGAGACGTCGTTCGGGTGCGACGTGACTGCGTCGATCGCGAAGAACCCGGCGGCGATCGCTGCGAGCGTCGCGGCGAGGCCGTCCATGTTGTCGAGAAGATTGAAGGCGTTCGTCATCCCGACCAGCCAGAGAACCGCCACCGTGCCGGCGACGATGCGGTTTCCGATCAGTCCCTGGATCGTGAGGCCGGTGAAGACGAGCAGGAGCGAGGCGCCGATTTGCGCAGCCAGCTTCGGCAGCGGGCCGAGAGAGAAGACATCGTCGATCAGGCCCGCGAAGAACAGGATCGCCGCACCGCCGGCGATCGCGAGTAGCTCGCGATTCGCCGGCACCGCGCCGGTTGCGACGACGACGGCGAGCGCGATGATGAACCCGCCGAAGATGCCGATGCCGCCGATGATCGGCGTGGGCCGTTCGTGCCAGCGGTCGTGCCGCGGCGCGGCGACAACGCGCTGCGCAAGCGGGGTCCGGAGCAGGAGCGCAATCAGCCCAGCACTGGCGGGAAACGCGACGAGTGCCGCTAGAGCGTCCATGCCGATACCTCTGCCACGATTGCCACGAGCCCGGCAGCGAGGGTAGCCGAGCCCTGTTAGCGCCTTGTGTGCTGCAACCTACCGCGGACGCCAGACGAGTATCGTGCCGGGGCGGTGAAGAGAGCGTTCGGTTTCGTCCGGCCTCTCCTCCGGCGGGTCGGCGTCGAAGTGATCGCGCATGAGCCGAGGAACTTCCCGCACCTCCGGCGCACAGAGCTCCTCTCGACCGAGCGTATCGACGTCGTCCTCGACGTCGGGGCGAGCGACGGCGGGTGGGCACGCGGGATCAGATCGCTCGGCTTTCGGGGCCGGATCATCTCGTTCGAGCCACTCGAGGACCCTCCCGCCCGCGATCGAGACTGGGACTGGCATCGGCTCGCGCTCGGCGACGAATCACGGATCGCCGTTTTCCGCGTTGCCGCGAACCGTCAGTCGAGCTCGCTGCTCCCGATGGCCGATGCGCATCTGCAGCATGCGCCCGAGTCGGCCGAGGTCGGGCAAATCGAGGTCGAGGTCGCGCGGCTCGACGAGCTCGGCGTCGTCCCCCAGGGCTGCCGCGCGTACCTCAAGCTCGACGTCCAGGGCGCCGAGCTTGCCGTGCTTCGCGGAGCGGAGGCCAGTCTCGGATTCGTGCGCATAGTCGAAGTCGAGCTCTCGGCCGTGGAGCTTTACCGCGGTCAGGCGCTCGTCGAGGAGGTGATCGCATTTCTGCGTTCGGCCGGATTCGACCCGATCGGGATCGAGACGTCGTTCAGGGACCGGCGCAGCGGCGATCTCTTGCAGGCCAACGGTTTCTTCCGACGCCGTCCCTAGCCATGCGCGCGCAGCAGTACGGAGGCGAGCGCAGCGGCCATCGAATCCATCGTGTGCGCTGCTTCGACCCTGCGCCTGCCTGCTGCGCCGGCAGCGTCGTCTTCGAGTGCGGCGAGGATGCCGTGTTCGAGCGCGTCGGGGTCCTCCGGCTCGACGAGGCGTATGCCGGCGTCGCCGACGGCGTAGTCGCGCATAATCGGTCGATCGGTCGCGACGACCGGGCGACCGGACGCCATTGCCTCGAGGAGCGCTGTGATCCCGCCGGCCTCGGACCCGTACGTGAACGCAGCGCTGCGCATCGCGATGACGGCGACGTCGGCGCGGGCGTAGAGGTCGCGAAGCTCGGTCCACGGGATCCGCTCGCGCACCTCGACGTTCGGCGGAAGGGCGACGTCGCGGACGTTCCGCCGTAGCGCAACGACGACGAAATGCGCCTCGAGGTCGCGTGCTGCGTCGGCGAGAGTCGCGTAGTCGCGTGCGAGGTCCTTGCCGACTGCGATCACGAGCCGCTCGCCGAGCCGCGGCGTCGGTTTGAAGAAGTGGTGGTCGACGCCGTGGCGGACGACGGCAACTCGGTGTGGGTCCAAACCGGCGAGTTCGAGCAGCTCGTGTCGTTGCGATTCGCCCAGGCACACGACGGCGGCGGCGCTCCGCAGTGACGCCCGCAACGCCGCGCGACGCGCCGCGTTTCCACGCCTCAGGATCGAGTTCAAGCCGTAGTTGACGACGACGACCGCAGGGCGCCGCCGCGCACGTGCCGCGAGCGGCACGAGGTTCGCGAGCGGCGTGAACACGACGTCGACGTCTCGAAGCTCCCATGGAAGCGGCAGCTCGCGAAGGTGCCAGCGCAGACGCGTGGTAAGGAACGGCGCTCCCCGCTCGAGCCGCGGCTCGTGCACGCGGGTCTCGAAGCCGTGCGCCGCGAGCTGATTCAGCCCGAGTAGGTTCGTCTCGGGTGCCACGCCGCGATGCCACTCCGCGATCAGTTCGCGGCGCGTGTTCGGATAGACGAACGCGACGGTCGGCATTCGGCGCCCGATTGTGCCGGTAACCTCGGCGCCGATGACCGTCTACGCCGATCTCTTCCGCTACCGGGAGCTGTTCGGGAACCTGTTCCGCCGCGACGTGCAGGCGAAGTACCGCGGCTCGCTGCTCGGTGTCGCGTGGACGCTCGCGAACCCGATCCTGCTGATGGCGGTGTACCTGCTCGTCTTCTCGGTGCTATGGCACACGCAGTTCGGGTCGGCAGGGCATTACGGGCTCTTTCTCCTCGTCGGCCTCGCAGCGTGGATCTTCTTCGCGAGCGCGCTTCAATCCGCGTCGCGGTCGATGCTCGACAACGCGAACCTGATCCGGAAGACCCGTTTTCCGCGTCAGCTCGTCCCGCTCTCGATCGTCGCGACACACCTCGTTTCCTTCGCCGTGATGCTGCTCGGGCTGCTCGTCCTGAACTTCGCGCTGCTGCCGCGCGTTCGCGGAACCGAGTGGCTCGCGATTCCGATCGCCGTCGGCGTCGTCGCGCTCGTGAGCGGTCTCGCACTGGCGGTCGCGTCGCTCGACGTCCTCTTCCGTGACATCGAGTTCCTCGTTGCCGCGCTTCTCCTGCCGCTGTTCTTCCTCACTCCGGTGCTTTATCCGCTCAATTCGCCGGACATCTCGAAGCACCACAAGGTGGTCGAGGTGATCCACTGGGCGAACCCACTCGCGCCGGCGATTCAGGCACTCCGCGATCCGCTCTTCTACGGGCGTCTGCCGCGCGCGGCGGACGTCGTCTACGTCGCGGTCGCCGCGGTCGGTTCGCTCGCGCTCGGCGCGTTCGTCTTCACGCGCGTCGACGATCAGATCGCGGTCGAAGTGTGAGCGCTATCCGCGCGTCGTAGACCCACGGCTCATCTCCCTCGGGGCGCCACGCCGGTAGGCCGAGCAGCTCGGCGTTCGGCGCGAGCGGCGGGAGGAGCGACGGACAGATGAGCGGGTGCTCGAACGCCGGGTTGCCGCCGCCGCCGGGTGCATACGGCGCCAGTTCGTCCGGCGCGCGACGGAGGCGTCCGCCGTCGTACGCGATCGACCCGCCGACGGCGGCGTAGCCCTCCGTGTGCGCGACGTAGACCCGTTCCTCCCAGTCGGGTGCGACGACGATCCCGTTCGGGACGTACGCCCGAGCGGTACGCGCGTCGCGGGGCGCGACCGCGACGTCGAACGTCGGCGTGTGGTTCCCGAGCTCGGCGAGCCAGAAGCGGTTCTCGTCGACGAGGTCGAAGGCCAGCCGGTACGTGCCGGGCGGGATCGGGCCGCGCACCTGAGTAGTCACGGCGACGCGTTCGCCGGCCGCGGCTGCGACCGGGGTGCGGATTCCGTCCCACACGATCGGATTGCCGCGCTCGTCCAGCCAGTGGTACGACAGCTTGAGGTCGCGCCAGAGCGCACCGCCCGCGTTCTCGAGCTCCACGTGGACATCGGCGAGCGCACCGGCCTCGACCGGCGGCATGTCGACCGCGTGCCAGCGCACGGCGAGCGGGCCGGCGGGCACGGGATGATCGCCGACGCGCGTCAAGGCCGGGCTAGTGTAGGTCGTCGGTGGACCCGCTCCTCGTCAGGGCGTGTCGGCGCGAGCCGACCGAGCGCACGCCGGTCTGGTTCATGCGCCAGGCCGGCCGGTCACTGCCGCAGTACCGGGAGGTCCGCAAGCAGTACGGACTGTTCGACATCGTGCGGCGTCCGGAGCTCT
>VAXB01000111.1:7990-17680 GCA_005883995.1 Actinomycetota bacterium
GAGCTCGTCGAGAACGTCGGCCCCGTGATCCGCGACCCCATCACCTCGCGCGCCGACGTCGACCGGCTCCTCGTGACCGAGCCGGAGGAGAGCGCGCCGTTCATCCTCGAGGCCGTCCGACTCGTGCGCGAACGGCTTGCTCCCGAACGCGCAGTGATCGGCTTCTGCGGCGGCCCGTTCACGGTCGCCGCATATCTGATCGAGGGGCGGCCGAGTCGCGAGTTCCTGAAGGTGAAGGCGATGATGTACCGCGAGCCGGAGCTCTGGCATGCGCTCGCGGCAAAGCTCGCCGAGCAGTTCACGCGCTACGTCGAGGGCAAGGTGCGTGCGGGCGCCGACGTCATTCAGGTGTTCGATTCGTGGGTCGGAGCGCTCGCGCCGTCCGACTACGAGGAGTTTGTCGCGCCGTACTCGGCCCAGATCCTCGATGCGCTCGACGTGCCGACGATCCATTTCGGCACGGGGACGGCGGCGCTCCTTCGCTCGCTTGCGGCGGCGGGCGGCGACGTAATCGGCCTCGACTGGCGGATCGACCTCGACCGCGGCTGGGAGGAGGTCGGTGAGGAGCGCGGGGTCCAGGGGAACCTCGATCCGGCAGTTCTGCTCGGCCCATGGGAGCGGATCGAGGCCGAGGCGCGCGCTATTCTCGAGCGTGCCGCGGGGCGGCCGGGTCATGTTTTCAACCTTGGGCATGGAGTCATGCCAAACACAGACCCGGCCGTCCTGCGACGCCTGACCGAGTTCGTCCAGGAAGCGTCGATCGAGGCGCGCGTCTAGCCGTGACCGCAGACGCGCAAGGTCGTGCCGCCGTCGTGCTGATGGCATATGGGTCGCCCGAGCGGCTGAGCGACGTTCCCGCGTACTACTCCGACATCCGCGGTGGCCGCCCGATCCGGCCGGAGCACCTCGACGACCTCGTCGAGCGCTACCGCCCACCGGCATGAAGCACTGGACGCCGCGAATCGCCGAAGCCGCCGAGCGTGCGCTCGCGACGGGCGCCGACACGATCGTCGGCCTCGTGCTGGCGCCGCACTACTCCCGGCTCTCGATCGCCGGTTACAGGGAGCAACTGGAGGCCGCTCTCGCCGGCCGCGCGCAGCTGCTGTTCATCGACAGCTGGCACGACGACCCGGCGTTCGTGGACGTGCTCGCCGATCGAATTCGCGGAACGGCTGCGCACGTCGTGTTCACCGCGCACTCGCTCCCCGCACGCATCCTCGAGGAGGGCGACCCCTACCGCGACCAGTTGCTCGAGACGGCTGAGCTCGTCGCCGGGCGCGCCGGCGTCCGTGACTGGTCGTTCTCCTTCCAGAGCGAGTCGCCGACGGGAGAACCGTGGCTCGGGCCGGACATCCTCGACCACCTCGAGGATCTGCACGCGCGAGGCGTGCGCAACGTCCTCGTCTGCCCGGTCGGCTTCGTCGCCGACCACCTGGAGATCCGCTGGGACCTCGACCGTGAGGCGCGCGACAAAGCGGACGAGCTGGGAATCGAGTTCGCTCGCATCGACATGCCGAACGCCTCGCCGGCATTCGTGCGCGTGCTCGCACGCCTGGTGCGGCGGACCCTCGCGGTACCCTCGGGAGCGTGAAACCCGGCGAGATCGCCGTCGACCATGCGTCGCGGCGCTTCAAGGTCTATCCGCGCGAAGCACGGCGGCTGAAGGATCTCGTGGTCGCGCGGTCCCGCGTGCGCGGTGAGGACGTCGTCGCGGTTCGCGACGTCACGTTCACCGTCGAGCCCGGCAGCGCGGTCGGGCTCGTCGGGCGCAACGGCTCCGGCAAGACGACGCTCCTGCGGCTGATCTCCGGGATCATCAAGCCCTCGTCGGGACGCGTCGACGTCGGCGGCCGCGTTGGCTCGCTGCTCGAGCTCGGTGCCGGGTTCCACCCCGACCTCACCGGGCGCGAGAACGTGTTTCTGAACGGCTCGATTCACGGCCTCAAGCGCGCGTACGTGCGGGAGCAGCTGGACGAGATCGTCGCCTTCGCAGGTCTCGAGGAGTTCATCGACCTGCCGGTGCGAACGTACTCCTCGGGGATGTACATGCGGCTCGGGTTCGCCATCGCCGCGCACATCGACGCCGACGTGCTGCTCCTCGACGAGGTTTTCGCCGTCGGCGACGAGCAGTTCCAGCGGAAGTGCTTCGGAAAGATCTTTGAGTTCAAGCAGCGCGGCGGCACGATCGTCTTCGTGTCCCACGACGCGGCCGCAGTCGAGCGGCTCTGCGACCGCGCCGTGCTCCTGCGCGGCGGCGCACTCGAGTTCGACGGGCCGACGCACGAGGCGATCGTCCGGTACCGGCGGCTCCTTGCGGACGATCTCGACCCGGCCGAACGGGGCGCCGGCCTGAAGGAGTGGGGGACGGGCGAGGCGCGCATCGACGAGGTGGGCCTGCTCGGCGCTTCGGGCGAAGAGCGCTCGCAGTTCCTGAGCGGCGAGCCGCTGACGCTTCGGCTCCGACTGGTCGCGGAGCGGCCGCTTCCGCCGCCGCGCCTTTCCTACGAGGTTCGCGATTCTTCCGGGCTCTTGCTCGCCGGCGGGGCGCAGTCGGCGGCGCAGCTCGGGTGGTCGGAGACGACGACCGTCCTTCCGGTCCGGTTCGAGATCGACCGTTTGCCGTTTGCCGACGGGCGCTTCCATGTCCGGCTCGGGCTCAGCGACGAGAGCGGTGAGCACCTGTATCACTGGCTCGACGAGGCGGCTGCCTTCGTCGTCTATCCGGCCGGCGACGTCTCGGGCGCCGTCCGGCTCGAAGGTCGTTGGTCGCAGGAGGAAATCGGTGCGCAGGCAGAAAGGGTTGCGGGATGAGCTCACGCACGTGTCCCGACTGGCCGACGCTGATGGAGTACGCGCCGGATCTCCAGTTCAAGCACTACACCGTCGCGGAGGCGAAGCTTCCGGGCGAAGCATTGATGAAGGTGCCCGAGGTCTCGCTGAACGAAGTCGCGATCTGCTGTGACCTCGAGCGCCATGTCTTCTATGCGGCGCACACGGATCCCCAGGTCGCAGAAGCGCTGCGCGCCACGCACTGGTTCGAAGTCGCGGAGTGGACGTCTAGCGGTCCCGGCCGCGCCGCATCCCACCTCTGACAACGGGCTCTACGTCACCGCCGTCAGCAGGGGCTCGCCGCGCTCGGCCGCGACGATGTTGTCGACGACCACGCGCGTCATCGCCGCGCGCGTCTCGATCGTCGCGCTGCCGATGTGCGGCGTCAGGACGACGTTCCCGAGCCCGAGCAGCGGTGCGGGGACGTCCGGTTCGTGCGCGAACACATCGATCCCCGCGCTGATCCGTCCGCTCACGAGCTCTCGGACGAGCGCCTGCTCGTCGACGATCTCTCCGCGCGCCGTGTTCACGAGCGCTGCGCCGTCGCGAAGGCGCGCGAGCCGCTGCGCGTCGAGAAGCCCTTCCGTCTGGTTCGTGCGTGGCACGTGGATCGTCACGACGTCCGCCTCGGCGAGGAGGTCATCCAGATCCCGCCGCTCGCCGAGCTCGCTCTCCGCGTCGGTCCGGCGCGTGTACAGCACGCGCATGTCGAACCCGTGGGCGCGGCGCGCGACAGCTGACCCTATGCGGCCGAGGCCGATGATCCCTAGCGTCGAGCCGGACACTTCGCGCCCGAGAAAGCCCTCGGCCCAGGAGCCTCGCCACCCGCGTGCGCGGACGACGTCGTCGCCCTCAACGATGCGTCGGCGGACGGCGAGGATCAGCGCAAAGGCGAGATCGGCGGTCGCCGCGTCCAGAACGCCAGGCGTGTTCGTGACCGCGACCCCACGTGCCGCGCACGCCGCGACGTCGATCCGGTCGTAGCCGACGCCGAAGTTCGCCACGAGCCGGAGCGCCGGAAACCGATCGAGCGGCACCGCCTCGTTCGCCACGATCAGGGCCTCGACGTCGTCCGGCGCCTCGGCGAGTGGAGCGATCTCGACGTCGCGCAGCTCGTCGAACGCTCGTCCGGGGTACCGCCGTGTGGCGAGAACCTTCAAGCGGTGAGTCTCGCATGCCGACATCGAGTCGGATGAAGCGGGCAATCGTCCTCGCCGCTCTCGCCGCCGCCGTCATGGGCGCCGGACGGGCCGACGCGTACCAGTTCGAGGGCGGGCGCTGGCCGACCCGCACGATCACCTACTTCACTGACACGGCGGCGTATCGATGGTCGGTCGACACCGCAGCGTACGCGTGGAACACCAGCGGTGCGCGGGTGCAGTTCGTCAAGACCTCGCGTGCGGACGCGCAGGTGCTCGTCGGCATTCGCTGGTACAAGCAGCCGGCGGGCGAGGCGCACGTGCAGCGCCTCGGCGACGCGTTCGTGAGCGCGACCGTCGGGGTTCAGGCGGGCCACGACCGCTACGAGATGGCGCTGATCGTCGCGCACGAGCTCGGCCATGTGCTCGGCCTCGATCATGAGACGCGGCAGTGCGCGACGATGAACCCGTCGGTCGGCGCTGACCACACGACATTGTGCGCGGCGCCACAGAACGGAATGTGGACGTGCCGGCTTCTCCAGCCCGACGATGTCAGAGGTGCAGTGGCGCTCTACGGTGGGACGGTCCGCGCGTGGCGTGGGCCGACATTCTGTCCGCGGTAGACGGCTAACGCGCTGCGCGGAGCGGAAGCTCCGCCAGCGAACGTGTGTTGACGAGGTCAGCCGCCGTCGCCCAGCCCTTGCGTGCCGTTGCGACCGCGAGGCGCATGTTCCCGAGCCCGCGAACCGAGTGCGCATCGGTCGACGCGACGATCGGAACGCCCGCTTGGACGGCGAGGCGGACTTCCGGCCCCGAAAGGTCGAGCCGGTCGGGAAGGCCGTTCGTCTCGAGCGCGACGCCTGTCTCGAGTGCGACCTCGAACACGCGCTCGAGGTTGAGAGCGTTCGGTGGGCGGTGATTGATGATGCGCCCCTTCGGGTGGGACAGGCACGTGACCGCCGGATTGCGCATCGCTTCCGTCACCTTCGCCGTCAGCGTGTCACCGCCCTCGCGCTGGCCGGCGTGGAGGCTGAGCTGCACCCAATCGAGCTCGGCGAGGATGTCGTCGGGAAGGTCGAGCTCCCCGTCGCGACGGATGTCGACCTCGGTTCCGCGCAGGACCCGAAACGGCGCGAGCTCGTCGTTTGCCGCGGCGATCTCCTCGGCCTGCCGGCGTAAGTCGTCCGCGTCGAGACCGGGGACGACACGCACGTTCTGCGTGTGGTCGCAGATCGCCATGTACTCGTAACCGAGGTCGCGGGCGGCGGTCCCCATCTCCAGCACGGAAGCCTTGCCGTCCGACCACGTCGTGTGGCAATGGAGATCCCCGCGGATGTCCTCGAGCTCCACGAGCTTCGGCGGATCGCCGCGGAACGGGTCTTCGCGAAGCTCCGGTGGGCACCACGAGATCCCGAGCGCCGCATAGACCGCCCCCTCGTCAGGCGCGTTCGTCAGCGGGCCGAGCGCTTCCACGTACGCGCGTGAGCCGGTCGCGCGGAGGAGCTCTGTTCCAAAGCGTGGAGGCTCCGCGACGACGAGCTCGACGGGAACACCTTCGACCGTCAGGCCGACACACCGCCGCCTGGAGCGTTCGACGACGGTGACGATCAGCGGCAACGCGGAGAACGCGTCGATCGCCTCGACCGGCTCGGCAGCGGCGACGACGATCGCGAGGTCGAACGACGCGTCGGCCCAGCGGCGCGGGTCGCCCGCGACCTCGGCGCCGAGCGGCGCGGCGATGTCCTCGAGCAGCGCTCGTGCGCGATTCAACGTCAGCCCGCGCGTTCGCGGTTCGTGCTCGCGGTCGAGGCGCGAGAGCAGCCGCTGCTCGGTCTGCGGTCCGACACCGGGCACGCTCTGGAGGCGCCCGGCACGCGCCGCCGCGCGGAATTCGTCGGCCGTCGACACGCCGAGCGCTGCGCCGATCTCGACCATCCGCTTTGGCGCGATCCCGAGGAACCGGCCGAGGCCGAGGAGCTCGGGCTGCACGTCCCGCTCGAGCTCGTCGAGCTCCGCAATGCGTCCCGTTTCGACGAGCTCGCGCAAGCGCGCCGCGATCCCGGGACCGATGCCTCGCAGCTCCTCGACGCGGCCGTTCGCGACGAGGCCGGCAATCGGCGCCTTCGCCTCGCGGATCGTTTCCGCAGCGCGGCGGTACGCGCGCGACGTATAGAAGCTGCTGCCCGAAAGGTCGAGCAGCACGGCGAATGCTTCGAGTCGCTCCGCGATCGCGGCGTTGTCGAGGGATGTAGGCATGGCGTGGTTAGTCTTGCCGCGTGGTCACGTATGTCATTCCGTACCGTGTGGTCGGCAAGACGCGCCTGGGCGACAGCGGTCTTGCAGAGGCGATGATGTCGGACGTCCTCGCCGCGTGCGAGGCCGCCGGAGAGGTGGTCGTCGCGGCCGAGCCCGGCGGCCAGGGTGAGGCAGCTCCGCGAGTTGACCGCCGCGGCTCCGGCGGTCGCTCCGGCACGCGACGGCACGACGAATGCGATCTCGTTACCGGATGCGCGCGAGTTCGTTCCGCTCTACGGGCCTGGCAGCGCCGACCGCTTCGTCGTCGCTTTGCAGGCGACGCGGCTGGAGTTGCCCGGCCTCCGCGACGACGTCGACACGTGGGACGACCTCGAACGGGTCCGCGATCGGGTCGGACCGAACACGCGGACATACCTCGAGGATCGCGCTTGAAAGTCACGGTGCTAACCGGCGGAGTCGGCGGGGCGCGTTTCCTGCGCGGCGTCGTCGACGTCCTTCATCCCGGCGACGTCACAGCCGTCGTCAACGTCGGGGACGACGTCGAGGTGTTGGGCCTTGCGGTCTCGCCCGACGTCGACAGCGTCGTCTATGCGCTCGCCGGGCTCGCCGACGAGGAGCGCGGCTGGGGACGCGCCGACGAGACATGGAACGCGCTCGACTCCGCGGCTGCGTTTGGCGGCGAGTCGTGGTTCCGCCTTGGCGATCGCGACGTCGGGCTCCATCTCGTTCGGACACAGGCGCTTCGAGCAGGCGAGCCGTTGTCGGCGGTGACTGCACGTCTTGCGGCCGCGGCGGGGATCGAGACGGCCGTCCTGCCTGCGACGGACGACCGCCTCCGGACCTGGATCGAGACGCCGAGCGGGACGTTCTCGTTCCAGGAATGGTTCGTCGCGCGCGGTCATCGCGATCCGGTGAAACGCGTTCGCTTCGAGGGTTCAGCCGACGCGCGCCCCGCGCCGGGCGTGCTCGACGCCTTGCTCGAGGCAGATGCGATCCTCATCGCGCCCAGCAACCCGTTCGTGTCGATCGGGCCGATCCTGGCGGTCGAGCGAATCCGCCGCGCTCTCGAGCGGCGGCGCGTGACCGCGATCGCGGTCAGTCCGCTGATCGGCGGCCGCGCGGTCAAGGGGCCGGCCGCGGACATGCTTCGACGCCTCCAGGGCGGAACCACACCCGCGCACGTCGGCGAATCCTATTCCGGCCTTATCGACGCTCTGGTCTTCGACGAGGCTGACGCTGCAGGTACCGACGCCGTGAGTGCGCTCGGCGTCCGGCCGATCGTCACGCACACGCTGATGCGGGACGGCGCGTCGCGGCGCCGGCTTGCCGAAGCCGCGCTCGACGCGGTGGCCGTCGCGTGAAGGTCGCGATTCTCGGGGGCACCGGTCCATTCGGCCGCAGCCTCGCGACGCGGCTCGTCGCAGAGGACGTCGAGGTCGTCATCGGCTCGCGCGACCCGGAGCGTGCGCGCGCAGTCGCTGCGGAGATCGGCTGCATCGGGCTGCGAAACGAAGCCGCGCTCGCCGGGATGGATCTCGCCGTCCTCGCCGTGAATGCGGATGCGGCGACGGCAACGGCGCACGCGGTGCGCGACTGGCTCCGGTCGCCGCTGCTGTCCGTCGCAAGCGAGCTGGAGTTCGCCGGCGGAACGGCGCGTCCGCGCGCGGACACGCGCGCGCTCGCCGAGCGAATCTCCCAGATCGTCGACGTTCCGGTCGTAGCCGGGCTGCATTCGCTCGCTGCCGGAAAGCTCGCGCGCGAGAAGCCGGACGAGGATGTGCTCGTCTGCGGCAACGACCGCGAGGCGAAGGAGCTCGCCCTCCGACTCGCGGCGCTCCTCGTCTCCGGACGCGCGATCGACGCCGGCCCGTTGTCGGTTGCGCGCGCGCTCGAAGGTATGACCGCAGTGATCGTCAACGTCAACCGCGCATACAAGGCGCACGCCGGCATCCGCCTCACGGGCATTGGCTGAGCTGCGGGTCATCCCGCTCGAGGGGATCCCGGAGGTGGTGCGCGGCGACGACGTGGCTGCACTTGTCACCGCCGCGGTCGCGCTCGAGGACGACGACGTTGTCGTGCTCGCTCAGAAGATCGTGTCGAAGGCGGAGGGCCGCGTGGTGCGCCTCGACGAGCTCGAGCCGTCGGCGCAGGCGCTCGAGCTCGCCGGCGAGCTCGATCCGCGGCGGGTCGAGGCGATCCTCCGCGAGTCCGCCGAGATCGTGCGCGTGCGACCGCCGCTGATCATCGCGCAGACGCGGCACGGCTTCATCTGCGCGTCGGCGGGCGTCGACTCGTCGAACGCACCCGAGCCCGGGATGCTCGTCCTCCTGCCGGAGGATCCCGACGCATCCGCCGAGACGATTCGCGAACGGATCCACGAACTGACCCGGCGAACGGTCGGCGTGGTCGTCACCGACTCGTTCGGTCGCCCGTGGCGGCAGGGGACGATCGACGTCGCAATCGGTTCGGCAGGCATCGAGGTGCTCAAGGACCTTCGCGGCGCGCGCGACCGGGTCGGCTACGAGTTGCACGCGACGACGATCGCGATCGCCGACGAGATCGCCTCGGCGGCGGAGCTCGTGATGGGAAAGCTGAACGGCATCCCCGGCGCCGTCGTACGCGGACTCTCGGTCCGGGGAGAGGGCCGCGCCCGCGACCTCGCGATGCCGCGCGAACGCGATCTCTTCCGCTGACGCCAGACGTGTCCGGAACCGGCACGTCCGGGGTCAGACCCGGGACGTGGCTCCGGCGGACGGAGGCGGCAGCGAAGTGGCATGGCTCGGGATGTCCCGGCCGCGCCGACACGTTTGCGTGACGAAGTTGTTCCGATTTTTCCCCGGAAACGGGCATGTCCGGGGTCAGACCCGGGACCTGGCTCCTCGGGGCGTGTCAGCCGGTGACGAGGGGGATTCGGACGGTATGGAGAGGGCGGCCGTTCTCGGCTGAGGGCTCGTAGGCGACCAGCCAGATCGGGCCCGTTGCCGTGAAGGAGATCGTCTCGGCGAACGTGCCGCGCGTGCCCGAGCCGGACGTGGCTGTGACCGTCTGCCGCGTCAACGTCCGGTTCGACGAGCTGCGGATCTCGAGCGTGAACGTCGCCTCGAAGGTATTCGCGGTCCCGCGGACGCGAAGCGGGGTGGTGACACGCTCGCCCGGCAGCGGTGACTCCACGAGGATCGCCGGCGTGACGTCCTCGAAGTCGGCGCGTGTCAGCTTCTCGCCCTCGAGCGAACGCGTCCCGCGCACCGCGCGGACCGTCGGGAACTGCGTCAGCGTGTAGACGACCTGCGCGACCGCAGCACGTGAGAGCCCGGTCGGGAAGTCGACGGTCGCGACTCCGCCGTCGACGGTGACCGCGGGTGCGGCAGTTCCGGGCGGGATCGCGGACGTCAACACGCTCTCGGTCGGCCCCGCGAAGAGTGCGTGCAGCGCGGCCGTGGCGACTGCCTGCGTCGCGGGCACGGCC
>VAXB01000112.1 GCA_005883995.1 Actinomycetota bacterium
GAGCGGCACGATGTCGTCAAAGCAACACTCTTCCGGATCACGCTCCACATGACGAGCGCGCGGGACTATCCCTACTACGCGGCCACCGTCCTCCCCGCAGCGCGGGAGACGACGCCACGCGTGACTGCGGAGCAGTTGGAGAGACTTTCGCAACGCGTGCGCGCCGCGGCGATGAAGGAACCGGTTACGCACGAGCAGGTCGAGGCGCTGACGGCCGACGAGCTTGGGGAGCGCTGGCGCTGGCGCACGCGCACGTTGACGCCTCTCGTGCACATGCCGCCCGGTGGCACCTGGAGCCATTACGGGCGGGTGCAGCTCCGCGCCATGGAGGCGGTTCTCGAGGTCGAGCTGCCGACGCGCGACGACGGCGCCGAGCGGTTGGTACGGCGATACCTGAGCTCGTTCGGCCCTGCGACGCAGCAGGATCTCCTGCGGTTCGCCGGCGTCCGCGTCCGCGACGTCCGCGCGGGACTCGAACGCGTCGAGCTGCGTCGCTTCCGCGACGCGCGCGGACGCCTGCTGCTCGACGTCCCCGACGCGCCGCTACCCGACGGAGACACTCCCGCGCCGGTCCGCTTTCTCCCGAAATGGGATTCCTCGCTGCTCGCCTATGCGCCGGCCGAACGGACCCGAATCCTGCCCGAGAAGTTCCGCAGCGTGGTGATCGCGAAAAACGGCGATGTGGCGCCGACGGTCCTCGTCGACGGCTTCGTCGCGGCGATCTGGAACGTGAAGCGAACACGGCTCACGATCGAGCCGTTGCGGAAGCTCACGCGAGGCGAGCGGGATGCGATCGACGACGAAGGCGAACGCCTCGTCTCGTTCGTCAGCGAGTAGTGCGGGCCAGCGCGTGCCCCGGTGGCGGGCTCGTTTCGCCCGTCTCTTCGATCGCGCGCATCCCGGGCAGGAACAGCGCCGAAAGCGTCACCGCCGCTCCGACGAGCGCCGCTCCGACCAACGTCGCGCGCACGCCGATCGCCGCCGCGACCGGCGCGGTCAGTGCGAACGACAGCGGCAGGAGCCCGATCGAGATCAGCCAGTCGAGGCTCGAGACGCGGCCGAGCATCGACGTCGGAACGTGCCGCTGCTTCATCGTCGCCCACAGGATCGTCCCGGCGGCCTCGAGGCCGTTGAAGACGAAGCACGCGGCCATCAACTGCCAGGCAGCGGTTGCGAGCCCGTACCCCGCGACCGACAGCGTCGCGAGCGTCCACGCCACGTACATGACCGTCACGTCACGCCGAGGATGGTCGCGCCGGCCCATCCAGACGGCAGCGCCGACCGCGCCCACTCCGCCTGCAGCGAGCACGACACCGAACGTCCGTGCCGATGCGTGCAGGTCGTTCTTGACGACGAACGGGAGCAGGACTTCCGTCGGCCCGAGAAAGAGCAGGTACGCCACGGCGGCGGACGCGAGCGTTCCCCACAGCCACACCCGCCCGCGCACGAAACGCAGCCCGTCCTTCAGTGCCGCAACCGTCGAGACGTGCGCCTCGAGGCGCTCGGCACGGGTGTTCCGGATCAGCAGCACAGCAGCGAGCGACGCCGCAAACGACGCTGCGTCGACGGCAAACGCGACACCCGCTCCGATTGCGACGAGCGCGCCGCCGAGGACAGGGCCCGCGAGACGCAGCGCGATCGGGCGGACGAACTGGTCGAGGGAGTTCGCACGGCCGAGCTCGTCGCGCGGCAGGAGGTCCGGGACGATCGCCTCGAACGCCGGCGTGAAGAATGCGGTGCCGGCGCCGTACAGCGCGACGAGCGCGACGAGCTCCCAGAACCGCAGCGCTCCGGCAATCGTGAGCACGGCCACCGCCGCGACAGCCGCGGCTCGGACCGCATCCGCGCATGCCATCACACGACGTCGTTCGTAGCGGTCGCTGACGACACCTCCAATGAGGAGGAACACGACGGTCGGTACGGTCATCCCGATGCCGACGATCGCGAGCGCTGCCGGCGAGTTCCAAAGCGCGTAGCTCTCCCACGCTGCAGCGACGAGGAAGATCCCGTCGCCGACGAGCGAGACCGCCATGCCGAGCCAGAGAATGCGGAAGTCGCGGTGCCTCAGCGGCGTCAGCAGGTTGCCGCGTCCGAGTCCCCCGGGCCGGTCGAGACCGTCGTAACTATGCTGCATTGGCGGCGGCCGCAGAAGGCGGCGCATCGCCGGCGCTCGTCGCCTCGCTGGCGGCGATCTCGAGGAAATCCGCGAGCGCAGCCGGCGTCATCGGCCGCGCGAACAGGTAACCCTGGCCGATCTCGCAGCCGAGCGCCTGCAGCGTCGCCGCCTGCTCGGGAAGCTCGATTCCCTCGGCGACGACGTCGAGCGACAGGCTCGCGCCGAGCGCAAGGATTGCCGACGTCAGCGCACCGTTGTCCTTCGAGCCGACGAACGACCGGTCCATCTTGAGGATGTCCACCGGGAACCTGCTGAGGTAGCTCAGAGACGAGTAACCGGTGCCGAAGTCGTCCATCGCGAGACGAATGCCGAGCTCCTTGAGCTCGAACAGCTGCGCGAGCGCGTAATCAGCGTCGACGAGCATGAGTGACTCGGTGATCTCGAGGACGAGCGACGACGCCGGAAGGCCGCTCAGCTCGAGCGCCGTGCGGACATCCGACAGGAGTGACTCAGACTGGAGCTGCCGAACCGAGAGGTTGACGCTGATCGTCAGCGGGTTGGCGCGCCCGAATCGCTGCTGCAGCCGTACGCCCTCCTGACATGCGGTCTCCAGGACCCACCGGCCGATCGGCACGATGAGCCCCGTTTCCTCAGCGACCGGGATGAATTGCACCGGCGGGACGAGCCCGCGCTGGGGATGGTGCCAGCGGAGCAGCGCCTCGACGCCGAGAATCTCGCGGCCGTCGAGCCGGACGACCGGTTGGTAGTGCAGCTCGAGCTGTTCACGGGCGAGGGCGTGCTGCAGATCCGAGCGCAGCTCGAGCCGCTCGACGACGCGCTCGTGCATTGCGGGCTCGAAGACGCGGTAGCTGCCCTTGCTGTCGCGCTTCGCCATGTACATCGCGACGTCGGCGTTTCGGAGCAGCTCCGCCGCTTCCGGCGAGGCCGTCTCCTCGCCGACGAGGCAGATCCCGACGCTCGCACGGGGGAAGACGTTCTTTCCGTCGATGTCGACCGGCATCTCGAGCGCGCGCAGAATGCGCGCCGCCGCGTCGGCCGAATCCTCCGATCCGTGGACGCCGTCGAGCAGCACCGCGAACTCGTCGCCGCCGAAGCGGGCGACCGTGTCCGTCGGCCGCACGGCGATCTTCAGGCGCCGGCCGACCTCGCGCAGCACCTCATCGCCGGCCGCGTGGCCGAGGCTGTCGTTGACGGTCTTGAAATCGTCGAGGTCGATGAACATGACGGCGATGTCCGGCATGCCGCGTTGCGAGCGCATCAATGCATGCTCGACACGGTCGGCAAAGAGGGCGCGGTTCGCGAGGCGCGTCACCGGGTCGTGGAACGCCTGGTGCGCGAGTTGCTCCTCGAACGCCTTGCGCTCGCTGATGTCGCGGCTGTTGAGGACGATGCCGCGGACGTGCTCGTCGGCGAGCAGGTCGGTGTGCTGGATCTCGAAGCGCAGCATCGTCCCGTCGCGGTGGCGGACCGAGCACTCGATCGTGTGTCCCTCGCCGGCCGGTGCCCCGCCGCTCGCGATCAACTGCTCCAGGAGCGGCCGGTCGGATTCGATCACCAGATCGTCGAAGCGGGCACCCTGGACGTCGTCGGCGGCGTAGCCGAGCACACGCTCCACCGACGGGCTCTGGTACGTCACGATCCCCGACTCGTCGAGAACGGTGATCAGGTCGCTCGAGTGCGCCACGAGCGAGCGGAAGCGCGCCTCGCTCTGGCGCCGATGCAGATCTTCGGCGAGCGACGCTCCTTCGACCGCGAGCGACACCTGTGTCGCGAGAGCGGCAAGAGCGTCGGCAACGTCGTGCGTCACGCGCTCAGGGGATGAAACGACCAGCGCTCCGCGAACCTCGCCGCGCACGCTGAGCGGCGCGACGATCGTCGTTTGGCCTTCGGCGAGGCGCAGGTCTGCGCGCGCGAACGGGGGGATGTCGCCGTCGAAGACGCGCAGCGCAGTTCCGGTGTCATTGAACAGCCAGTCTCGCGCGGGGTAGCCGAGCCGGCCGCCGGTCGCGCCGTCGGATGACGCTTCGACCACCGCGTCGTCACCGGACATCAGCACGAGCCGGACCGGCGGCTCGATCGTCAACAGCCGGTGGACCGCGGCGATCGCGGCGTCGGCGACCTGCTCGTGGCCGGCCGCTGCAACGAGCTCGCTACCTGCGCGGCGGAGCGCACGCTCGCGTGCGAACGCGCGGGCTTCCTGGCGGACGAGGCCTGACATGCGTGCGACGACGAGGAGGAAGAGGACCGCGGACGCGGTGATCAGAACGAGCAGGTCGGGGTTGCCGATCGCTTCGGCGAACCTGATCCCGGGCGCGATCAAGCACGCGCCGCCGAGGAGCGCGAGCCGCATCGGCGTCAGCCGCGTGTGCTGGCCAGGCGCCGGCTCCTCGAGCGCGCGCATCGACGGATGCAATGCCGCGGCTCCCCAGAGGAGGTAATAGAGGATCCAGCCGGCGTCGTAGATCAGCTGGTGGTTGTACGTCCCTTTCAGGAGCGCGTAGTTGTACGCGGAGTCGGTCGCGAGCAGGCACACGATGCTCCCGACGAGCAGACCGAATGACAGCGTTCGCTTGCCAGTGTCGACCGCGAGCCGAATCGCCGCCGCGAGCAGGAACACGTCGCCCAGCGGATATGCGACCGAGACACCCTTTGCCAGCCACGAGAGGCCCGACAGGTGGACGTTCGGCGCGATCAGGAAGACCCACGAGAACAGGCCGACGCCGATCGTCAGGATCAGTGCGTCGATCAGGGCCGAGCGATCGCGGCGCGGGTTCCGCCGACGGACGAGCACGAACAGGCCCGCCATCAGCAACGGATAGACGGCGAGGTAGAGCGCGTCGCCGAGCGACGGGAAACCGACGTCCGCACCGAAGAGCTTCGGATAGCTGTACGTGTAGAGGTCGCCGCTGAAGAAGAGGAACTGTCCCGCGGCGAAGAGCCACCAGGCCGCGCGGGCGCGCGGCCTGTGCATGCGGATGCCGACGATGATCGCGAGCACGCCCGAGAGACCGAGCGTGTTGATCAGCGGACCGTTGCCGGCGAGGGACGGTGCGAAGAGATACAGGGCGGTCAGGAGCCCGGTGCCGGCGAGGTACCAGAGCCACGCGCGTTCGCGCGAACGAGCGGCGAACGAGGTCACGCCGCGCGCCTCTCGTCGCGTGCCGGCTGCAGGTCGAAACCGTTCGTCAGCCGGTGGAGGACGTCGACGAGCTGCGCGATCTCCGCGTCGGTGTTCGCCGCGGTGATCTGAATCCGGAAGCCGACTTCTTTTCGCGGCACCAGCGGGTACGCCGCCAGCGTCACGTAAATGCCGTTGTCGAACAGGAAGCGCCCGACCGCGTCGATGTCCTCGTGGCGCGCGAGCGGGACTTCGACGATCGGGAAACCTGACCGGTTCGGCGTGTGGACGCCGAGGGCGTCGAGAGAGTCGAGCACGCGCGACGTCTTGCGCCAGAGGTCGGCGCGAACCTCGTCGCCGCGCCGCTCGTTCACCTCGAGCCCTACGAGCGCCGTCGCAAGCGACGCGATCGGCGAAGGGCCGGAGTAAAGGTACGGCGGGGCGGCCGTCTTCAGTAGGCGCTTCAGTTCCGAAGGACACGCGATGAACGCGCCGAGCGACGAATACGCCTTCGAGAGCCCGGCGACGAAGATCACGTGGTCGTACGACTCGCCGGCGTAACGGACGACGCCGTTCCCCCTGCTGCCGTAGGGGCTTGTCTCTTCGTCCCCGCGCTCGCCGATGACGCCGAAGCCGTGCGCGTCGTCGACGTACAGCAGCGCGCCGTACGCGCGCGCCAGCTCGGCGAATGCCGGCACGTCGACGGCGTTCCCCGTCATGCTGTTGACGCCGTCGAGGCAGATCAACCGCGGCGAGGGGCCACCTTCCTTGAGCAGACGCTCGAGATCGTCGGCGTCCTCGAACGCGAACCGCTTGACGGTCGCGCCGTGCGCCGCAGCGAGCTCGCAGCCCTCGTAGATGGTCTTGTGCGCGCGCCGGTCGACGTAGACGGTGCCACTGCCGGCGAGGACCGGGATGACCGACGTGTGGATGAGCGTGATCGTCGGCAGAACGAGCGTGTCGTCGGCACCGAGGAGCTGCGTGAGGCGCTCCTCGAGCTGCGGATACAGGACGGGGCTTCCGAGCAGCCGCGACCAGCTGGGGTGCGTGCCCCAGCGGTCGAGGTATGCGGGAATCGCGTCGATGATCTCTCGCTCGAGGTCGAAGCCGAGGTAGTTGCACGACGCGAAATCGGCCAGCCACTGGTCGCCGATCCGGATCATGCGGCCGTCGATCTCGTCGACGACCGCGTCGGTCATCGGGTTCGACCGCTCGAGATCGGCGAGGTCCTTGCACGCCCCAAGCCATTTATCGATCCAGGCAGGGCGAGGCATCACCGCCGCTTGGCCGGAAGAGACGCGCGCAGTCATGGAGCCTCAATCGGCCGACGGCTTACTCACCTTGAGGGATCCCGCGGAGCTAAATGCCGAATTCGGGTGACGAACGCGCGTTCCCGCGCGCGAGCGTCAGCCCACGAAGAGCGTGAGGTCCGGCTCCCGCTCGCCGCGGAGGACCTCGAGGTCGACCTCGACGCAGCGGATTCCGCGCGCTTCCGCGAGCGTACGGGCCTGCGGCTTGACGGCCTGCGCCGCGAGGACGCCGCGGCATTCGCCGTCGATGCGCTCGAGGTAGCGGCTGAGCTGCTCCACCGCGTCGATCGTCGCGACGCGTTTCACCTCGACCGCAACCCAGCCACCGGTGTCGTCGCGGCACATGAGGTCGACGGGGCCGATGTCGGTCGGCCACTCGCGACGGACGAGCGACAGGTCCTCGCCGAGTGCCTGCGGCTGCGCCGCAAGCTCGGCCTGCAGGTCACGCTCGACCCCGTCCTTCTGCAGCGCCGCCGACTCCCCCATGTCGTGCGTGACGTCGCTCAACACCTCGGCCAGGCGGATCTCCAGCCGGTCCTCGCTCTTGCCAGCGCGCTTGCGGACGACAAGCGTTCCCTCGCCCTCCTCCAGGACCGTCGGTGGCGTCATCCAGTTCAGCGGGCGGAAGCCGCCTGCATCGTCGTGGACGAGAAAGGAGCCGTCCGCTTTGAACACCAACAGCCGGACGGCCTCGGGGAGCCGAGCGGTGAGGCGACCTGTGTACAGGACCTCGCAGCGAGCAACGACCAAGCGCACGCGCGGACCGTACTGTCCCTTTCGGACAGGGTGGTTCGTCGTCGGCGCGCTAGCCGCCGAGCACGCTCTCGCCCGCCGCGGAAGGCTCCAGGTCGGGGAGCCGGGTCATGCGCACGCCGTTGAAGAAGCCGAGCAGCCCTGCGAGGAGCGGAATCATCAGCGCGATCTGGAGCGCGAGCGGTCGTGCCTCCGTGTTGATGCGGATGATCTCGTCGTGGACGTCCTTCGGCTGGCTCGCAAGGAGCGTGTCGAGGTGGGTGTTCGACAGGACCTCGGCGTTCTTCTGGAGCTGAGTCGCGACGGTGTTCTTCTCGGCCGGCGTGAGGACCGTGCTCGCCTCCGTCTTGTTGGTGAAGATGAACGAGAGCGCGCCGAGCATGATCGCGCCGGAGAACGCGAGGCCGAACGAGAGACCGAAGGAACCACCGGCCGAGTTGACGCCGGCGGCTTCGCTCACCCGTTCCTCCTCGATCGGCGCGAGGGTGTAGTTGTTCAGCTGCGAGACGAGGAGGCCGAGGCCGGCGCCGGCGACCAGAAGCGGGATCGCCATCGCCCAACCGGAGTGGGCGCGCGGCACGATCGGGATCAGCGCTGCAACGCCGACGACGAGCAACAGAAAGCCGCCGCGGATGATCTTGCTCGGGCTGCGGTTTCCGGCCTTCTTCCCGGCGAGGAGCGCAACAGCGAACATGCTGAGTGAGAGCGGCGCCAGCGTGAGCCCGGCCTGCATCGCGTTGTACTCCAGGACCATCTGCAGGAAGATCGGGAGGGCGATCATCATGCCGCCGAGCGCGATCTGCTGTAACGCCTGCGAGGAGACGCCGAGCCGGAAGTACTTCGAGACGAACAGGCCGGCATCGATGAGCGCGGTCTTCCCCTCGCGCTTGCGCTTGCGCAGCCACCACGCGAGCGACCCGAGCGCGACGAGGCCGACGGCGATGAGCGCGAGCACGCCCCCGCCGCCCTCCTGCCAGACGAGGATGCCGAGCACGACGCCACCCATGCCGGCCGCGGAGAGAATCGCGCCGACGACGTCGACGCCGCGCGCGCCCGTATACGGGACGTCGTGGACGAGCCTGATCCCGGAGAGGACGATCGCGATGATCACGACCTCCCCGAAGAACGCGACGCGCCAGGAGAGATAGGTCGTGATGGCGCCCCCGACGAGCGGCCCGACCGCCGCCGCGATTGCCGCCGCCGCGCCGACGAGGGCGTACGCCTTGCGCTGCATCTTCCCCTCGAAGTTGCCGTGGATCAGCGACTGCATCGCCGGCAGGAGAAGCGACGCGCCGAGGCCGCCGATGATCGCCCAGAAGATGACGATCGGCAGCAGGCTGTGGGACAGCGTCATCGACAAGGCGCCGGTCGCGTAGGCGATCAACCCCATCACGTACGCCTTCTTCCGCCCGATCAGGTCGCCGATCTTGCTCCCGATCAGAATGAACGCGGCGGAGACGAGCGCCTCGAGCGCGATCGCCGACTGGACGCCGCTGGCGGTGGTATGGAGATCGCGCACCACCGCCGAGATCGACACGTTCATCAGCGACGTGTCGACGACGAGGACGAACATCGCCATCGCGAGCAGGATCGCCAGCCGCTGATCGCCGCTCGATTCCTCGGGGACCACCGCCCCTGCCTCGATTGCGCCCACAGCAGGATCAGTGTCCGCGGGCCATCCCGCCTTGCGCATCACCCGATCGGGGCGAGAGCGCCGACGGCTCGGGGGACGGCGGGTTCCTATCCTCCTCGGAGAGCACCTCTCCGCGCGCCCGGCGCAGCCTGGGCCACCCTTTCGTTCCACAATCGCCTCACCCGGACCGTCCCCACGAGGCACGGCCGGGGTCAGACCCGGGCCACGGGTGTTCTGGACATGGCCGGCCGCCGGAGCCTAGTAGCAAGCGCCTTTGCGCCGAACGACACGGCGCCCCGGCCCCGTCGGTTTGCGCCGTCACGCGATGGTCGTTCCGGACATGGCCAGGGTCAGACCCGGGCCGTGCCTGAGTTGGACATGGCCGATGGGCGACGATAGTGCGCGCGTCAGGCGGGGCCGCGGCAACAGCCGCACCCCGCCTGGACCGAAGTACAGGCCGGCCCACCGAACGGCGCCGCCTCAAGTACCCTGGGGCGCGCGCCGACGGACTGATCATCATCACTACGCAGACACACGTCTAGCTCTCCCTCCGCGGAGCCTCCTCATGCCGCAGCATCCATGCCCTCAACGACCGAAACTGCGCGTGCGTTGATGCGCGGACGGATCCTCCGGATCGAGCGCCATCGGCTCGGCATGCGGCTCCACCTGCTGGGCGTGCGCGTGCACGAGTGGCATCTCGGCGCAACCGTGCTCGGCGCGCTCGCGGCCGGCGCATTGCTCGGCCGCGTGCACCTGACCCTGCCGGCAGTGCTTGCCGCCACGGCAGGAGGCTGGCTGCTCGCGAAGGACTGGCACGATCTCGTCCCGTCGCGGCGCGACACCGCCGCCTGGACACTCGGGCTGCATCGGCGCTCGCATCCGTTGCGCCGGCTCAGGCGAGCGGACCCGCTTCCGAAGCTCGCCGCGGCCGTCGCAGTCATCATCGGCGTCGTCAACCTCGTCTCGGCGCTGACGCCCGATGTCGCGTGGCGCGGCCATGCATTGCTCGCGCTCGAGCCGCTTGCCGCGATGCGGCTGTCCCATGCGCTCGCGATCCCGGCCGCCTCGATGCTCCTCGTCGCGTCGGTCTACCTCGTGCGTCGCCGTCGCCGGGCGCTCTATCTCGCCGTCGCGCTTCTCGTGACGCTCGCGGTTCTGAACGTCCTCAAGGGTCTCGACCTCGAGGAGGCGGCCGCGGACATCGCGGCGGCCGCGTTCCTCTGGTTCGGCCGCAGCTCGTTCTACGTGGAGCACGAGCCGCTGACGTGGCGTGGCGCGACAGGACGGATCGCCGCTCTCCTCGCCGGCGTCGGCGCCCTCTCGGCCGTGAGCGTCTGGGTCGCGGCGCCGCCGCACACGGCGTTCGGCACCGTCGCGCGCAGCACCGCCGACCTCCTCGTCTGGCAAACCGCGCCGATCGCCTTCCGCGACGAGCTCTCGCAGCTGGCGCTCGCGCTTGGGATCATCAGCGGCGGCACGCTCGTCGCGTGCGCGTGGCTCGGTCTCCGCCCGCTCCGTGGCCCCCACCTCTTCCCCGATGCGCCGATGCGCGCCGCGGCAGCACGACTCGTCCGGGCACACGGGTCGGACACGCTCGCGTACTTCAAGCTCCGCCGCGACAAGCACTATCTCTTCTCCGCAGACGCGCGCGCCTTCGTCGGCTATCGAATCGTGAACGGCGTCATGCTCGTATCCGGCGATCCGGTCGGGCCGGACGAGTCGGTCCCGGCCGTGCTTCGCGAGCTCGCGGACTTCGCCGAGCGGCGAGGGCTGAAGATCGCAGCGCTCGGTGCGAGCGAAAAGCTTCGACCGCTGTTCGAGCAGCTCGGCCTACGCTCGCTCTACATCGGTGACGAAGCCGTCGTGGCGACGCGCGAGTTCTCACTCGAGGGACGGCCGATCCGCAAGGTCCGCCAGTCGGTCTCGCGCCTCGAGAAGGCCGGCTACAAGGTCGAACTGGTCGAGCTGTCGACCGTCGACGAGCCGACGCTCGAGGAGCTCGACCGCGTCTCGGCGGAGTGGCGCGCCGGCGCGACCGAGCGGGGCTTCTCGATGGCGCTCGACGAGCTTCGGTGTGACGACCAGTGCGACACGGTCGTCGCGATCGCGCGGGACGAGCACGGTCGCGCGCGCGCGTTCCTGCAATTCGTGCCGTCGTACGGACGTGCTGCGGTGTCGTTGTCGTTCATGCGCCGCGAGCGGGAGACGCCGAACGGGTTGATGGAGTACCTCGTCGTCCGCTCGATCGAGGCGCTCCGCGCGCGCGGAGTCGACGAGGTCTCGCTCAATTTCGCCGCGTTCGCGCGGATCATCAAGCAGCCGAGCGGCGTCGCCGAACGCGCGGCTGCGCGAGCCCTCTCGGTCGGCGATCGGTTTTTCCAGATCGAAAGCCTCTACCGGTTCAACGCCAAGTTCTTCCCGCGCTGGGAGCCGCGCTACTTCATGTTCGACGGCCTCGCGGGTTTCCCGCGCGCGGCCGTCGCCGGTCTACGCGCCGAGGGCCAACTGCCGCTGTTCTCGCTCCGTCAACGCTCGACGCGCGAGCCGCCGACGATCGCCTCACGGCCGTCCGCGAACCGCACGAGCGCCTTTCCCTTCCCGTCGTAATCCGGCGACCAGACGACGAGGGTCGCCTCCTCGCCGCCGACCCGGCACGGGTCGGTCCCGGCGTCCACGCCTCGCCAGTAACGGACGAACGGGTTCTGCTCACGCTCGCGACCGATCGTCGTCTCGTCGGTGTGACCGGGAAGGGCGCGTAGCTCGTCCGGGAGCGCGAGCAGCACGTCCATCACCGAATGCCGGACCTGCTCGTAGTCACCGCCGCCGACGGAGTCCTTGAACAGCGTGTCACCGGTGAAGACGACCTCGTCGTTGACGACGAACGCGATCATGTCGTCGGAGTGGCCCGGCGTCGGGATCGCCCCGATCTGCAAACCACCGACGCTCAGCGAGTCCGTCCGGACCGGCAGGCCGAGCTCGTCCTCGTGCGCGACGTGGTCGTGGTGCGAGTGCGTCCGGAGAACTGCGACAGGCTCGACGCGCCAACGTTCGGCGGCCTCGCGAAGCGGGCCGAGCGGCGCGCCCGCATCGACGTAGACGGCCCTGCCGCCTTCCTCGTCGGCGACGAGATAGGCGTTCGAGAGCCATCCTGGATCCATGCTCCGTGCAACCAGCACGTGGGTACGCTACCCGTGCACCCGCGACGAGGAGGACGAATGCCCGGCCTGATGTCCCGATTCTCGACGATCGTCAAGGCGAAGTTCTCCGCCTTGCTGAATCGCGCCGAGAATCCCAACGAGACGCTCGACTATTCCTACGAGAAACAGCTCGAGTCGCTGCAGAACGTCAAGCGCGGAATCGCGGACGTCGTCACGGCGAAGAAGAGGCTTCAGCTCCAGACGCAGCAGCTGGAGCAGAACGTCGTCAAGCTCGACACGCAGGCCCGGCAGGCGCTCGCGGCGAACCGCGAGGATCTCGCGCGTCAGGCTCTCGAGCGGAAGTCGGGATTCCAGCAGCAGCTTCAGCAGCTCGACACGCAGGTGCAGCAGCTCGAGAGCCAGCAGGAGAAGCTGACGACGAACGAGCAGCAACTTTCGGCGCGCATCGAGCAGTTCCGCTCGCAGAAGGAAGTGATGAAGGCCCAGTACTCCGCGGCCGAGGCGCAGGTGCGGATCGGAGAGGCGGCGACCGGGATCGGCCGCCAGATGGAGGACACGGGCCTCGCGATCCAGCGCGCGAAGGACAAGACGGATCAGATGCAGGCGCGCGCGGCTGCACTCGACGAGCTCGTTCAGACCGGTGGGCTCGACGACCTCACGTCGGATCAGACGCAGCTCGATCGGGAGCTCGCGCAGCTGTCGTCCCAGACGCAGGTGGATCAGGAGCTGGAGAAGCTGAAGGCAGAAGTGGGCTCGGGAGCTCCTCCGAAGGAGATCGAGTCGTCGCCGCCGCCTCCGGCGTAGCGCCAACGGGCGAACCATCGTCGGTGGGCGCGGCGGCAAAGCGCCTCGTCGCGAGATAGACGCCGCACGCACCGATCAGCACCGCCGCGGCGACGACGAGGACGCGGTAGTCGACGAGCGTGATCAGCGCCGCGCCGACCGCGATCGAGATCGTCTGCGGCACGTTGATCGCAACGTCGGCGGCCGACGACGCCCGTCCCTGCAGGCGAGGAGGCGTGCGCAGCTGCACGGCCGTGATCGCTCCGACGATGAACCACGCGACGCCGGCGCCGGCCACGGCGACGCCGACGAGCACCAGCGGGAGGCTCGACGAGACGAACGTCGCGTCGCCGAGGGCGAAGCAGATCATCCCGAGCCCGACGAGGTTCACGTCGCCGATTCGCCGGATCAGCTTTCCCGCGAAGACACCGCCGGCGATCGCGCCGACGCCCTGCGCGGACCCGATCACGCCGAAGAACGACGTCGACCTGTGCAAGCCGTACTGCAGCGCCGCGAAGATCGTCGTCTCGGAGAAGCCGACGACGAGGAACGCGATGCTCGACGCGATGATCAGCTGCCGAAGCGCAATCGTCCGCGCGATATGACGCGCACCCGCGGCGACCTCGCCGAGGAAGTGCGCTTCCTCCCGCTCGAACCGCGGTTCCGGCGTACGGATCAGGAGCAACGTGCCGACGACGGCGACAAAGCTCGCTGAGTCGAGCAGAGCGACTGCGTGCCCACCGGCGGCCGCGTAGATCGCGGCGCCTGTCAGCGGCGCGATCAGCCGCAGTCCCTCGCGCGTCGTCTGGAACATGCCGTTCGCGTCGCCGAGCAGCTCCCGCGGGATGATGATCGTCATGAACGCCGAACGGGCCGAGCCGGCGAAGTTGCCCGCCGCCCCGTAGAACGCGGTGACGAGATAGAGGATCCAGATGTCGCCGCGGTCGTGGACGAAGAGCAGCGACAGGAGCGCGACCGCCTCGGCCGTGTAGGTCCAGATCATCACCTTGCGCCGGGGCAGCCGGTCGACGATCAGCCCGGCGAGCGGTGCGAAGAGGCCCGGGAGCGCGAGCGCGAAGAACACGAGGCCGGCGGCCGAGTTGCTGTGCGTCAGGTCCTTGGCCCAGATCGCGAGCGCGTAGAACATCGCCCAGTCGCCGAACTGCGACAGCGTCCAACCGAAGAGGAAGACGCGCGCGTCGCGGATTGCGAGGACGCGCCGCATCAGTCCGCAGCCTCCGGTGACAGCTCCGCCACGTGCACCGGAAGCAGCGCGTCTTCGCGGTACGGCATCTGTTCAGGCTCCGTCGGCATCTGCTTCACGCGGCGGACCGGCGACAGCAGGATCGGAACGGTCGCGAGCAGGCAGCCGATCGAGCCGACGAACAGCGTTGGGCGAAGGCCGATCCAGGTCGCGAGGCCGCCGCTGACGAGGCTGCCGAGCGGCACCGTTCCCCAGACGATGAACCGTCGGGACGCGTTGACGCGGCCGAGCAGTCGCTCCGGCGTCAACGCCTGGGTGAGGCTGATCGTGCTGACGTTGTAGAGGACGACGCCGAACTCGACGAGCGCGAACGAGAGTGCGATTACGGGGACCGCGATCGACTGCGGAGCGAGCGGCACCAGCACCAGCGACGGCGCCGCGATGCACATGCCTAGCAAGATCGTCCGCCCCACCCCGAGCCGCGTTCCGATCTTCTGTGCGAAAAATGCCGCCGGCAGCGCGCCGAGGCTCGCGAGTGACAGCGTCAGGCCGATCGTCAGCGCCGACATTTGCAGCCGGCGCACCATGTAGACGAGGAGGATCGCGGTGCCGACGTTGTTGAAGAAGTTGAACGTCGCGGTCGCCATCGAGATGCCGCGCCAGTACCGGTGCCGCACGAGGTACTTCACGCCCTCGACCAGCTCGCGGCGCATCGACGGCGATGCGGCCGTCCGCTCCGGAACGGTCTCCGTGCGCTTGATCACGAACAGGAACCCGGCCGACCAGAGGTAGCTCAGCGCGTCGGCCAGAACGGCGTACGGCGCCGTCAACGCGCGCACGAGCAGGCCGCCGAGGCCGGGTCCCGCGACCTGCGCCATCGCGCGCGTGACCT
>VAXB01000028.1 GCA_005883995.1 Actinomycetota bacterium
CGTGCCCTCCGGCGCCGAGTGCGGACGGTTCGCCGATGTCGCCTCACGCGGCCGGCCGCGGATGATCATCGGTGACGAACGGCCCGTGACCGAGCTCTGGGCCGCGCTCCGCGAGCGCATGCCGGCGCCGCGTGACGATCGCCCGCGCCAGCCGGTCTACGCGATCGACGCGCCGCCGGATCCGGGCGACACCGGCCTCCGCCCGGCGGTCGCGGACGACTTCGAGCTGCTCGTCCCGGCGTGCGCCGCCGCGCACGAGGAGGAGATAGGCGCCGATCCGCTCGCGCGCGACGCGGAGGGGTTCCGCTGGCGCACCCGCGCACAGATCGAAGAGGGACGATCGTGGATCTGGCGTGACGGCGACACGATCCTGTTCAAGGCGGAGGCGTCCGCGTGGACGCCGTCGGCGGTGCAGTTGCAGCAGGTATGGGTCGACCCGCCGGCGCGGAACAAGGGGTACGCGCAGCGTGCGCTTCGTGACCTGATCCGGCTGCTGCTCGAACGCGTTCCGGTCGTCTGTCTCTTCGTCCGTGCGGAGAACGCGCCCGCGATCCATGTCTACGAACTTGTGGGCATGCAGCGGGACGGCTCGTACCGGTCGCTGATCTTTTGAGGCGGTTGCTCGGGCTGGCGGCGGTCGTCTGGATCGGCCGTTGGGCCGCGGGCGAGGTCGCGATGGCGATCGGAAAGAGGCAGCCGCCCTCGAACGGGTGATGAAGACGCGGCGCATGCGCGGCCGACAAATGGGGCGATGAAGCCCCGCATCACTGCGGCAGCGGGTCTCGTCTCTGCGGTCCTCGTCCTGGGCGCTCTGATGCTGTTCGTGGGCGGGACCGGACAGGCGCAGACGGTGCATGTCTGCTCACCGACCGACCGCCAGTTCATCGGCGTAGCGCAGCTGAACATGGCCTCGTTGAGCTCGGCGTCCGAGGACTTCCTCCGGGGCGGGGCGAAGCCGGCCTCGGTGATCGACGTCGCGACGCAGTCGCTCCAGAACGTCCAGCGCACCCATCCGGAGGATCCGTCGCTCACGAAGACCCGCGCGATCCTCGGCGCGATGTTCGTCGAGTACGGTAAGGCGATCCGCGCCGACGCGAAGCACAAGGATCCGGGCACGTACATCTATCGCGCGTACGGGCTCGCGAATTTCGCGCACGACGTGCTCGCGCAGGCGCAGCGCCCGCTCGAGCAGCGCGGCTGCGACGTCTCGCCGCTCCTGTAGGCGCGAGAATGCGGCCGTGCAGACGGCCGAGCTCAGGGAACGCGTCGAGAGGTTCATCCGCGCGCGCGGGCTGATCGCTCCCGGCGGCGACGTCACGGTCCTCGTTTCCGGTGGTGCCGACTCGACATGCCTCTGGCACGTGTTGCGGGCCCTCGGCTACCGGGTGTCGGCCCTGCACGTCGACCACGGGCTCCGCGGCGACGAGTCGGCGGCCGACGCGCTGTTCTGTGCCGCGCGCTTCGGCGCTACGGTCGTCGACGGCCGCGGCGGGCGCACCGAGGAGGAATTGCGCGAGATTCGCTATTCGTTCTCGAAGGATTGCCTGCGTGCGACGGGCCACACGGCGAGCGACCAGATCGAGACCGTCCTCTACCGGATCGCGGCGAGCGGCGTTCCGAAGGGGATCAAGGTCAGGCGCGAAGATGGCGTCGTCCGGCCGCTCCTCGAGCTGTGGCGTGACGAGACCGAGGCGTACTGCCGCGCGGAAGGGCTCGCGTTTCGCGTCGACAGCTCGAATGCGGCGACGAAGCGGGGCGTGATCCGCGCGCAGATCCTGCCGCTGCTGCGCGAGCTGCATCCCGCAGCGGAGCAGAACCTGCTCCGACTCGCGGAGGAGCGGCCGTCGCGCCTCGCGCAGCTGCTCGATGCACGGCGCGGATCGAAGCGCCTCGACCTCGGCAACGGCCTCACCGCGGTGCGCGAGTACGACCGTGTCTGGCTCGAGCAGACACCCGTCTCGCTCGAGGGCGAGGTCGAGTGGGGAACATGGCGCATCGAGTCCGACCTGCCAGGCCTTAAGGTACGCGCGTGGCGCGCGGGCGACCGGCTCGCGGGGAGGAGCAAGAAGATCCAGGACGTGTTCGTGGACGCAAAGGTTCCGCGCTCGGACCGCGAGTCGTGGCCGCTTGTCGTGCGCGGCGACGAAGTCGTTGCCGTGCCCGGGATCGTCGACGCCGAAGGAGTGCGTGTACGGCGTGAATCAAACTGAGCTCGAGCGGGGCGTCGGCGAGGTCCTCATCGAGGAGGACACGCTCCGTGCGCGCGTCGAGGAGCTCGGCGAGGAGATCTCGCGCGACTACGCCGGCCGAGAGCCGCTGCTGATCGGCGTCCTCAAGGGCGCCGTGTTCTTCATGGCCGACCTGATGCGGCAGCTGACGGTGCCATGCGAGGTCGACTTCATGGCGATCTCCAGTTACGGCGCCTCGACCGACAGCTCGGGCGTCGTTCGGATCCTCAAGGACCTGGACATCAACATCGAGGGCCGGGACGTCCTCGTCGTCGAGGACATCATCGACTCGGGCCTGACGCTCTCCTACCTGATGCGGAATCTCGAGTCGCGCGAGCCGGCGAGCCTGGAGGTCTGCGCCCTCTTGACCAAGCCGGAGCGGCGAGAGATCGACGTGCCGGTGCGCTACATCGGCTTCGAGATCCCGAACCGCTTCGTGATCGGCTACGGCCTCGATTTCGGTGAGCGATACAGGAATCTGCCGTACGTCGGCGTACTCGATCCCAACCTGGTGGAGGGCCCACAGCCGGGGTAAACCCCCTATTCAGGGGCATGTAGCTCAAACCGACGCTGCTACCCTGCCGAAAGAGGTTTAGTGAACCGCTTCTTCCGCAGCGCGCTCTTCCCCCTCGTCATCATCGCGGCCCTCGTCTGGCTCGCGCTGCAGACGCTCGGCGGCCATGGCCAAAAGAGCGCCAGCCGGACGACCTCCCAGTTCATCAGCCAGGTGAAGAGCGACCCGACCGGGATCAATTCGGTCGTGATCGACCCGAACAAGCACAAGTTCAACGTCAAGCTGCAGGACAACACGAAGTACTCCGTCCACTACGCCAGCGACCAGGCCGAGGCGCAGGTGGAGCAACAGATGCAGAAGGCGAACGTCGTGTACGACTCGAAGGGCACCGGATCGTCGCCCTGGTGGTCGATCCTGACGTCGCTCCTGCCGTTCGTGCTGCTGTTCGGGTTCTGGATCTTCCTGATGAACCAGGTGCAGGGCGGTGGGTCGAAGGTGATGTCCTTCGGCAAGTCGCGCGCGAAGCGGATGACGCCCGACTCGCCGAAGATCGGCTTCAAGGACGTCGCGGGCGTCGAGGAGGCGGTCGAGGAGCTGCAGGAGATCAAGGAGTTCCTCGAGAACCCGAAGAAGTTCCAGGCGCTCGGCGCGCGCATTCCGAAGGGCGTGCTGCTGTACGGGCCGCCTGGTACCGGTAAGACGCTGCTCGCGCGCGCGGTCGCCGGCGAGGCCGGGGTTCCGTTCTTCTCCATTTCCGGCTCGGACTTCGTCGAGATGTTCGTCGGTGTCGGCGCGTCCCGCGTGCGCGACCTCTTCGAGCAGGCGAAGCAGGCGTCGCCGTGCATCGTGTTCATGGACGAGATCGATGCTGTCGGCCGTCACCGCGGCGCGGGCCTCGGCGGCGGGCACGACGAGCGCGAGCAGACGCTGAACCAGCTCCTCGTCGAGATGGACGGGTTCGAGCTGAAGGACAACATCATCTTGATCGCGGCGACGAACCGCCCCGACATCCTCGACCCGGCGCTGCTGCGTCCGGGCCGCTTCGATCGTCAGATCGTGGTCGACCGGCCCGACCGGAACGGCCGCAAGAAGATCCTCGAGGTGCACTCGAAGGGCAAGCCGCTGGCGCCGGAGATCGACCTCGACACGCTCGCCGCCGGAACGCCCGGCTTCACCGGTGCCGACCTCGCGAACCTCGTCAACGAGGCCGCGTTGCTCGCGGCGCGCCGCGGAAAGAAGACGATCGAGCAGGACGAGCTCGAGGAAGGGATCATGCGCGTGATCGCCGGCCCGGAGAAGAAGACGCGGCTCTTCTCGGAGGAGGAGCGCCGGATCACCGCGTACCACGAGCTCGGCCACGCGATCGTCGGGCATTTCCTCGATCAGGAGTCCGACGTCCACAAGATCTCGATCATCGGCCGTGGTCAGGCGCTCGGGTACACGATCTCACTGCCGCGTGAGGACCGCTACCTCACGACCAAGGCGAACCTGATGGCGAGCCTGGCGATGACGCTCGGCGGGCGCGCGGCCGAGGAGATCGTCTTCAACGAAGTCACGACCGGCGCGGCGAACGACCTCGAGAAGGTCACGCACACGGCGAAGCAGATGATCATGCGCTTCGGCATGAGTGAGCAGCTCGGCCCGCGCGTCCTCGGCCGCGGCCACGACCAGCCTTTCCTCGGTCGCGACTATGGTGCCGAGGCCGACTACTCCGAAGAGATCGCGCGCGAGATCGACGACGAGATCCGCCGGATCATCGAAGAGGCCCACGAGACGGCGACCCAGGTGCTGCGCGACCACATGGACGAGCTGCACCGGGTCTCGATGCTCTTGATCGAGCGCGAGACGATCGACAAGGACCAGTTCGAGCGCCTGCTCGCCGGCGAGGCGGAGGAGTCGGTGTTCCCGCCCGACGAAACGCCCGCCGAGCCGGAGGCTGCTCCGAGCGACGAGAAGCAGCGGAAGCCGCAGCCGAAGACGCGGCCGTTCCCGCTTCCCGGCGCGACGATGCAGCCGCCGCCGGATCCCGCCCAGAGCTAGCGCTCTCCCGCCGCCCTCGCTGGCGTCCAAGGCATGAGTGCCTGACCCTTTTTCTTGCGTCAGGCGCTTTCGCGCGTCTGACCCTCGGCCTCGTTGGCGCCCAAGGCATGAGTGCCTGACCCTTTTTCTTGCGTCAGGCGCTTTCGCGCGTCTGACCCTCGGCCTCGTTGGCGCCCAAGGCATGAGTGCCTGACCCTTTCTTTTGGGTCAGGGCACTTTTTCGCGCCTCGCCTCGGCCGGCAGTCCGAGCGTCGAAAAGGGTCAGACCCGAAGAAGAAGAGGGTCTGACCCTCGGCCTCGTTGAGGTGCAACGCATTGTTCGCGCGCCGTCAGGCGCCCGCGGCTGCGAGGCCTGCTTGCCACGACGCCCAGAGACGCGCGTAGCGGTCGCCCTGCTCCACGAGCTCGTCGTGCGAGGCCACTTCGACGACTTTGCCGTGCTCCATCACGACGACGCGGTCGGCGCGCTCTGCGGTCGACAGGCGATGCGCGATCGTGACGACCGCGCGGCCTTCGGCGACCGCCGCGAGCGCCGACTCGACCGCGGCTTCGGTCGCGGGATCGAGGCTCGAGGTTGCTTCGTCGAGGACGATCACGGCAGGATCGGCGAGGGCGATGCGCGCGATCCCGACGAGCTGTCGCTCGCCTGCGGAAAGGCGCAGGCCGCGCGTCTGCACATCGGTCTCGAGACCGTCCGGCAGCAGTTCGAAGCGGTCGAGTGCACCGATCGTGCGCAGGGCGCGCCGGACGTCGTCGTCACTCGCGTCCGGGTGCGCGAGGCGGACGTTGTCCGCGAGCGTCCCGCTGAACAAATGCCCCTCCTGCGGCAGCATCACGATCCGCCGGTGCAGCGACGGCAATGTCGCGTCGCGTAGGTCGACGCCACCGAGCCGGAGCGTTCCCTTCTGCGGGTCGTACTGCCGCGTCAGCAGCTTCCCGAGCGTCGACTTGCCCGCGCCCGTGGCACCGACGAGCGCCACGTGCTCTCCCGCCGCGAAGCTCAGCGTCACGTCGTGCACAACCGGCCGCGCGGCGTCGTATCCGAACGTCACGCCCTGGAGGTCGAGCGCACCCTCGAGCGGGAGCTCGACCGCATCCGGCCTCTCCACGATCGCGTTCGGCGCCTCGAGCAGCCCGACGACCTTCCCGAGCGCAGCGAGGCCTTGCCTGAACTCGCCGAGCCATTCGGTGAACCGGGAGATCGGGTCGAACAGCTGCACGAGGTAGAGGACGAAGGCCGTCACGGTTCCGATCGACACGCTGCCGTTCCGGTACATCTGCGCCGCGACGAGCAGCACCACGATCAGCGCGGTCGCCTGTGCAAGCGGCAAGAACGCGAACAGCCGGATGTTCACGAACGACGCGCGCCGCCACGCTGTCACCTGTGCCTGGCTCCGCGGCTCGTACCGGTCGAGCGTTCGCTTCTCGCGGCGGAACGCCTGAACGACCCGGACTCCCGCCAGCCCCTCCTGGACGGCCGTCAGCGTCTCCGCGACCCGGTCTCTGATCGCGTGGTAGACGCGCCCGGCGCTGTGGTGGAAGCTCCAGCTCGACACGATCAGGATCGGCAGCGCGACGAGCGCGACTGCGGCCAGCTTCGGCGAGAGGAAGAGGAGCGCGGCGATCGTCAGCACGATCTGGAGCGCGCTCCCGACGATCTCGACGAGCGCTTCGCGGACGAGCTCCGTCAGCGACTGCACGTCGGAGGTGAGCCGCGACACGAGCAGGCCGGCCCGCTCTTGCTCGAAGAAGCCGAGCGGCAGGTCCTTCAGCTTGTCGAACGCGCTCCGGCGGAGCGCGTCGAGGAAGCGCTCACCCGCGGACGCCGCGAACAGCACCTGAGCCCGAACCGCGAATGGCTTCACGAGCGCGAGGCCGAGGAAGACGAGAGCCGCGACATCGAGCGCGTGGTACGAGTGTTTCTTGATCCCGGCGTCGACCGCGTAGCGGACGAGCGCAGGGCCGGCGAGTGTGATCAGCGTCGAGATGACAACGGCCGCGCCGGCCGCCGCGTACCGACCGCGCACCGGGCGCGCGAGTCGACGCGTGTGCCGCAGCACCGTCTTCGTCGAGGCGCGCTCCACTACGCCGCCGCCTCTTCCAGTGCGAGCAGCGTCCGGTAGCGCGGGGAGGATCGCAGCAACTCCCCGTGCGTGCCCTGCTCGACGATTCGCCCACCTTCGAGCACGGCGACGCGGTCCGCGAGCGCGATCGTCGCCGGGCGGTGCGCGATCACGAGCGTCGTGCGCCCCTGCATGACGGTCGAGAGGGCCGCTCGGATCTCGTGCTCTTTGGTCGCGTCGACGGCAGACGTTGCGTCGTCGAGGACGAGCACCGAGGGATCGGCGAGGATCGCGCGCGCGATTGCGATCCGCTGCCGCTGCCCGCCGGAAAGCGAAAAGCCGCGTTCGCCGAGCACCGTGTCGTAGCCGTCGGGAAGATCGGCGATGAACTCGGCGGCGCCCGCGAGGTCGGCCGCGCGCTCCACGTCGACGTCGCCAGCGTCCGGTCGCGCGAACCGGATGTTTTCCCGCACGGTGTCGGTGAAGAGGAACGTCTCCTCGAACACCAGCGCGACCGCGCGCCGCACGTCCCCCAACCGGAGCTCCCGGACGTCGTGGCCGTCGATCAGCACTCGGCCGGATTCCGGGTCGTACAGGCGAGCGAGCAGGCCGGCGACGGTGCTCTTTCCCGAGCCCGTAGCGCCGACGAGTGCGAGCGACTCGCCGGCCGCCACCTCGAGGTCGAGCCCGTCGAGGACCGAGCGGTCGCCGTCGTGGCCGAAGCGAACCGACTCGAGCCGCACCGCTCCCGGCGTCCGCTCCTCGAGGTCTTTCGGGTGGCGCGGCTCGCGCAGTTGCGGCTCCGCCTCGAGGACTTCGCTGATGCGGGCGCTCGCCCCCAGAGCCTTCTGCAGCGTCGTGACTCGCTGGCCGAGGACGCGCATCGGCCACACGAGCATCGCGACGTACGCGTTGAACGCGACGAATGAGCCGAGGCTGAGATCGCCGGAGACGACGCGTCGCCCACCGAGCCACAGGACCGCGAGCAGCCCGAGCAGCGGCAGCAGCTCGATCATCGGCATGAAGAGCGCGTCGAGCCGGGCGATGTCGAGAGCGCGGCCCATCACCGTGCCGCTGCGACGCGCGAACTCCGCCGCCAGTGGGTCACCTGCGCCGAGGCCCTTGACGACGCGGATCCCGGTCACCGTCTCCTCGACGAGCGTCGCCGCTTCGCCCCACGCCTCCTGCAGTCGCTCGGTCCGCGCGTGGTAGCGGCGCGAATAGGCCCACGCGGCAATGCTGATCAGCGGCAGCGGGATGAGCACGACGAGCGCGAGCTGCCAGTCGATCAGGAGCAGGACGACCGCGACCGCGACGACGGTGAGCACGTAGCCGATCGTGTGACCGATCGAGTCCATCAGGCGAGCGACGTGCTCCGCATCCGACGACGCGCGGCTCATCAGCTCGCCCGGGCCGACGCGGTCGTGGTAGCTCGCGTCGAGGCGAAGTGCGTGGGCGAAGATCGCGTCGCGGACACGCGCGTCGGACCGCGAGCGGTTACCGATCGCATACACGTGCCGCACCGCGCCGGCGGTCATCTCGAGTAGCCCGACGGCGAACAGCGCGCCCAGCCAGATCAGCAGCGCGTGACGGTCGCGCGCGAGCACGCCGTGGTCGATCGCGTACTTGACCATCAACGGCGCCGCGACGGCAGCGACCTGCCACAGCAGGCCAGAGGCCGCGGCGCCGATCACGCCGTGCCGTTGCGAACGTATGACGGCGCGTACGAATCTCCACGCCGCGCGCCGCCGCGCGTCGTGTTCCCCCATCCTTGAAAGTATCCGGCGGTGTCAAATCAGCGCCGACCGATCGAGATCCGGTTTCCGCGACCGTCGGTGATGGGCGTCGTCAACGTCACGCCGGACTCGTTCTCCGACGGTGGTGTCCACCTCGAGCCGGGCGCGGCCGTCGCAGCGGCCCGCGCGATGCTCGCGGACGGCGCCGCGATCGTCGACATCGGCGGCGAGTCGACGCGCCCCGGCTCCGAGGCCGTGTCCTCCGGCGAAGAGCTAGGGCGAGTCGAGCCTGTGCTCGAACGGCTCGGTGACGCTGCGGTCTCGATCGACACGGCGAAGGCAGCAGTCGCGCGGCGAGCGCTCGAGCTCGGCGCCGAGCTCGTCAACGACGTCACTGCGCTGCGCGCGGATCCCGACCTCGCAGGAGTGGTCGCCGACGCCGGTGCCTACGTCTGCCTGATGCACATGCAGGGCGAGCCGCGAACGATGCAACGGAATCCCACCTACGCCGATGTCGCCTCGGAGGTCGCGGCGTTCCTCGAAGGGCGGCTCCGCTTCGCGGTGGCGGCAGGGATTCGCGAGGACCACGTCTGCGTCGATCCCGGGATCGGCTTCGGCAAGACCGTCGAACAGAACTTCGAGCTCGTCCGGCGTCTCGATGTGCTGACGTCGCTCGGCCGGCCCGTGGTCGTCGGCTTCTCGCGCAAGAGCTCGCTCGGCCGCGTGGTCGGGGACCCGACCGCGAAGACGGGCTCGCTTGCGGCGAGCGTTGCGGCTGCAGTGGCAGCGTACGACCGCGGCGCGACGATCCTGCGGGTACACGACGTTCGCGAGCATGTCGAAGCGTTGGCGGTCGCGGCCGCGGTCGGCGCATGATCGAGGTCGAGCTTCGCGCGCTCGAGATCTTCGGGCGCCACGGCGTGACCGAGGCCGAGCGTCAACGCGGGCAGACGTTCCTCTACGACGTGAAGCTCGAGGTGTCGGACGCCGCGCTCTCGGACCGGCTCGAGGACGCGGTCGATTACGTCACAGTCGCGGAGTGCGTCCGGGAGGTATCCGACGCCCGTCCCTTCGCGTTGCTCGAGGCACTCGCTGGTGCGGTCGCCGACGAGATCGTCGCGCGCTTCTCGGGCGTGGCAGGTGTTCGCGTACGCGTGCGAAAGCGCGACGTCGCCCCCGCGGGCCTTGCCGTCGGGTGGACGGCGGCTACGGTCGTGCGGCGGACGTGACGCGAAGCGCATACGAGCTGCGCGCGGTGCCCGGAGCGAGCCGAACGTCGACATAGACGTAGACGCCGCGCACGCCGCTGCTGTGGGCGGTGGCCGTGTCCGCCTGTTTGCCGGGGCGCGCGCTCGACGCGAGCGGCCTCGATTCGAGCGTGCGGGCGCCGGCAGGGAGGATGCGCAGGTCGACCGCGCCGCCGCTCGTCCGCGCTGTCAGCGTCCCGTGCGCGGGCAGGTACGCGCGGTAGAGGTCTCGTGGGTCCTCGTAGCGGTCGAGGCGCGCCGCGAGCGTGCCGACGCGGTGCGACGGCCTCACGATCGCCGGCTGCCCACCCGCGAAGAGGCCCTTGGGCGACACCTGCTCGATGTCGTCGTTCGGCTCCTGTGGATCGCGCGCGGGCGCGGGGAAGTCGAGCGCCGACGGGATGTCGAGCAGGCCAAATCCCGTTGCGTCGTCGTAGCCCGACGGACCGATGTCTTGCGCCGAGAACCGCATCACGTCGAAGAGCTGCGTGTTGTCGAGGTCGGGGCGCGACGTCCACACCCATGTCGCGGCGCCCGCGACCATCGGCGACGAGAAGCTCGTCCCGGCCGCGAAGATGTAACCGCTCGCATCGTCCGCGACAGGCTCCGCGACCTTGATCCGCGCCCCGGGCGCCGCGAGATCGGCGAAGTGCGAGCGGCTCGAGAACGAGGTCACGGCGTTCCGCTCGTTCGTCGCCGCGACCGTGAGGACGTGCGGGTACGACGCCGGATAGGTGATGGGGTTCCCCTCGAGTCCTCCGTTCCCCGCCGAGACGACGACGAGCGATCCCCGCCGGTACGCGTAAAGGATGGCGTCCTCGATCAGCGGGTCGGGCACGTCGCCGCCGAAGCTGAGGTTGATGACGCCGGGGCCGTGAAGAGCGGCGTCGGTGATCCCGCGGACCGCGGCAGAAGTCGTGATGAAGCCGAACGGGCTCGCATCCCAGCTCCGCAGCACGGCCTGCGGGTAGACGCCGGCGAGGCCGCGCCCGTTGATCGGCGCCCCGATCACGGATGCGACCTCCGTGCCGTGGTCGTCGTCCTCGAGCGTCGTCGTCTGCGGGTTGAGCGTCTGCGTGTTCGGGCGGGATGCGAACTCCTCGTGCGACATGTCGAGGCCGGAGTCGACGATCGTGATCGGCTTCCCCGGCCCGGGTGCCGGCACCGTGTCGGCACCGATCGCGCTCCGCCACCACTCGTCGCCCGCGAGCGGCTCGTCGAGGGCCGTCGCCGAAGAGCTGAGAAGCCGGTCCGGCTCAGCCCGCACGATTGCGCCGGTTCGCCGCAGCCGCGGCAGCGCGTGCGAGGGGACGCTCCAGATGCGGAGGACCGGCGAGACGGCGGACCCGCCGGCGGCACGGAGGCTTCTCGCCGCGCCGGGGCGCGCCTGGACGAGCGTGGCTCCGGCCGAGGGCGCCGCCGCCAGGACGGATGCGGCCGCGAGGACGAGGAAGGCCGGGCGAGTCAGGCTCAGATCCTACCGTGGGGCTCTAAGGTTGGCCGGTGGCGCGGGCCTTCGTCGGGATCGGGTCGAACCTCGGCGACCGGGGATCGGCGCTCGAGCAGGCCGTCGACGCGATCGGCGCACTTCCGGCGACCACGGTGACCCGCGTGTCCAGCATCCGGGAGACCGATGCGGTCGGTCTCGTCGACCAGCCGAGGTTCTTGAACGGCGCCGTCGAGCTCGAGACGGGCCTCGCGCCGGAGGCGCTGCTCGCCGCGCTGCTTGCCGCCGAGCAGGCGCTCGGCCGCGACCGCGCCGGCGTGCCGAAAGGTGGTCCGCGGACGATCGACCTCGACCTCCTGCTCTATGACGACCGCCGGATCGACCGCTCGGAGCTGGAGATTCCGCACCCGAGGCTCCACGAACGGCGTTTCGTTCTGGAGCCGCTCGCCGAGCTCGACCCGGACCTCGAAGTCCCTGGAAAAGGAGCGGTCCAGACCCTGCTCGCGAGGCTAGACTCAGGCTCATGAGCCACCTCGACGAGCTCGACGAGTTCGAGGCGGAGCTCGAGCTTCGCCTCAAGAAGGAGTACACGGCGGTCTTCGGGCTGTTCCGCTACTGCGTCCTCACGCAAGACGCGACGTACCTCTGCAACAAGCTCGAGCTGACGCAGATCTCGCAGCCCGCGTACCCGTTCTTCCACCTGAAGATGGAAGACGTCTGGGTTTGGGACAAGAACCGGCCGACGCGCATCATCCCGCGCGCCGAGGCGTGGACATCCAGCGACGTCACCGTCGAGGAACTACGCGCCGAGGGAGACGAGCCGAGACTCACCGCCGAAGCACTCGCCGAGAAGATCGGTGAGAGCACGTCGTCGGACGACGACATCTAGCAGGGCCGCGCGCGCCGGCCAACGCTGAAGCGCGCTGTACGCTCGCGTGATGCTGCTCGCCGTCGACGTCGGCAATACGCAGACTGTTCTCGGCACGTATGACGAAGCGACGCTGACGCAGCACTGGCGTGTGTCGACCGAGCGCACGCGCTCGGGTGACGAGCTCGGTGCGCTCTATCGAAGCTTCCTCGATTTCGCAACCGTCTCCGGCGTTTGTCTCTCGTCGACCGTCCCGCAGCTCTCGCGTTCGTACGCGGAATTCGCCGAGCGGTACGTCGACGGGGAGTACCTCGAGGTCGGCCCGGGCGTGAAGACGGGGATTCCGATCAGGTACGACGACCCGCGCGAAGTCGGGCCCGACCGGATCGCCAACGCAGTCGCCGCTGACGATCGTTACGGCGCCCCGTGCATCGTCGTCGACTTCGGGACGTCGACGAACTTCGACGTCGTCTCGGCCGACGCGGAGTACGTCGGCGGAGTCCTCGCGCCGGGGATCGAGATCTCGATGGATGCGCTGTTCGAGCGGGCAGCACGGTTGCGGAAGGTCGACTTCGTCGAGCCGGAGACGGTGATCGGCAAGAACACGGTTGCGAGCCTGCAGGCCGGGCTCGTGTACGGCTTCGCCGGCCAGGTGGACGGCATCGTCGCCGCGATTCGCCGCGAGTTGGGCGTCGGGGCGCAGACGGTCGCAACGGGGGGCCTCGCGGACCTGATCGCGCCGCACGCCGAAACGATCGACCGGGTTGACGCGTTCCTGACGCTCGAGGGCCTTCGCCTGATCTGGGTGCGCAACCGCTGATCGGCGCCTTCGCGCGGTCCATTGGGCGCGAAGGCAGCCGAAGGGCGGCGGAAGCCGCCTCTTCCGGCTGACGCGTACGTCAGGATTGCCGGGTGGTGGTTGGCGTCAGCCACGGCGCTGCGGCTGTCCTTGCCGTGCTCGCAACACTCGTCACCCTGTGGCTGCTCGTGGGCGCCCTGAGGGCGCCGCGTGCCCGCCGTGCCGACTCGCAGCGCGACCGGCGCGACCATCGCGACGGCGCCGCAGTCCACGGGAATCCGGCCGAGGCTCTTGCGCTCGTCGGCGACGCACTTGCGGCGACCCACAATCCGCGCGCGCTCCTCCCGGTGATTCTCGAAGTCGTGACCGAGGCGACGGGCGCGCGTGGCGGCCGCGTCATCGAGGCGGGCGAGGTCGTCAGTTGGACGGGGGAGGTCGATCGCCCTGCCACGGCGCTCGTGCTCGAGCTCGCGGAGACCGAGGAAGGGATGACGGAGCTCGTGCTGTACGCGCCGCCCGACGGCTTCTCGAACGAGACCCGACGGCTGGCGGAATGGCTCGCATCGCAGGCGTCGATCGCGCTCGAGAACGCGCGTCTGCACCACACAGTGCAGCGCCAGGCGAGCACGGACGAGCTCACCGGGCTCGTCAATCGACGGAGGTTCCTCGAGGCGCTCGGCGGCGAGATCGTCCGCGCCGGCGCGTTCGAGACGCCGTTGTCGGTCGTGCTCGCCGACCTGGACGACTTCAAGCTCGTCAACGACCGCTTCGGCCACCATGCGGGCGATGAGGTTCTTCGACGGTTCGCGGAGATGGTCCGCGCGCACCTCCGCGATGTCGACGTTCCGGGGCGGCTCGGCGGCGAGGAATTCGCGATCATCGTTCCCGAGACCGACGCGACCGGTGCCGAGGCGGTGGCCGAGCGTGTCCGCCGGTCGCTTGCCACGTTACGGGTCGCGGACGCACCGGAGTTCGTGGTCGCCGCCAGCTTCGGGGTCGCGGAGCACGTCCCGGACGAGGACGGGGATACGCTCCTGCGTCGAGCCGACGACGCCCTCTACCGCGCCAAGCGCCACGGCAAGAACCGTGTCTCCGTCGACGGCCGGGCCGCGGATGCCGCGTCGTCAGGCGCTGCGTAGATACTTCGGCCGTGCGGAGCTCTCCTAGCGCTCTCCGTCTCGTCCTGCTCGTCGCGGCGGGGATGGCCTCGGGCTACCTCTGGCGACTCGCGTCCGAGCCGACGCCGCCGCCCGCGGTCGTCCTCGAGCGCCCGCCCGCGGTCCACTCGCGGAAGACCGTGGTCGCCGCTCCGGCGCGGCGACGGGCCACGAAGTCGCATCCGGCGGCGCCGCGAACCCGGACGTCGACGCCGCGCGCGGCCCTCGTTGCGACCGCCGTTCCTGTGCGGGCGACCACAGCCGTCCGTCGGACGGGGCCCGTCGGCGGCACGTCCACGCCGCGCGGCCCGGGGCGGGCGCCGTCGCCGAAAACCGCGCCGTCGCCGACGCCGAAGCCGAGGCCAGGGCCAGCTCCGTTCCCGGCGCCGATTCCAGCACCGAAGCCTGCGCCCGCCCCGGCTCCGGCGCCCGCCCCGGCGCCGAAGCCCGCGCCGGCCCCGGCACCAAAGCCCGCGCCCGCCCCCGCACCGCCGCCGGTCGTCACCGAGCGTCCACCGTCGCCGCAGCCGCCGCCCTCGACTCCAACGCCGCCTCCGACGCCGCCGACGCCCACACCGTCGCCGCCGCCGACGACGGATCCGTCACGTCCGGGGTGGGGCAAGGGCGACCCGAACCACCCGCACGAGGGGCCACCAGGCCAGCCGCACGACGGGTCGGGCGGCCACCACTGAAGTCGAGTCAGCCGCCGCCGTAGATCGAGATCGGCATCTGGTCGAGCAGGATCTCGTCGGCGGGGTCGGGTAGCTCCGCTTCGAGCCGTTCGACCAGCTCATGGGCGGCCGGCGCCGCCGCATAGAGCCGCGTCACGACCTCGTCGATCGTCGCGAGCTCCACGAGCTCCTGCTTGAACGGCCGTGGGAACCGGCCGCGTCCGAGATACCAGCCGTAGAACTTCTTCAGGAAGCCGGACGCGCGCTGCTCGCCGAGCTCGCGCACCGTCTCGCGGATGAAGAGGATCAGCTCCGCGACGATCTCCTCGCGCGACGGTGCGGCCGCGACATCGTCGAGGATCTCGCGCAGCGCCCAGGGATTGCCCTGCGCGCCGCGGCCGACCATCACCGCCGCAGCGCCCGTGGTCGCGAGCACCGTCTGCGCCCGCGCGCGTGACGTCACGTCGCCGGATGCGACGACCGGGACGTCGACCAGCGCAACGAGCTCGGCGGTCAGCGCGTGGTCCGCTTCTCCGGTGTACATCTGTTTCGCGCTGCGCGGATGCAGCGTCAACGACGCTGCGCCGGCGTCGACAAGTCGCGGCCCCACCTCGAGACAGGTGCGCGAGCCGTTCTCGAGGCCGCGCCGCATCTTGACGCTGACCGGAATCGAGACTGCGTCCGCCATGGCGGCGACGATCCCGCACGCGCGATCCGGATCGTCGAGGAGCGTGGCGCCGGCGCCGGTCTTCGTCACCTTCCTGACCGGGCAGCCGAAGTTCACGTCGACGAGGTCTGCGCCGGCGGCCTCGACCATTTTCGCCGCATCGGCCATCACCGCGGCGTCGGCGCCGAAGATCTGGATCGCAAGCGGGTGCTCGTCTGCTGCGACGCGCAGGTAGCCGAGCGTCCGCTCGTTGCGGTGCTCGAGCCCGGCGCACGAAACCATCTCCGAGCAGACGAGACCGGCGCCGTAACGGCGGCCCTGCCGCCGGAAGGCTTGCACGCTGACGCCGGCCATCGGAGCCAGGACGAGACGCGTCGGGATCTCGACGTCGCGGATCCACCAGCTTTCACGGAGATTCACCTGCACAGGGCCCGAAATCCTACCCGCAGTGGTTGTTGACGTCGTCGCGGCGCCTAGCTACCATTCCCGCCCGCGACGGCGCCTCCAGCGCCGCGTTTTTTCGTAAGAAGGGGTGTTGCAGTCGTGAAGGAAGTCATCCTCACGCCGGAGGGCTACGAGAGGCTGAAGCAGGAGATCGAGGAGCTCTCGACCGTCAGACGCCGCGAGGTAGCGGAACGCATCCGGATCGCGCGCGAGTTCGGCGACATCGCGGAGAACGCCGAGTACGACGATGCGAAGAACGAGCAGATGCTGCTCGAGCACCGGATCGCGACGCTCGAAGAGCGGCTTCGGGACGCGCGCGTGATCGACAAGAAGAGCGTGCCGAAGGACGTCGTCTCGGTCGGCTCGCACGTGAAGCTCCGTGACGTCGACGCGAAGAAGACGTTCGAGTACGACATCGTGGGCTCCGCCGAAGCCAATCCCTCCGACAACAAGCTCTCGAACGAGTCGCCGGTCGGGAAGGCGATCATCGGCAAGAAGAAGGGCGAGACCGTCGAGGTCGCTGCACCCCGCGGCAAGCTCAAGTTCAAGATTCTCGAGATCAAAGCGGCCTAGTCGCAGGCGCGGGAGCACGGCCCCGCGTGATCGATCTCCACTCGCACATTCTTCCGGCGCTCGACGACGGCGCGCGCGACATCGTGGCGGCGGTCGACATCGCGCGGGCCGCGGCCGCCGACGGCGTCCGTGCGATCGCCGCGACACCACACGTGCGCGACGACTTTCCGACGACGCCGGACGAGATGCGCGCGGCGCTCGCCGACCTCCGCCGCGCGGTCGCCGACGAGGGTCTTGCGATCGACGTGCTGCCCGGCGGCGAAATCGCGTTGCCGGAAGCAGGAGCACTCGACGAAGCTGCGCTGCGAGCGTTCGGTCTGGCCGGAAACCCCGACGTCCTGTTGGTCGAGACGCCGTACTACGGATGGCCGCTCGCGTTCGGCGACGTGATCGCGCGGCTCCGACGGTTCGGGATCACGCCGGTGCTCGCGCATCCGGAGCGCAACGGCGACGTGCAGGACGACCCGTCTCGCCTGGAGCCGTTCGTCGCCGGCGGGATGCTCGTACAGGTGACGGCGGCGTCGCTCGAGGGGCGCCTCGGCAGACGGGCGCTTGCGTGTGCGCAGCGTCTCCTCGAGCTCCGGCTCGTGCACCTGGTCGCAAGCGACGCGCACGCGCCCGAGGTGCGCGCGGCCGGCCTCTCCGGTGCGCGCCGACGCATCGGCGGCGCCGTCGGCGGCTGGCTGATGGAGGAGGTTCCCCACGCGATCGTCGAGCAGCGGCGAATTCCGGAACGCCCGCCGGCGCGGCGCGCGCGAGGGCTGTTCGAGCGGAGGCGCGGCCGCTAGGCTCGCGCGGATGCTGAAGCGCGAACCGCCGGCCGACGGCTAGATGTCGCTCCCGAAGCGTTTTCCCGGCCGGGAAGAGGTTGCGGCCGTCCGTGCCGACGCGGATGCTCTCGACGCCGGCGCCGAGGGCGCGGACGAACGCCGGGTCGCCGGCCGCGTCCTCGCGCGACGCGACCTCGGGAAGCTGATGTTTCTCGACCTGGTCGATCGCAGCGGGCGCATCCAGCTACTCGTACGTCCGGACGACGTCGGGGAGGTTCACCTCGATCTCGGCGACATCGTCGGCGTGTCCGGAGTCGCGACGAAGACGCGTCGCGGCGAGCCGTCGATCGCAGTCCGGAAGCTCGAGCTGCTCGCGAAGATCCGCGCGCCGCTTCCCGACACGTTCCACGGCATCACCGACGTCGAGCAGCGGTATCGGCGGCGGTACCTCGATCTACTGATGAACGAAGACGCGCGCGGCGTCGCGCTGATGCGCGCGCGCATGGTGACGGCCGTGCGCGCGTACCTCGACGGCGAGGGGTTCGTCGAGGTCGAGACGCCGATCCTCCAGCCGCGTTACGGCGGTGGGTTCGCGGAGCCGTTCGTCACCCATTCCGACCACCTCGACCAGGACCTGTATCTGCGGATCGCGGACGAGCTGTACCTGAAGCGGTTGATCGTCGGCGGGCTCGAGAAGGTCTACGAGCTCTCGAAGGACTTCCGCAACGAGAACGTCTCCTACAAGCACTCGCCCGAGTTCACGCAGGTCGAGTGGTACGAGGCATACGCCGACTACCGCGACACGATGGCGCGCACCGAGCAGCTCGTCGAGCGCGCGGCGCAAGCGGCGGTCGGGACGACGAACGTGACGTTCCGCGGGCACGACGTCGACCTCGCGGCTCCGTGGGCGCGCGTGTCCTTCGTCGGTGCGCTCGAGGAGAAAGGTGCGTGGTCGCGCGACGAGGCGGAGCTGCGCGCGAAGCTGGAAGCGGTGCGCGTCGACACATCGCAGGACCGCACGTGGGCGCAGCTCGTCGATCATGCGTATTCGCACTTCGTCGAGCCGGAGCTCGTCCAACCGACCTTCGTGTACGACTGGCCGATCGAGCTGTCGCCGTTCGCGCGCACGACGGACGACGACGACACGCTCGTCGAGCGCTTCGAGGCAGTCGTGTGCGGCATGGAGTTCGCGAATGCGTTCAGCGAGCTGAACGACAGCGAGGAACAGGCGCAGCGGTTCGCCATGCAGGCGGCCGAGCGCGCCGCCGGCGCGGCGGAAGCGGAGGAGGGTGATCCCGATTTCGTCGAGGCGATGTCGTACGGGATGCCGCCGACCGGCGGGTGCGGCGTCGGCATCGACCGGCTCGCGATGGTGCTGACGGGGAGCGACGCGATCCGCGACGTGATCCTCTTCCCCGCGTTGCGCCGCCGGCCGTGACTGCGCGCCTTGCTCGGTGGCTGGAGGCACCGTCCGCAGACCGACCCGCCGCCGCCTGACGCCGCTCGTCCTCTGCTACCACGCGGTCTCGGACGACTGGCCGCACCGGCTCGCGCTTCCCGCCGACCTGCTGCTGCGCCAGGTGGACGCGCTGCGGCGGCTGCGGCGGGTGCACGTCACCTTCGACGACGCCTTCCGCAGCATCGTCGACGTCATCCCGGCGTTGCAGGAGCGCGGGCTGCCCGTGACGATCTTCGTCTGCACCGGCTTCGCCGACGCCGGGGGCGCGCCGCTACTGATCCCCGAGCTCGCGTCCGACGACGACCGCGACGTCGCGGAGCTTGCGACCTTGACCTGGGACGAGCTGCGGACGCTCGCGTCCTTCGGCGTCGAGATCGCCTCCCATACGGTCACGCACGCGCGGCTGCCGGCGATCGCCGGCGAGGACCTCTCGCAGGAGCTGGAGGCGTCGAAGCGGCGGCTCGAGGAGGAGCTGGGCGGGCCCTGCGATCGCCTCGCCTACCCGTACGGCCGGTATGACGCCCGCGTCCGTGCCGCGGCGCGTGCGGCCGGTTACTCGGAGGCGTTCGCCCTGCGGCGCCTCGCCAGGGATCGGTTTGCCCGGCCTCGCGTCGACCTGTACCGGCGCCACACGCCGATTCGGGCCCTCGGCCGCGCGGCTTCGTCCCCGTTTTCCCGCTCACGCTAGGGCCCCCAGCTGCCGATCCCTCAGGGGGTAAGGAGTCCGTAAAGGGGGCAGACATAGCCTCCGGTAGCTGGGCTACGATGACCTTCCAGCCAGGGAAAGGAAGCTTTTGTTCGAACGCTTCACCGAACGTGCACGACAGGTCGTCGTCCTGGCGCAGGACGAGGCCCGCGCGCTCAAGCACAACTACATCGGGACCGAGCACATCCTGCTCGGGCTGCTGCGCGAAGAGGAAGGCCTCGCCGCGCGCGTGCTCGAGTCGCTCGACATCACCGTCGAGGAAGTTCGCGCGCAGGTTGCGCGCATCGTGGGACAGGGCGACGAGGTGACGACGGGTCAGATCCCGTTCACGCCGCGCGCGAAGAAGGTCCTCGAGCTCGCGCTGCGCGAAGCGCTGAGCCTCGGGCACAACTACATCGGCACCGAGCACATCCTGCTCGGACTCGTGCGCGAGAACGAGGGCGTCGCCGCGCGCATCCTGCTCGACTTCGACGCGGACGCCGACAAGATTCGCAACGAGATCATCCGCATGCTGTCCGGCCCGGGCCGGCGCCAGCAGGGCGGAGGCGCGGCTGCGGGCGAGAAGTCGAAGTCGTCGAAGCTGCTCGACCAGTTCGGGCGCAACTTCACGAAGCAGGCAGGTGAGGGGAAGCTCGACCCCGTCGTCGGGCGGCAGACCGAGATCGAGCGGATCATGCAGATCCTCTCACGGCGCCAGAAGAACAACCCGGTGCTGATCGGCGAGCCGGGCGTCGGCAAGACGGCCGTCGTCGAAGGGCTTGCGCAGCGGATCGCCGCAGGCCAGGTGCCGGAGCTTCTGAAGGGGAAGCAGATCTACTCGCTCGACCTCGCCGCGCTCGTCGCCGGCTCGAAGTATCGCGGCGAGTTCGAGGAGCGCCTGAAGAAGGTCATGAAGGAGATCCAGCAGCGGGGCGACATCATCCTCTTCATCGACGAGCTTCATAACCTCGTCGGCGCCGGTGCGGCGGAAGGTGCGATCGACGCTGCGTCGATCCTGAAGCCCGCGCTTGCACGCGGCGAGCTGCAGACGATCGGCGCGACGACGCTGGACGAGTACCGCAAGTACCTCGAGCGCGACGCCGCGCTCGAGCGCCGCTTCCAGCAGATCCGCGTCGACGAGCCGTCGGTCGACGACACCGTCCAGATCTTGCGCGGCCTGCGCGACCGCTACGAGGCGCACCATCGCGTGAAGATCTCCGACGAGGCGCTCCATGCCGCCGCGTCCCTCGCCGACCGCTACATCCAGGATCGTCATCTGCCGGACAAGGCGATCGACCTGATCGACGAGGCCGGGTCGCGCATGCGCATCCGCTCGATGAGCGCGCCGCCGCGCTACCGCGAGCTCGAGGAGGAGATCGAGAAGGTCCGCAAGGACAAGGAAGACTCGATCGAGAACCAGGAATTCGAGAAGGCCGCGTCGCTGCGCGACAAGGAGCGCAAGCTGACGCAGAAGAAGCGTGAGCTCGAGGAGAACTGGCGTCAGAACGAAGCCGACGCCGAGCAGCCCGAGGTCGGCGAGGAAGAGATCGCGGACATCGTGTCGATGTGGACGGGTATCCCCGTCTTCAAGCTCACCGAGGCCGAGTCGCAGAAGCTCATCCACATGGAGGACGAGCTGCACAAGCGCGTGATCGGCCAGGAAGAGGCGATCACCGCCGTGTCGAAGTCGATCCGTCGCGCGCGCGCCGGGATCAAGGACCCGAAGCGGCCGACCGGCTCGTTCATCTTCCTCGGCCCGTCCGGCGTGGGGAAGACCGAGCTCGCGCGCACGCTCGCCGAGTTCCTGTTCTCGGACGAGGACGCGATGATCCAGGTCGACATGTCGGAATACATGGAGAAGCACTCCGTGTCGCGGCTCGTCGGCTCGCCCCCCGGTTACATCGGGTACGACGAGGGCGGCCAGCTCACCGAGGCCGTGCGCCGAAAGCCGTACTCGGTGCTGCTGCTCGACGAGATCGAGAAGGCGCACCCGGACGTGTTCAACATCCTCCTGCAGATCCTCGAAGAGGGGAAGCTGACCGACGCGCAGGGGCGCCGCGTCGACTTCCGGAACACGATCGTGATCATGACGTCCAACATCGGCGCGGCGCAGATCTCGAAGAACGTCGGCCTCGGCTTCGCGGTGGGCGACGACACCGGCCTCTCCTACGACGACATGAAGAACCGCGTCATGGGTGAGCTCAAGAAGGTGTTCCGGCCGGAACTGCTCAACCGCATCGACGAGATCATCGTCTTCCACAAGCTGACGAAGGAAGAGATCACGACGATCGTCGACCTGCAGCTGAAGCGCGTGCGCGAGCAGATGGCGACGCACGAGGTTGCGATCGAGCTCACCGACGAGGCGAAGGAGCTGCTCGTCGAGCAGGGCTACGACCCCGCGATGGGCGCGAGGCCGCTGCGCCGGGCGATCCAGCGCGTGATCGAGGATCCGCTCGCCGACTTCGTGCTCGGACGCTCGCTCGAGCCGGGATCGACGATTCTCGTCGCCCGCAAGGCGGACGTGAACGAGGTGGACATCACCGTGATCCCCGGTGAGATCGCGCCCGAGCAGATCACGGTGCCGGCCGTCGGCGACGACGAGATCGACCGCGTCGACGAGCCCGACGCGGACTAACTGACGCGGCGTCCACCGCGGCTCGCGGCGTACGCGTTTTCGACACGCGCTCGACATACGCGCGGCACGGCCCCGTCGGGTCCCACTGCGACAATTCGACGATGGCGAAGGCGGCGACGGTCCAGTTTGCGTGCACGGAGTGCGGCTATGCGGCGGGCCGTTGGCTCGGCAAATGCCCGGCCTGCGGCGAGTTCGGCACGCTGGTCGAGGACGTCCTCTCACCGGCGGCTGCGGCGAAGGCTCCGCCGAAGCCGTTGCTCCGGCTGGCCGACGTGGAGGTCGACGAGGCGGAGCGCATTGCGACAGGAGTGCCGGAGCTCGACCGTGTGCTCGGCGGCGGCCTCGTCCCCGCGTCGCTCGTGCTCGTCGGCGGTGAACCGGGCGTCGGGAAATCGACGCTCCTGCTGACTGCGCTCGGTGCGATCTCCAAGGAGCGGCGGGCGCTGCTCGTCACGGGTGAGGAGTCGACGGCGCAGGTGAAGCTACGCGCGGCGCGCCTCGGCGGCGCCGAACGCGTCGAGATCCTCGCGGAGACCGAGCTCGAGACGGTGCTCGCGACGCTCGAGACCGAGCGACCTGCGGTCTGCGTGATCGACTCCGTGCAGACGCTCTACTCGGCGGACGTCGGCTCGGCTCCCGGGTCGGTGGCGCAGGTGCGCGAAGCGGCGGCGCGGCTGCTCCGAACCGCGAAGGAGGCCGGGGTCGCGACGATCCTGGTCGGCCACGTGACGAAGGACGGCTCCGTCGCAGGCCCGCGCGTCCTCGAGCACCTCGTCGACTGCGTCCTTCAGTTCGAAGGCGACCGGTACCACGCGCATCGCGTGCTGCGGGCGGTCAAGAACCGCTTCGGCTCGACGAACGAACTCGGCGTCTTCGAGATGACCGGGTCGGGGCTGCAGGGCGTCCCCGATCCCTCCGAGCTCTTCGGCCGAAGCGCGCCGGACGAGATCGGCGCCGCGGTCGCTTGCGCGCTCGAGGGCACACGGCCGATCCTGCTCGAGATCCAGGCGCTCGTGGCGCCGACGGACCTAGCGATGCCCCGCCGCGTCGCGACCGGAGTCGACCCGAAGCGCCTCGCGATGATCGTCGCCGTCCTCGGGCGGCACGCCCGGCTGGCGCTCGGTTCGGCAGACGTCTTCGTCAACGTCGCCGGCGGTGTTCGGATTGACGAACCGGGCGCAGATCTCGCCGTCGCGCTGGCGATCGCGTCGGCCGCGCGCGGGACGCCGCTGAAACCGCGACACGCGGCGTTCGGCGAGATCGGATTGACGGGCCGCCTCCGTCCTGCTGCACAGGCCGCGCGAAGGCTCGAGGAGTGCGCGAAGCTCGGCCTGACCGCGGCGATCGCGCCGGGCGAGGTGCCGAGCGCTGATGGCAAGACGCGCGTTGTCGCGGTCGAGACGCTGCGCCAGGCCGTTGCCGCGGGCCTTGCCGAAAGCGATGGAGCCTCTAGCCTGGAGGTGTGATCCGCGGCTTCGCTGACCGGCCCGTGCCGGTCGTCCTCGTCGGTGCCGTGGCGATTGCGTTCTCGGGGATCCTTTTCCGTCTGTCGCATGTCTCGCCCTCGACGGGCGCGTTCTACCGATGTGCATGGGCTTTGCCGCCGCTCTGGCTCCTGGCGCGCCGCGACGAACGACGCTTCGGCGGGCGACCGCTCCGGGCGCGCCTGCTCGCGTGGGGCAGCGGCGTCTTCTTCGCGGCCGATCTGATCCTCTGGCACAACGCGATCGAGCAGGTCGGCGCGGGCCTTGCCACCGTGCTCGGGAACACGCAGGTCGTGCTGGTCGGCCTGCTTGCGTGGGTGCTACTCCGTGAGCGGCCGCACCGCTCGTCCCTCGTCGCCATCCCGATTGTCGGCGGCGGCGTCGTTTTGATCTCCGGTGTGCTCGAGAGCGGCGCATACGGCGCGAACCCGCCGCTCGGCGCGGCGTACGGCGTGCTGACCGGCGTTGCATACGCGGGCTTCCTGCTGATGCTCCGAGAAGGGAGCCGTGATCCCGGCGGCCCGGCGCGGCCATTGTTCGATGCGACGCTTGCATCGGCGATCGGTTGCGCGGTGATCGGTGCGGTCGTCGGCGACCTCTCGCTCACGCCGTCCTGGTCGGCTATGGCCTGGCTCGTGCTGCTCGCGCTGTCGTCGCAGGTGCTCGGCTGGCTCCTGATCTCGAGCTCCCTGCCGAGGCTGCCGGCGGTCGTCACCTCGATCCTGCTGACGTTCCAGCCCGTGTGCGCGGTGCTGTTCGCCGCGCTGATCGTCGACGAGAAGCCGTCTCCGCTCCAGCTCGCCGGCGGTGCCTGCATTCTCGCCGGTCTCGTCAGCGCAACGGTAGGCCGACGGGCGCCGTCGGTCCCGGAGCCGGAGCTGGCCGGGTGAGCCTGGCAAACTGACGCGCATGCAGGACGTCCAGCCGACGCTCGGGTTCACACGAACGCCGTCCGAGGACGACCCGCGGCGCGACCCGAACCTCCTCCGGGCGCTCGAGGCGATCGCGCCCGGAACCGAGCTTCGCCAGGCGATCGACGACATCATCCGCTCGCACGAGGGAGCGCTGATCGTGGTGGGTGATCCGGAAGGGTTGAAGTTCCTCTACTCCGGTGGCATCCGGCTCGACCAGCCCTTCACGCCGCAGCTCCTCTACGAGCTCGCGAAGATGGACGGCGCGATCGTCGTCGACAAGCGCGTGACGAAGCTCGCGTACGCGAACGTCCAGTTGATGCCGGATCCGACGATCCCGTCGAGCGAGACGGGGACGCGGCACCGGACGGCGGAGCGCGTCGCGAAGCAGACCGGTGCACTCGTGATCTCGATCTCGCAGCAGCGCTCGACGATCTCCGTGTACACGGGGCCATCGCGCTACCAGCTCGATGCCGTTCCGGACGTGCTGGCGAAGACGAACCAGGCGCTCGCGACACTCGAGACGTACCGCCAGCGGCTCGAGCAGGTTCTCACGCGGCTCACTGCGCTCGAGTTTCAGAACGCAGTCGTGCTCGACGACGTGCTCGTCGTCGTGCAGCGGGCGGAGATGACGATGCGGATGGCCGAGGAGATCGAACGCGACTGCGTCGAGCTCGGGGCAGAGGGACGCCTGATCCGGATGCAGCTGACGGAGCTCGTGGGGGAGCTTCCCGCCGAGCGCGTCGCGATCGTGATCGACTACCACGTCGAGGGCGATGGCCCGAAGGCGCAACTCGCACTCGAGGCGCTGCGTTCGCTGCCGTACCGAGAGCTGCTCGAGTTCGAACGGCTCGCCGAGCTGCTCGGTTACCCGCGCGGCGTCAACCCCCTCGATCACTCGGTCTCGCCCCGAGGCTTTCGCGTGCTGTCGCACATCCCGCGGCTGCCCGAGCAGGTGGTGCGGAAGGTCGTCGGCGACCTGGACGGGCTCGACGCGATCATCCGCGCGTCCCAGCGTGACCTCGAATCGATCTCGGGCGTCGGCGCCGTGCGCGCGCGCGAGATTCGCGAGGGCCTCCGCCGTTTGCAGGAACACAATCTCGTCGATCGATATCTCCAGCTCTAGGAGTTTGGCGGGACGTCGCTCGTCGTCGGGGCGAGCGGCGCGGCCCGACGGCACAGCCGTTGTTCCGCCGAACCGTCCTGCGACGCTGACGGCGCGACTCGCGGCGGCGTTCGGCGTGTTCGGGTGGTGGTGGGGCGCCTGGGCGGCGTCGCTGCCGGCCGTGCGGCGAGCGGTTGCGATCAGCGACGCGAAGCTCGGCGTCGTGCTGCTCGCGATCTCTGTGGGCGCGCTGCCGGCGATGATGGTCGCGGGGCGCCTCGCCGATCGGGTCGGGCCACGCCTCGTGCCGCTTTGCCTGGCCGCGTTCGCCGTCGCCGGCGCGTTCCCGGCCTTCGCCGAGTCACCATGGGTCCTCCTCGTCCTGTTGCTCGTCATCGGCGCGACGACCGGCGCTCTCGACATCGCGATCAACGCGCGCGCGAACGCGATCGAGGCCGCCGCGAACATCCGGGTGATGGATGGCCTCCATGCGGCTTTCTCCGCCGGTGTAGTCGTCGGCGGAATCGGCGCGGGGCTGGCACGCCGCGCCGGAGCGCACCCCGGCGCGATCCTGCTCGTCGGCTCCGGATTGGTGGCCACGGCGGCGGTCGTCAACAGTCACGCGGCGAAGCTCCCGTCCGCCGCGGCGGGCCGGGCACCGCTCGCCGCGCAGCTCCTCTTCGTCGGCGGCGTCCTCGCCGTCGCGTTCCTGCTCGAGAGCGGCGTCGAGACCTGGAGCGCGCTCTTCATCGAAAACGAGCTGGGCGCGAGCCCGGCGATCAGCGGCCTCGGGCCCGGCCTCTTCGCGGCGGCGATGGTGACCGCGCGCCTGGTGGCCCAGCGACGCCCGGAGGCATCGCCCGTCGGGAGGATGCGGTTCGCCGGCGCTGCCGGCGCTGCCGGTCTCGGCCTTGCCGCGCTCGCGCACCGGCCGGTCGTCGCACTGGCGGGATTCGTCGTCGCCGGCCTCGGTCTCGCCGTCTCCGCCCCAACCCTCTTTCGCGTCGCCGGGCGGTACGGCGCCGCGCCCGCGATCTCGACGGTCGCCGTGCTCGGCTACCTCGGTTTCGTCGCCGGGCCGCCCATTTTCGGGGCCGTTGCAGGGGCGACGAGCGTGCGCGGCGGATTCGTCTTCCTCTGCGCGATGGCGGCGGTTCTGGTGGCAACTGTGCCGATCCTCCGGCGCGGCGAGCCGGAATCGCGCGGTTAGCAGGGATTTCACCGAAAACATGGCCGTTTCCAGCGTGTTTTGTTAACATGTCGTTACTCCGCCGGCGGTTCCTCCCGCCGGCGTCGCGGTCACATAGGACGGAAAGGGGCGGGCTTGTACAAAGTCGGCGACAAGGTGGTGTATCCACACCACGGGGCAGGCACGGTCGTAAAGAAGGAAAAGCGCGAGGTGCTCGGCGAGAAGCGCGAGTATCTGACGATCAAGATCCTGCACAACGACATGACGGTCAACGTCCCTTCCGAGAACGCCGAGAAGGTCGGGCTCAGGAAGGTCATCGGCGAGGACATGGTCAAGGTCGTCGTCAAGGCACTCACGGGCGGCGGCACGCAGATGCCCAAGAACTGGAACCGCCGCTTCAAGCACAACCGCGACAAGATGAAGACCGGCGACATCCTCGAATTGGCGGAAGTCGTCCGGAACCTGTCGCTGCGCGACCGCGAGAAGGGGCTCTCGACGGGCGAGAAGCAGATGTTCGTCAAGGCGAAGAAGATCCTCGCCAGTGAGCTGATGTACGCGAAGGACCTCGATGAAGACGCGACGGCGGAATGGCTCGACGACGTGCTCGCGGGTGCGACCGGTGCGAACGGGAGCACGAAGAACGGCGCAGTCAAGACCGCCGCTGTGACGAAGACGGCGATGAAGACGGCCGTCAAGGCGAAGCCGGCGGCGTCGAAGGCTCCCGCGAAGAAGGCCTCCGCGGACAAGGCACCGGCGAAGAAGCCGGCGCCGAAGAGGAAGGCACCAGCCGGCGCGAGGTGAGTGTCTGGGCCGTCCTCGCTGCTGCGGGTAGCGGCGAGCGGCTCGGCGCCGACAGGCCGAAGGCGTTCGTCCGCCTCGGCGAGCGACCGCTGCTCGCGGAGAGCCTGGAGCGGCTGGACGCGTCCGCGTGGATCGACGCGATCGTCGTCGCGGCGCCGCCTGGCTGGGAGGAGCCGGCGATCCTGCTCGCAGAGGAGCTCGGCTGCGGCAAGGTCAGCGCCTGCGTGACCGGTGGCGCGACCCGTGCTGAATCCGTCGCGGCCGCGGTCGCCGAGGTCCCGCTCGACGCAGCGGCGATCGCCGTCCACGACGCTGCGCGGCCGCTCGTCTCCGACGACGTGCTCGAGCGCCTGCTGAGGGCGCTCAACGAAGGGTGGGACGGCGCGGTGCCCGGCCTGGCGGTCGCGGACACCGTGAAACGCGTCGACGGCGATCGGATCGTCGAGACGGTCGATCGCTCCGCCTTGCGCGCAGTGCAGACGCCTCAGGTGTTCGTCGCGGACGTGCTACGCGGCGCGGTGGCCATGCGTGCCGGCGAGCCACCTGCCTGGACCGACTGTTCCGGCGCGGTCGAAGCCGCAGGCGGCCGCGTGAAGGTCGTCGCAGGCGATCCGCGCCTCGTGAAGGTGACCGACGCCGCCGACCTCGAGCGTGTCGCGGCCCTGCTGTGATCATCGACTACCACATGCATCTCCGCGACGAGCACGAGGAGCTCGCTCATCGTGCGTCGGCCGTCGAGCCGTTCGTCACCGCGGCCCGCCTGGCAGGGGTCGACGAGATCGGTTTCACCGAGCACGTCTATTACTTCGAGCAGACTCGGCGGTTGTGGACGGTGCCCTACCACCTCGAGCGCTGCGGGCACGATCTCGACGATTACGTCACGGCAGTCAGCGACGCGAAGGCGCGAGGGCTTCCCGTCAAGCTCGGGCTCGAGGTCGACTACGAGCCGGGCCGCGAGGACGAGACGATTGCGATCCTCGAGCCATATGCGTGGGACTTCCTGCTCGGCTCCGTCCACTTCGTCGACGGTCTCGCGGTCGACGGCGGGCCGCCGCGGCTGATCGACGCGGTCGGTGTCGAAGGAGCGTGGCACCGTTACTTCGACGTCCTCGCCGACGCGGCGCGCAGCGGCGTGTTCGACGTGCTCTCCCATCCCGATCTCGTCAAGATCTTCGGCGACCGTGTTCCGACGTTCGACTACGGCCCGGTCGCGGACGCGATCGCAGAAGGCGGCGTGGCCGTCGAGGTGTCGACGGCGGGATTGCGGAAGCCGGTCGGAGAGCTCTATCCGGATGCGGCCTTTCTTCGCGCGTGTCACGACCGCGCGGCGCCGATCACGACTGCGTCCGACGCGCACGTGCCGCAGCTCGTCGGCCGCGACTTCGACCTCGCCCGTGCGCTCCTCGAATCAGTCGGTTACGAGACCGTGACGGTCTTCGACCGGCGGCGGCCCTCCCAGGTCGCCGTCGGATGAGCGGGCTCCGCATCGGCCTCGGCGTCGACGCACACGCGTTCGCCGACGGCGTCCCACTCGTTCTCGGCGGCATCCGGTTCGCACATCCCCGCGGCCTCGCCGGTCATTCCGACGGGGACGTGATCACTCACGCGCTGATCGATGCCGTCCTCGGCGCGGCGGGGCTCGGCGACATCGGCACGCTGTTCCCGTCCGACGAGAGCACGCCGGCAGGCATCGACTCGCTGGTGATGCTTCGTGACGCATGCGCGCGGGTGCGCGCAGCCGCCTACGACATCGTCAACGCAGATTGCATCCTGATCGGACAGGAGCCGCGGCTCGCGGCGCGTCGGCAGGAACTCGAGCGGACGCTGACCGACGTCGTCGGCGCGCCCGTGTCCGTGCGTGCGACGACGACGGACGGCCTCGGCTTCACCGGGCGCGGCGAAGGCCTCGCGGCCCAGGCCGTCGCGCTGCTGCAGCTCCGGCTGAGCTGATCAGCGCTCGCTGTGCGTCCGTCAGCGCTGGCCGCGCTTGCGTGCCCGTTCGAGCTGCCGCCGCATCTGGCGGTTCATCTGCCCCGACATTTCGTTCGTCTGCTCACCGGCGGCGTCCAGGTACGCGCGGCGCTCCGCCGCGGTCAGCCGGCTCATCGCCGCCTGGGCGCGCTGCGGATCCTTCGTTGCCCCGGAGCGCTCGAGCTTCTTGATCGCGCTCGCGAGCTCGGGATTCTGGCGCTCGAGCGCCGCTTCCGACGCTTTCTTCATCCCCCGGCCGAGGAACGGCACCTTCAGCAGCGTCTGCGCGATCGGCCGCATGTACTTGCCGCCGGCGACCCTGCCGAGCAGCGCGAAGATCCCGAGGATCAGCAGCAGGCCGAGCAGGATCCAAAGCGGCGTCAGGTAGAGCCAGATGTCCGCGGCCACGGCGGGATGGTAACGACGGCGGCGGGTCTCAGGCCGGGAGGCTGACCCGCTCGTTGGCGACCGCTACGAGCCCGTCCGCCTCGAGCGCGGTCACGGCTTCGCGGTCGAGCTCGTCCAGCCTTCGCGCGGCCTCGGCCACGAGCCGGAGCGTCTCGGCGCGGCGCTGCCGGAAGGAGCCCTCGAAGCGCGATTGCTTCCGCAGCGGCGGGTAGCGCGTGCCGCGCGCCGGACACCGCTGCGCGAGCGGGCACCGCTCGCAGCGCGGGACGCGCGCGAGGCAGATCGTTGCGCCGAGATCCATCAGGGCTTGCGCCGACGCGCTGGTGAAACGCGATCGCGTCCGATCCTGGACACGCTGGACATTCGTGTCGATGGGGAGCTCGTCGCGGCCGAACGCAAAGTTGCCGACGGCCGCAGCCGTGTACGGGCCGACGCCGGGAAGCTCCGTCAGGTCGTCCGGCCACCCGTGCGCGGCGATCACGCGCGCGGCGCGGTGCAGGTTGACCCCGCGTCGGTTGTAGCCGAGCCCCTGCCACTCACGGATCACCTCCGCCGGCGACGCCGCCGCAAGCGCGGCGGCCGTCGGCCATCGCTTTAGCCACGCGACGTAACGCCGTACCACGCGGTCGACCTGAGTCTGCTGCAGCATCACCTCGCTGACGAGCACGGCGTATGGATCCGTGGTCCCCCGCCACGGAAGCTCGCGCCGTGCGTGCGCATACCACTCGAGCAGCAGCTTCTCCACGAGCGCGAGGCTAATCGCGCGGGAGGCCGTCGTGCTCGTCGAGCGCTGCAGCGAACAGGTCGCCGTGAAGCCGTCCCATTCGACTCGTAGAAACACTCACCCGTGGCAGCTCGCGCGCGAGCTTCGCAAGCATCGGCGGCACCGGGGGCGAGAACGGAAGCTCCACGCCGCCTTCGTACCCGAAGACGGCCGATAGATTCTTCGCGTGCGGAGAGTGCGATTTGCGCCAAGTCCGACGGGATCGCTCCACGTCGGAAACGCGCTCAGCGCGGTGGCGAACCGAAGCCTGGGCGACTGGATGCTGCTCCGGATCGACGACACCGACCCGGCCCGGAACCTCCCCGGCGGCGAGAACGCCATCCTCGAAGACCTCGGCTGGCTCGGCGTCGCCCGGGACGAGGGGCCGGTGCGCCAGAGCGAGCGAGCGGAGCGGCATCGCGAGGTTGGCGCGCCACTCGGTCCGCGGTTCGACGGGATCACGCTGTTCCGTGACGACGGTACGCCTACATACCACCTCGCGAGCGTCGTCGACGACATCGACTTCCGGATCACGCACGTCGTGCGGGGCAATGACCACCGGCCGAACGAGCAGTTGCACAGGCGTCTCTTCGAGGCGCTCGGGGCCGAGCCGCCGGAGTTCGTCCATCACGGGCTGATCCTCGGACCGGACGGGAAGAAGCTCGCGAAGCGTGCGCCCGGCGCGACCGTCGCGTCCCTCCGCGAGGAGGGGATTCCCGCGGAAGCCGTCCGGCGCTATCTCGAGGAGCTCGGCGTCCCGCGCCACGATGTGCACTACGACCTGCCGCGAATCCACAGGCTCGCGGTCGAGACGATCCAGGCGTTGGACGATGAGGAGCTCGCGGCGCGCGTCGGCGTGTCGGCGAGTGTCGTTCCCGTGATGCGCGGCGCGCGGGATCTCCGCGAGGCGCGTGCGTATGCCGACGCCGTCCTCACCCCGCCGAACAGTGACCTCTCGCTCGATGAAAAGGGCCGCGCGACGCTTCTGCGCTCGCGCGAGTTGCTCGAGCGCGCGAACGGTTCGATCGACGCGCGCACCCTCGTTCGTGAGATCAAGGCGGTCGGCGGCGACCTGCGGACGCTGCGCCGCGCGCTCACGGGTCAGGACCGCGGTCCGGAGTTGTGGACCGTGATCGCGGCGCTGCCGCCCGACGAGACGCTGCGCCGGATCGATGCGGCTCTATAGCACCCTGCAACGGGAGAAGGTCGATCTCCCGCCGCCGCCGGGACCGATCCGCATGTACTTCTGCGGACCGACCGTCTACGCGCGCGCGCACGTCGGCAACGCGCGGCCGTTCGTCGTCGGGATGTGGTTACGCAACTGGCTCCGGACGCGCGGTTACGACACGACGCTCGTGCACAACATCACCGACATCAACGACAAGATCTACGCAGCAGCCGGCGACGGCTCGAGCGGCGAGCTCGCCGCGAAGGCGACGCGGTGGTACCTCGAAGATACGGCCGCGCTCGGCCTCGGACTGCCTGACCATCTGCCGAAAGCGACGGAGGCGGTTCCACAGATCGTCGGCTTCATCTCGCAGCTCGTGGACAGCGGGCATGCGTACGTGGCCGGCGGCGACGTCTACTTCCGCGTCGCGAGCTATCCCGCCTACGGCGAGCTCTCCCGCCGGCGGGTCGACCAGGTCGAGGGTCAGGACGAGGAGGATCGGCCGAACCCGCTCAAGCTCGATTCCCGCGACTTCGCGCTCTGGAAGGCAAATAAGCCGGACGAGGACACCTCGTGGGACTCGCCGTGGGGGCGCGGGCGGCCTGGCTGGCACATCGAGTGCTCGGCGATGGCCGAGGAGCTGCTCGGGCCGGCGTTCGAGATCCACGGCGGCGGGCTCGACCTCGTGTTCCCGCATCACGAGAACGAGCTCGCGCAGTCGCGCGCGCTCGGTCACGAGTTCGCGCACCTGTGGGTGCACAACGGGATGCTGCGGTTCACCGGCGAGAAGATGTCGAAGTCGGAAGGGAACGTGGTCACGATCCGCGACGCGCTCGACCGCTGGGGCCACGAGACGTTCCTCCTCTTCTTGTTGACCGGCCAGTGGGGAAAGCCGATCGACTTCTCGGAGGCAACGATGGATCAGGCGCGCGCGCAGCTCGAGACGTTCCGCAATGCGCTCCTCCACGACGCGACGTCGCATGCGGATTGGTCGGAGCTCGAAGCCGTCCTCGACGACGACTTCAATACGCCGGAGGCGCTTGCCGTGCTCCACCGGTGGCGAGCGGCCGGCGCGACCGATGATGTCGCGCGCGGGCTCGCGCTGTTCGGCATCGGCGGCGCGCGCGAGGACGCTCCCGACCTCGTACGCGGGCTTGCGGAAGACCGGCAGCGGGCGCGCGAGGCACGGGCGTTCGACGAGGCGGACCGGCTGCGTGCCGCGATCGAGGAGCACGGCTGGGAAGTGCGCGACGTCGCCGACGGTTTCCAGCTCGTCCCGAAGTGACCCGCGACCAGGTGTACGGCCGCCGCGCGGTGCGGGAGGCGCTCCGCGGCCGCCGCGAGGTGCTCGAGGTGTGGGCGACGGAACGCGCTGTCAAGGCCGAGCCGTGGCTGGCCGAGCTCGACCGGCGCCGGCTCCAGACGAAGGCTGACCGCGAGATCGGCGAGGCAGCCGGCACGCGCGATCACCAGGGGATGGTCGCCTGGACCGAGCCCTACAGGTACGCCGACGCGTGGGAGCTCGCCGCGACCGACGGAGCGCTGCTCGCGTGCCTCGACCAGGTCACCGATCCACGGAACCTTGGCGCCGTCTGCCGGAGCGCGGACGGCGCGGGGGCGACCGGCGTCGTTGTCCCGGCGCACGGCGCGGCGACGGTGACGCCTGCGGTTGCACGCGCCTCGGCCGGAGCGGTCGAGCATCTCCCGATCGCGGTCGTGCCGAACCTCGCGCGCTACCTCGGCGAGGTGAAGAGCGATCGGCTCTGGGTGTATGGCGCTGCTGGTGACGCCGAGGCGTCGATGTGGGACACCGACCTCTCGGGCGCGATCGCGTTCGTCTTCGGTGCGGAGGGGAGAGGGCTCCGGCCGCTCGTGCGCCGGACCTGCGACGCGCTCGTGTCGATCCCGCTCGCGGGCAGCGTCGCCTCGCTGAATGTCAGCGTCGCCGCGGCAGTCCTGCTCTACGAGGCGAGGCGACAGCGTCGTTGAGCGAGCCGAGCCTGTACCTGTTTGACGGCTACAACCTTCTCCACGCCGGAGCGTTCGAGGATCCGCGGGAGCTCCGCGACGCGCTGGCGAGCTTCGTCGCGCTCAAGGGCGCGCGGGGCGTTCTCGTCTTCGACGGCCACGGCGCGGACGAGACGCACGGTCCGCTGGAGGTGCGCTTCGCGGCGCACGCCGACACGTTGCTCGAGCGGCTCGCCGCGGAGCATCGCGGCCGCGAGCACGTCGTAATCGTTTCCTCTGACGCCGCGATTCGGGAGACCGCCGGCCGCGAGACGCAGAAGCTCTCGTCACGGACGTTCCTCGGCGACCTGGAACAGATTGTCCACCGGGAGGAGCGGATGCGCCAGGTGCGCGACCAGCTCGATCCAGAGACGCTTGCGGCGCTCGAGCGTCTTCGTCGCGGCGAGCCGTAGCGAAGCTTCGCAACGATACGAACATGTGTTCGTAACAACCTGGGTCCATTGCAAGGTCCTTGTAAATCTTTGCGGTCCTTGCTATCTTGGCCCTCAACCTTAGGGTGAGACTTCGCCGCACGGCGCCTGAGAGCCGTCCGCCGAGCCGCCCGCGAGACCTGGGGGAAGTCCGATGGCCGCACGTCCCGCCACCGCAGCGCAGAAGGCACAACGAGAGCTCGAGGACCTGCAGCTCGTCCTCAGGGCTCGAAACGGCGACGGCGTGGCGATGGACGTGCTGATCCGCCGCTACACCGGCTTCGTGCGCCTGAAGGCAAGCTCGTACTTCTTGGCCGGCGGCGACTCCGAGGACCTGATCCAGGAGGGGCTGATCGGTCTCTACAAGGCCGTCCGCGACTTCCGCTCCGACAAGGAGACCTCGTTCCGGAGCTTCGCCGAGCTCTGCGTCACCCGGCAGATCATCACGGCGATCAAGACCGCGACACGCTTCAAGCATGCACCGCTGAACACGTACGTCTCGTTCAGCCATACGCCGGCCGGACAGGAGTCCGACAGCGAGTGCACGCTCGGCGACGCATTGCCAGGGCCGGGCGTCGACGAGCCGTCGGTCTGCGTGATCTCGACGCAGGAGCTCCAGAGCCTCGTCTTCACGCTCGGAACCGGCCTGTCGAGCCTCGAGTCGGACGCGCTCCGGCTGTACCTCGAGGGGTCCTCCTACGAGGAGATGGCCGAGGAGCTCGGCTGCGACACGAAGACGATCGACAACGCGCTGCAACGCGTCAAGCGGAAGGTCCTCGCGCACCAGAAGACGCGCGAGGTTTTGCAGTAAGGCTCACCTCCATTTCATAGCGTCGCGCGGCTCGGACGTTTCTCGCCTGGCCGCTGCGCGCCGGCGCGACGCGAAGTGCGGCCTGTGATTTCAGCGGCACGTCTTCGAACGGGACGAGATAGATGCCGCGCGTTTCCGGAAGTACACGCCGACACCCCGGCGAGCGCTGTACGGTCGCCGACGGCCTTGGGGCGTCCCATGCTCCGACCTTGCCTGGAGCATCCGTTGGGCCGTGTCCGAAATCGACGACTCGCCCTACTATGTCCGGCGTGCCGGAGTAGCTCAGTTGGTAGAGCAACGCACTTGTAATGCGTAGGCCGTGGGTTCGAGTCCCTCCTCCGGCTCTCGAATGTCCCTTCTGCGGTGTCGCTGATCCGCTCGGCCGGTTGCGCAAACGCGAAGCGCCCCGGTTGCCCGGGGCGCTTCTTCACTTGAACGGAGCTGCAGCTCAGTCGACGAGCACCGGCATCGCCTCGACCCGCTCAGCGTGGTCGAGACGCGGCAACCACTCGAGCCAGCTCGGCAAGTACCAGTTCCAGTCGCCGAGCAGCTTCATCGTCGCCGGCAGCAGCACCGCGCGGACGATCGTCGCGTCGATCAGGACGGCGGCCGCGAGGCCGATGCCCATCTCCTTCATGTCGATGATCGGCAGCGTCGCGAAGATCGAGAACACGCCGACCATCACGAGCGCTGCGCTCGAGACGACGCCGGATGAACACGTGGTAGTCCATCGACAGGCCGAACAGGATCACGAACATGAAGATCGGGAGCCATGACGCGATCCCGCCGTTCGACTTGAAGCTCAGCAGGCTCTCGCCCCAGCCCCACTGGAAGACCGCGATCAGAACGCCGTAGGCGGCTCCGACCGACAGGAGGTTCAGCACGACCGCCTTCAGTGCGATCACGATCGACCTGAAGGTGACAAGCAGGAGCGCGAATGCGAACACGAGCACGAACGCGAACACGATCGGCGCCTTCTGCTTCAGGAGCGCGTTGCTGTCGGCGGACATCGCCGTCGCGCCCGTGACTGCATACGCCGCTCCGGCGACCTTCCCGACCGTCGCGGGGAGGATGTCGTCGCGGAGCGTGCGTAGCGCCGCGTTCGAGGTGGCGTCCGTTCCCTTTCCTGCGAGCGGGATCTCGATCCGGGCCACGTCGTGCGCCGAATTCACTTCGACCTGGATCGGCCCGTGCATCTGGCCGCTTGCCAGCGCCTTCCGCTCGAGGTCGCGGATCGCTCCGCGCATCGCGGGTGTGTCGGCGCCCTTGACGGCGACCGTCGCCGGTGCGATGTCGCCGTTCGAGAACGCGTTCTGGATGCGCTTGATCGATCCGACCGTCGGCGCGCTGTTCGGCAGCGCGTCGAGCCCGCTCTGCGATGGGTGGATGTGCAGAACCGGCAGGGCCATCGTCACGAGCGCAGCCGTGGCGATCGCGGCGGCAATGCCCGGCCGACGAAGCGCCGGCGTCAGGATTGCCTTCCAGAAGCGATTGTCACCACTCGGACGGCGAAGGCGATGGAGGAACGGGATCTTGCCGCGTTCGACCTTGTCGCCCAGGCGCGACAGCACCGCCGGCAACACCGTCAACGAGCCCAGCATTGCGATTCCGACGACCATCATCGTCGCGATTCCGAAGCCGAGGTATGACTTGTCGCCGGAGAACATCATGCCCGCCATCGCGATCATCACGGTGAAGCCCGAGATCAGGACCGAACGGCCCGAGGTCGCGGCTGCAGCCTCGATCGCGGCGCGGCCACTGCGCCCGGCCGCCCGCTCTTCGCGCTCGCGCTTCACGTAGAAGAGCGAGTAGTCGACGCCGACCGCGAGCCCGATCAACAGGATCACGGCACTGACGTTGCTGTCCATCGGTACGAGATGGCTGGGAAGTGCGACCAGCCCGATCGTCGCGGCGACACCCGACAACGCGAGCAGCAGCGGAACGCCGACCGCGACGAGTGCGCCGAACACGAGCAGGAGCACGATGATCGTGATCGGGATCGACCGCTCGCCGGCCAGCTTCAGCTGGTCCGCGAACATCTTGTCGAGCGCCTTTCCGGTCGAGACGGAGCCGGCCTCGCCGATGTAGAAGCCCGGGTGCCGATTGGCGACGGCGGCCGTCGTATCCTCGAGGCCGCCGATTCGCTTTTTGGCGGTGTCGGCGGTGCCCCGCATGTTCCACTGGACGTATGCGGTCCGGCGGTCCTTCGAGATCTGGTCGCCGTGGCGCGGGTCGAGCGGTGACTGAAGGTCACGGATCGCCGGCGACGGCTGAACCGTCCGGACGACGTCCGCGATCGCGGCCCGAAACGACGCGTCCGCGACCGTCCGCGTCTTGCTCTGGACGACGACGAGCTCCGTCTGCGGATCGGAATCCGATGCGAAGCCGGCGTTCTTCAGGATCATTTCCGCCTTGTGCGACTGGCCGACCGTGCTGTCCTCGTTGCTGAGGGACTTCATTGAGACGACGCTGCCGATCATCAATGCGGCGACGACAAACGCGAGCCACCCGAAAACCGCGGTCTTCCAGTGACTTGCGCTCCAGCGGCCCATCCGGGCCGCGATGTTGTTCGAACGCTTCAGCGGTGACATTTCTGCTCCTTCGCGGATCAGGCAGCGACCGCTGCCGGCGGGTGGGGCGCCGCGACGAGGTGGATCCCTCGGCTTGCCGCGTACGCGAATGGATGGTGGAAGGCGTCGGACGCTTCGGCGGCGTCGACCTCGAGGTCGAAGTCGTCGCCGGTCTTGGCGTCGAAGACGGACACCGACACGCGGTTCGTCTCCGGCTGCCAGAGCAGCGCGACCTCGAGCCCGTCGCGGAATCGGTAGTTCAGCTCGCGTGTTCGCTTGCTCTGCATCAGTGCCTCCTCTGTTCGTTGCATCACTCCCTCAGCGTCCCACCGTGCAAGCGGGTCGGATATGCGGCACACAGGCGTCCACGCAGGCGGCAGGCAGGCGTGCCGGGGTTCGGAAAGGCGAACGCCGCTAGAGCGGGTTAGGAGGCTGAAAAGGAGAAGGCCGCCGAGTAGTCGGCGGCCTTCGGGGGAGGGAGCGCAGCTGGGGACAGTGTCGCGCGCGCACGCTGCCGCGACCAGGTGGCGCGCACGTGTTCGAAGGTGCGGTTAACCGTAGAGGCTCAGCCGCGCAGGAACGCAAGCACGGCGAGCACACGGCGATGGTCGTGCTGGCTGGCGGACAGCCGCAGCTTCGTGAAGATGCTCGTGACGTGCTTCTCGACGGCTCGCAGCGTGATCACGAGCTTCTCCGCGATCGCCTGGTTCGACATGCCTTCTGCCATCAGTTCGAGTACCTCGCGCTCGCGCGGCGACAGGCTCTCGAGCGGGTCGTCGCGGCGGCGGCGCCCGACCAGTTGCGACACGACCGACGGGTCGAGCGCAGAGCCGCCCTCGCCGACACGGCGAACGGCGCCCGCGAAGTCGTCGACGTCCGAGACGCGATCCTTGAGCAGATACCCGACGCCCTCGGCGTTCTCGCCCAGGAGCTCCATCGCATAGCCGGGCTCGACGTACTGCGACAGGACGAGGACTCCGGTGTCCGGGAAGCGCTCGCGGATCTCCTGTGCGGCACGGAGCCCCTCGTCCGTCTGCGTCGGCGGCATCCGGATGTCGACGATCGCAACGTCGGGCTTGTGCATCGACACGTGGCGGAGGAGGTCTTCGGCGGTGCCGCCCTGCGCGACGACGTCGAAGCCGGCGTCCTCGAGCAGCCGCGCCACGCCCTCGCGGAGGAGGACCGAGTCGTCGGCGAGGACTACGCGCATGCCACGGACTCCGCGCCGCGAGAAGTTGAGAGCCGGGAACCGGCGCGTGAGGCCCGGAGCGACGAGCTGGAAGATCCGCTCCAGGTCGGGGAGCCCTCGAAGCTCGTGGACGCCGAGATCCTCGACGTCGTGGTCGCCGTCGAGCGCCGTGCGCGTCGGCTGCGAGAGGAGCACCTGGCCTCCGTGTCCGGCCTGGCAGATGCGGGCTGCGCGGTGCACGTCGATCCCGAAGTAGCCGCCCTCCGGTCGGCGGGAGGGGGTGCCGGTGTGGATCCCCATCCGGACGCGAACGTCGACGCCCTCGGGCCACTCGTGCGACGCGAGGTTCCGCTGGGCGGCCATTGCCGCGGCGGCCGCCGCGCCTGCATCCGGGAAGACGACGAAGAACTCGTCGCCCCGGCAGTCGACGATTGTCCCGTCGGCCTCGATGACGGCGTCGCGGACGATTCGCCGATGGTCGTCGAGGACGCCGGCATACGCCGTTCCGAGACGGTGAACGAGGCCGGTCGACCCCTCGACGTCGGTGAAAAGGAGCGTGATCGTGTCATTCGGCAACTCCGGCACAGCGGACGCCTCAGCCTACTCGCAACGGGATGTCGGCTCGAATCGTCGTCCCCCTGCCGGCCGTGCTCTCGACCTCGAGTGTGCCGTCGAGCGCAGCAACGCGATCTGCGAGGCCGCGGAGGCCCGAGCCGCGCATCGGGTCCGCGCCCCCGACGCCGTCGTCCGAGACCTCGACTCGCGCGCAGCCGTTCTGCTGCGCGACGCTGACGCGGACGGACGACGCGTCGGCGTACTTGGCCACGTTGGCAAGCGCCTCCGAGACGACGTAGTACGCAGCCGCCTCGACCGGCGGTGGCAACCTCGTGTCGCTGCTCCGGAGCTCGACGGGGACGGGCGCGCGCGCGGCGAGCGCATCGAGCGCGGCGTCGAGGCCGCGGTCGGTCAGGATCGCCGGGTGGATTCCGCGCGCGAGCTCACGGAGCTCCTCGAGCGCATGTGAGAGCTCGACGCGCGCCGCTCCGAGCAAATCCTCTGCCGCGTCGGGGCTCTTCCGGAGCTGTTGCTCGGCCAGCCGCAGCGACAACGACAACGAGACCAGCCGCTGCTGCGCGCCGTCGTGGAGATTGCGCTCCAGCCGCCGTCGCTCGTCGTCGCCCGCCGCGACGAGCCGCGCGCGCGACGCCTGCAGCTCCCGCTCCTGCAGCTTCCGCTCGGTGATGTTGCGGACGATCAGCAGGAACTCGTCTTCGCCGCTCGCCGCAATCCGGCCTTCGTAGTGACGCGTCTCGTCCCGGAACGCCAACTCGTACTCGAGCGTCTGCACCTCACGGTCGCGGACGGCGCGGCGGCCCGCCGCCATGAAGCGCTCGGCGAGGTCTTCCGGAAGGCGGTCCCAGACGGTTCGGCCCACAACCTCCGGCTCGAAGAGGTCGTGGTCGTCGGGCGCGCGGAAGTCGAGGTACCGCCCGTCGAGCGCGACTCGGAACATCAGGTCCGGAATCGCGTCGAGCAGCGCGCGGTTCCGGTCCTCGGTGGCGCGAAGCTGACGGGCGCCGCGATCCTTCTCGAGGCCCATCCGCACGACGCCGACGACCTCGTCGAGGAGATCGGGCTCGTTGGAGAGCGCGATGTCGTGGTAGAGCGCGGCGACGGGGCGATCCCCGTAGTCGACACTCGTCGTCGACCCAGTATGCGAGGCGGAGAGTGGGGTCGCCGACCGCCTCTCGCAGCGCGAGCTCGGCCTCGCGCAGGGAAAGCTCGTCGGGGGTGTCGACGATCATTCGTAGGATCCCGCTGCGGGCGAGCCGACTCTGCAGGAGGCCGACGAGGAAGCCCAGCGGAACGGTCGCGAACGAGACGAAAACGAACCAGTTGAGGGTGCGAGCCGCCTCGTGGCTGAACGACGTCGCGATCAGCATGACGCCGATCAGGAAGATCGAGATGCCCGCCGTGACCGCGACGGGAAGAAGGGTCCGCCTACCCGCAGGCGTTGCCGTCCGGAGCCGGCGGTAGAGCACCGTCATCGCCGCCCAGACGAGCGCGAGCGCAATGCCCCGCTGGATGTTGTCTGCCGCGACTCCGGCAGCGTGGTTGTGCGTCAGGACGAGGGTGTTTTCGGGACAGCCGGGGCAGGCGAGGTCGGCGTTGCCGATGTGGTCCTTGAACAACATCAACGTCCACTGGACGAGCGTGACGTCGATATAGGCGACGACGACGATCCGCCGGGCGATCTGGGTCTCGAGCCGTCCTGTCGGGTACGCGAGGATCAGGTGCGCGAACGTTCCGTACACGAGCAGGTGGAACGCGAGCCCGACCGTGAACAGCGTCTTGTTGTTCGCCTCGATCAGCGCGTTGAGGAACCACGAAAAACCTACGAGGGCCATCAGAATCCCGATCCGGTTGTCCGGGCGCCGGACCATCGCGATGAGGCCGCCGGCCACGAAGATGACGCCGAGACCGACGATCAGCGCCGCGCGTTCGGCCTGGTCGGGCTCGTGGTTCGACGTGAAGACGAGGACGAGCGAAAGCGCCGCGGCCGCCGTCGCCGCGAGCGCGATGCCGGTGACGATCCGGGCCCTCACGCGAGGAGAGTCGCGAGCATTGCCCCGGAGAGCTCGGCCTTCGGGACGAAGCCGCGGGCACTGCTGTCCGCGACCGACTTCCCGTAGTCCGCGCCGTCGCGGCTCGAGGTGAGGATCACCTCGGGCGCGCCGGCGAGCTCGGTGAGCTGCTCCGCCACGACGAAGCCGTCGAGGTCGGGGAGGCACACGTCGAGCAGGACCAGATCAGGCTGCAGCTCCCGTGCAGCGACCAGCGCCTCGGCGCCGTCCGCTGCCTCCCCGACGACCTCGTACCCCTCCGATTCGAGCAAGATCCGGGCGCTGGCCCGGAAGCTCGGATGGTCGTCGACGATCAGGACTCTCACAGGAGTAATCGTCGCAGTCGGCATACCTCCCGTTTATACGGCTACCCACACTCTTTGGGTACCTCTTTCCGGGGAAAACGTGGCGACGCCCAGAGGAGGGTCAGACACTTTTCGCGCGTCGTGTCCCGCCGACAGTTCGTGGCGCCGAAAAGGGTCAGACCCGAAAAAGAGGGTCTGACTCTCGTCGAGGCAGTGGCCCCGTCCTTGACGTGACGCGTCGCGCCGGGAGTTCGCGCCCGAATCAGGCGCGCGCCGCCGCGGCCTCGGGCGACTTCGCGCCCGTCGGCGACGCCGCGAACGGGACCTCGACGTAGAACACCGAGCCGCCGCCCTCGTTCGGCTCGACCCAGATGCGGCCCGAGACCCGCCGGACCAGCTCCCGGCAAATGTAGAGGCCGAGCCCCGTGCCGCCGATGCCACGTGTCATGTCGGGATCGAGCCGATAGAACTTCTCGAAGATACGCCGCTGCTCCGACGGTGGGATCCCGAGACCCTGATCGGCGATGGCGAAGCGGAGATAGCTGTCTGCCGGCTCGAGCCGGAGCGTGACGTCGCCGCCGTCCGGGGAGTACTTGATCGCGTTGTCGACGACGTTCGTGAGCACCTGGCGAAGCTGTCCCTCGTCGGCCGCGACCGCGGGGACGCCTTCCGGAGGCACGGCGAGCGCGACGGTCACCTCTCCCGGGAGATGCGTTTGCGCTGCCGCGACGACCGTGCCGGCGAGGTCGACGGCGTCACAGCTCTCGATGTGCACCTCCAGGCGGTCCGCGTCGAGCTGGCTCGCGAGCAGGAGGTCGTTCACGATTTCCGCGAGCCTCGACGACTCCTCGAAGATCACTTCGAGCAGCTTGTGCTGCATCGACTCCTCGAGCTCGAGGTCATCGCGCCGGAGTGTGATCGCAGAGCCGTAGATCGCAGCGAGCGGGGTTCGCAGCTCGTGCGACACCGTTGCCACGAGGTCCTGCCGGATCTCTTCGAGTGCGCGTTCCTCGGTCAGGTCGCGGAACGCGTACACGACGCCGTCCTCGATCGTGATCCCGGACAGCGAAAGCCAGAGCTCGCGGCCGCCGATCTCGAACGGCATCGTCTCCGTCGCCGCGGTCCCCGGCGACGCCGGTGCCGGCGGCGCGCCATGCCGCTCGAACCCGGGGAGGACGTCCGCCACGCGCCGCCCCACGACGGTCTCGCGTGGCAGCTCGGTGATCCTCTCCGCGGCGCGGTTCCAAAGCCGGATCACGCCCTGCGAATCGACGAGGACGACGCCGTCCCCGATCGACGCGAGGACGCGCGCCGCCTGCGCGCGCTCCTCGACCTCTCGGTAGAGCCGCGCGTTCTCGACGGCGCTCGCTGCGCGCCGGCCGAGCTCTTCGGCGAGCCGGAGATCCGCCTCATCGAAGCGCCGCCCAGACTCCGCCGCGACGAACGCGATCGCACCGACCACTCCGTCGCGGGTGCGGAGCGGCACGCACATGTACGAGCGCAGCCCGAGCTCGCGCAACAGGTCGAGGTGTAGCGCGTCGACGGCCGCCGCCGCGAGCACGTCGTCGGGGATGTCGGACACGACCTCAGCCTCGCCGGATCGGACGACGCGCGACGAGCCGGCCACGTTGCCGCTGGGATAGCGCTCGCGCAACTCGTGCGCGAACGCAACCTTCGCCGGCTCCGTATGGGCGAGCGCGAGCGATTCCAGCGCGCCCTGCTCGTCGACGAGATCGACGAGGCACCAGTCGGCGATCTCCGGGACGGCGAGCTGGGCGACGGATTGCAGCGTTGCCCGGTAATCGAGCGACGACGCAAGCTCAGCGCCCGCGCGAAGGAGGAAGTCCTGTGCCTGCTCCGTCCGCTTCTGGCTGTCGATGTCGGTGGCGGTCCCGACCCAGAAGTCGATCGCGCCGTCGCCCCGGCGCATGGGAACAGCACGGCCGAGGTGCCACCGATATGCGCCCTCGCGGTCCCGGAACCGGTACTGCATCTCGAAGACGTCGCCCGACTCCAGCGTCTCGCTGCGTCGATCGAGCGTGGGCTGGAGGTCCTCCGGGTGAAGGACGTCAATCCACTCCTGGCCGTTCGGCGGAGCGGCGTCAAAGCCCGTGTACTCGAACCAGCGGCGGTTGAGGTAGGTGGTGCGGCCGTCGGCGCCCGACGTCCACACGATCTGCGGCATCGCATCGGCGAGCGCGCGGTAGCGCTCCTCGCTCGCGCGGCGAACCTCGGCGAGCTCGGTCTCACGCAGCAGCGCCGCCTGTTCTTCGAGCTGCAGCGTCTTGCGATAGAGGTCGATGAAGACGGCGACCTTGGACCGCAGGATGTCGGGGTTCAACGGCTTGAGCATGTAGTCGACCGCGCCGGCGGAGTACCCGCGGAACACGTGCGCTTCGTCCGTCGAGATCGCGGTCAGGAAGATGATCGGGATCGACCGCGTCTTCTCCCGCTGCTTGATCAGCGCGGCAGTCTCGAATCCGTCGAGGCCCGGCATCTGCACGTCGAGGAGGATCGCTGCGACGTCGTGCACGAGGAGCTGGCGAAGCGCCTCCTCGCCCGACGTCGCGCGGAGCAGGTTCTCGCCGAGCGGCTCGAGGATTGCCTCGAGCGCGACGAGGTTCTCGTCGCGGTCGTCGACGAGGAGGATGTTCGCAAGCCGATCGGTCACGCGGTCTTGGCCACCTCCACGCACAGGCCGTAGATGAAGCGGCCGATCGCGTCAAGCGGGAGCACCGCGTCGGCAACGGTGGCCGCGATCGCCGCGTCGGGCATCGCGCGCCGCTCGGCACCGATCGGGTCCTGGATGATCGCGACGCCGCCCCGATGCTTGATCGCGGCGAGGCCTGCGGCGCCGTCCTCGTTCGCGCCGGTGAGGATGACACCGATGACGGCGGAGCCGTATGCGTCCGCTGCGGATTCGAAGAGGACGTCGATCGAAGGGCGTGCGTACTGGACGCGTTCGTCCACCGACAGCGAGAACCAGCCGCGCTCCACGAGCAGGTGGTAGTCGGGCGGGGCAAGGTAGACGTTGCGGCGCGCGATCGGCGTCTTGTCCTCGACGTCGCGGACGGGCCGGTCGATGCGCAGCCCGAGCAACTCGCCGAGCGCGCCTTCGTGTGAGTCGACGTGGCGATGCTGCGCGACGACGATCGCCGGATCGACAGCGGTCGGGATGTCCGCGAGGACGCGACCGATCGCGCTCAACCCTCCCCATGACGCGCCGATGCAGATCAGCTCGTACACGGGGGTCAGGCGACCTTCCGGTAGACCTTCTCCGACGAGTCGAGCACCTCGTAGCGTTCCTCGTACGGGCTGAAGCGGATTGACTCCTTGTGTCCGAGCGCGAGCACGCCGAGGTGCGCCAGGCTCTCGTAGAAGAGGCCGTGGACGCGGTTCTGCAGCGTCTTGTCGAAGTAGATCATCACGTTCCTGCAAACGACGACGTTGAACTCGTTGAACGAGCGATCCGACACGAGGTTGTGCTGCGCGAAGACGACGTTCTCGACTAGCGAGCGGTGGAACTGGGCGCCGTCGTACGCCGCGACGTAGTACTCGGAGAAAGCTTCCATGCCGCCGGCCTTGATGTAGTTCTGCGTGTACTCGCGCATCTTGTCGAGCGGAAACACGCCCGCTCGCGCGCGCTCGAGGACGGACTCGTTGATGTCGGTCGCGTAGATCCGCGTTCGCTCGTACACCTCTTCCTCGTGCAGGACGATCGCGAGCGAGTACACCTCCTCGCCCGTCGAACAGCCGGCGACCCAGATCCGCGTGAACGGATACGTCCGCAGCTGCGGGACGACCTTCTCGCGGAACGCGAGGTAGAACGTCGGGTCTCGGAACATCGACGTGACGTTGATCGAAAGGTCGAGCAGGAGCCGCTCCATGCAGGCCGGATCGTGGAGCAGCTTGTCCAGCAGCCCTGCGAACGTGGTCAGCCCCTCGGCGTGCACGCGGCGCCGGACTCGGCGCCGCAGCGACGCCGGCGCGTACTCGCGAAAGTCGAAGCCGTAGCGGCGGAAGACGCCTTCGAGCAGGAGTTGCAGCTCGATGTCCTCGAGCTCCTGCATCGCGGCGTGCGACGCCTGCGACGGCTCGGTATGCATGATCTACTTGTACAGCCAGACGCGCATCAGGGACAGGAGCTGATCGGTGTCGACCGGTTTCGTGATGTAGTCGGATGCGCCTGACGCAATCGACTTCTCGCGGTCGCCCTTCATCGCCTTCGCCGTCAAGGAGATGATCGGGAGTTGCCTGAACTCGTCCCGGCTGCGGATGGCGCGGGTCGTCTCGTACCCGTCCATCTCCGGCATCATGATGTCCATCAGGACGAGGTCGACGTCTCGGTTCGCCCGGAGCGTCTCGACTCCCTCGCGTCCGTTTTCACCGTAGAGGACGTCCATGCCACTCGCTTCGAGCACGCTCGTCAGCGCGAAGACATTCCTCACGTCGTCGTCGACGATCAGGATCTTTTTGCCCTTGAAGACCTCGTCCGCGGAATGCAGCTGTTCGAGCATCCGCCGTTTCGCATGCGGCAGCTTCCCCTCGACGCGGTGCAGGAACAGCGACGTCTCGTCGAGCAGCCGCTCCGGGGAGCTTGCATCCTTGACGACGATCGCGTTGGAGAACTTCTTGAGCTTCGTCTCCTCCGCACGCGTCAACTCCTTACCCGTGTAGACGATCACCGGGATCCCGGAGTAGCGGTCGTCGGCCTTCAGCTTCTCGAGCAGGTCGAAGCCCCCCATCTCCGGGAGCTTGAGGTCGACCACCATGCAGTCGCACCGCTGTTGTTCCAGCGCGACCAGCGCCTCCTCGCTCGAGCCGACCGTCGTCACCTCCACGTCTTCGCCGCCGATCAGCTCGGCGACGGCACTGCGCTGCGCCTCGTCGTCCTCGACGACGAGGAGGTTCCTCACGTTGCGTTCGATGAACGTCCGGATCTCGCCGAACGCGTCGCCGAGCCCTTCCTTCGTGATCGGCTTCTCGAGGAACGCGACCGCGCCCGCCTTCAGCGCGGTCTGGCGGCCGTCGCCGGCCGAGACGATGTGCACCGGGATGTGCCGCGTCTCCGGGTGGTGCTTCAGGTGGTCGAGAACCGACCAGCCGTCCATCACCGGCAGCTCCATGTCGAGGATGATCGCGTCGGGCTTGAACTCGTGGGCGAGCGCGAGGCCCGCGTCGCCGCGCAGCGCGACGATCCCCTTGAAGCCGCGCTCGCGCGCAACCTCGAGCTCCGTCTCGGCGAAGTCGGCGTCGTCCTCGATGATCAGCACCACGCGATCGCCGTCGCCGATCGACTCGCGGTCGTCGGGGACGGCGCTCGGCAGCAGGACGTTCGGTTCGAGCCCTGGCATGCGCGCTCGGCCGGAATGTCGCAGGCAGGTAGAGCGTGAACGTGCTGCCGCTGCCGACCTGGCTCTCGACGCGTATCTCGCCGCCGAGCAGCCGTGCGATCTCGCGGCTGATCGACAGGCCGAGGCCCGTGCCGCCGTAGCGCCGGCTGGTCGTCCCGTCGGCCTGCTGGAATGCCTCGAAGATCAGGCGCAGCTTGTCCTCCGGGATGCCGATGCCGGTGTCTGTCACGACGAAGGCGAGAACCGTCTCGGCCGACGCGAGCGTCTCACTCGCGAATTGCCGTCCCTCTGCGACCTCGATCCTGAGCGTGACGCCGCCCTCCTGCGTGAACTTGAAGGCGTTCGAAAGCAGGTTCTTGAGCACCTGCTGCAGCCGCTGCTCGTCCGTCGCGACGGCCGGCGGCACGTTCGCACCGTGCACCTCGATCTCGAACTCGAGGCCGTTGTCGTCGGCGACCGGGCGGAACGACCGCTCGACGAACTCGCGCAGGTCGCCGAGCTTCACCTCGGTCACGTTGATGTCCATCCGCCCGGCCTCGACCTTGGACAGGTCGAGGATGTCGTTGATCAGCCCGAGCAGGTCGGAGCCGGCGCTGTGGATCGTGTTCGCGAACTCGACCTGCTTGTCGGTCAGGTTCGCGTCGGGGTTCTCCGCCAGGAGCTTTGCGAGGATCAGCAGCGAGTTGAGCGGGGTCCGCAGCTCGTGCGACATGTTCGCGAGGAACTCCGACTTGTACCGTGACGACAGCGCGAGCTGTTCCGCCTTCTCCTCGAGCGCGGTGCGCGCGAGCTCGACCTCGCGGTTCTTGATCTCGATGCGCGTGTTCTGCTCCTCGAGCAGCTGTGCCTTCTCCTCGAGCTCCTCGTTCGTCTGCTGGAGCTCCTCTTGCTGCGTCTGCAAGAGCTCCTCCGACGCACGGAGCGACGCTGCCTGCTCCTCGAGCTCCTTGTTCGTCTGCTGGAGCTCCTCCTGCTGCGCCTGCAGCTCCTCGGACTGGGACTGGAGCTCCTGCGTCAGCTGCTGCGACTGCTCGAGCAGCTCCTCCGTGCGCATGTTCGCGATGATCGTGTTCAGGACGACGCCGATCGACTCACTGAGCTGGTCGAGGAACCCGCGCTGCACGTCGCTGAAGTGCGAGAACGACGCGAGCTCGATCACGGCCATCACCTGGTCCTCGAAGAGGACGGGGAGGACGATCAGGTTCACCGGCGCGCTGTTGCCTAGGCCAGAGACGATCTTGATGTAATCGTCGGGAGCCTCGGTCAGCAGGATCGAGCTCTGCTCGAGCGCCGCCTGCCCGACGAGGCCCTCGCCGAGCTTGAACGTGTTGGGCACGTTCTTGCGTTCCTTGTAGCCGTACGTCGCGATCAGGCGGAGCACGTCGTCGATGCCGTCGCTTTGGCGCATGAAGAACGCACCGTGCTGCGCACCGACGAGCGGTGTGAGCTCGGACATGATCAGTCGCGACACCGTCTCCAGGTCGCGCAGGCCCTGGAGCATGCCGGTGAAGCGCGCGAGGTTCGAGTTGAGCCAGTCCTGCGCGCGATTCGCACGCGTCGTCGCCGCGAGGTTCTCGATCATCTGGTTGATCGTGTCCTTCAGTTCGGCGACCTCGCCCTGCGCCTCAACGGCGACCGACCGCGTCAGGTCGCCCTGTGTCACGGCGGTCGACACCTCCGAGATCGCGCGCAGCTGCGTCGTCAGCGTTGCCGCGAGCTGATTGACGTTGTCCGTGAGCCCCTTCCAGACGCCGGAGACTCCTTCGACCTGCGCCTGCACGCCCAGCTTCCCTTCGGTTCCGACCTCCTTCGCAACGCGCGTCACCTCGGCCGCGAACGCCGACAGCTGGTCGACCATCGTGTTGATCGTGTTCTTGAGCTCCAGGATCTCGCCGCGCGCGTCGACGGTGATCTTCTTCGACAGCTCGCCGCGTGCGACGGCCGTCGTCACCTCTGCGATGTTCCGAACCTGATTGGTCAGGTTGTCCGCCATCGCGTTGACGTTGTCGGTGAGGTCCTTCCACGTGCCGCTGACGCCCTTGACGCGCGCCTGACCGCCCAGCTTCCCGTCCGTGCCGACCTCGCGCGCGACGCGGGTGACCTCGTCGGCGAACGACGAGAGCTGGTCGACCATCGTGTTGATCGTGTTCTTGAGCTCGAGGATCTCGCCCTTGACGTCGACCGTGATCTTCTTCGAGAGGTCGCCCGTAGCGACCGCCGTGGTCACGTCGGCGATGTTGCGTACCTGCGTCGTCAGATTGTCGGCGAGCGTGTTGACGTTGTCGGTGAGGTCCTTCCACGTGCCGCTGACGCCCTCGACGTTCGCCTGCCCGCCGAGCCGGCCCCCAGTGCCGACTTCCTTCGCCACGCGCGTCACCTCGGCTGCGAACGTCCGCAGCTGGTCGACCATCGTGTTGACGGTCTCGGTGAGGTCCTTCCAGGTGCCGCTGACGCCCTTCACGTTCGCCTGGCCGCCGAGCACGCCCTCCGTCCCGACCTCACGCGCGACGCGGGTGACCTCGTCGGCGAACGACGAGAGCTGGCCGACCATCGTGTTGATGGTGTTCTTGAGCTCGAGCACCTCGCCGCGCGCGTCGACGGTGATCATCTTCGACAGGTCGCCGGTGGCGACTGCGGTCGTCACCTCGGCGATGTTCCGTACCTGCACGGAGAGGTTGTCCGCGAGCGTGTTGACGCTGTCGGTGAGGTCCTTCCACGTTCCCGAGACGCCGCGCACCTGTGCCTGGCCGCCGAGCCGGCCTTCGGTTCCGACCTCGCGGGCGACGCGGGTGACCTCGTCGGCGAAGGACGAGAGCTGGTCGACCATCGTGTTGATGGTCTCCTTCAGCTCCGCGATCTCGCCGCGCGCCTCGACCGTGATCTTCTTCGAGAGGTCGCCGTTCGCGACGGCGGTTGTGACGTCGGCGATGTTGCGGACCTGCCCGGTGAGGTTGGAAGCCATCCCGTTCACCGACTCGGTCAGGCCGCGCCAGGTGCCGCTGACGCCTTCCACCTTCGCCTGGCCGCCGAGACGGCCCTCGGTGCCGACCTCGGTCGCGACGCGCGTCACCTCATTGGCGAACGTCGAGAGGCGGTCGACCATCGTGTTGATCGTGTCCTTGAGCTCGAGGATCTCGCCCTTCACGACCACGGTGATCTTGCGCGAGAGGTCGCCGTTCGCGACGGCGGTCGTTACGTCGGCGATGTTCCGCACCTGCGAGGTGAGGTTGCCGGCGAGCGTGTTCACGTTGTCCGTCAGGTCCTTCCACGTCCCGGACACGCCGGGCACGTTCGCCTGCCCGCCGAGGATGCCGTCGGTGCCGACCTCGCGGGCGACGCGGGTGACCTCGTCGGCGAAGGACGAGAGCTGGTCGACCATCGTGTTGATCGTGTTCTTCAGCTCGAGGATCTCGCCGCGCGCCTCGACCGTGATCTTGCGCGACAGGTCGCCGTCGGCGACCGCGGTGGTGACGTCCGCGATGTTGCGCACCTGGTTCGTAAGGTTGTCCGCGAGCTGGTTGACGTTGTTCGTCAGGTCGCGCCACGTGCCGGAGACGCCCTTCACCTCCGCCTGCGCGCCGAGTTGCCCCTCGACGCCGACCTCGCGCGCGACGCGCGTGACCTCGTCGGCGAACGACGACAGCTGGTCGACCATCGTGT
>VAXB01000142.1 GCA_005883995.1 Actinomycetota bacterium
TCGTCGAGGCCGAGCGGATGGCTCCACGAGGGCGAGCCGAAGACGGGCCCGACCTCCTGGTGCAACCCGTACGGCGCGATCACCGGCGCAAGCACCGCGCCGAGGATGATCAGCAGGAGGAGCGTGGCGCCGATCGCCGCCGATGGGCGGCGTCTGATCGTGTCGAGGACGACGCCGCGGCGCGAGCGCACCGGCTCGGTTTCGATGACGGCGCCGGGCTCCCGGACGGCGACGCTCATTCGCTGATCCTCGGGTCGAGCTTGAAGTAGAGGAGGTCCGCGAGGAGGTTGAAGAAGACCACCGACACCGTGAGGATCAGGAACGCCCCCTGCAGCATCGGGTAGTCCCGCTGCAGCACTGCCTCGTACACGGCGCGTCCGATTCCCGGCCACGAGAACACCGTCTCGACGAGGATGGCGCCCGCGACGATGTAGCCGAGCGAGAGCGCGACCAGTGTCGTGATCGGCAGCATTGCGTTCCGCAACGCGTGCTTCCGGAGGATCGCGAACGGCTTCAACCCCTTTGCGCGCGCGGTGAGGATGTAGTCCTCACCCAGCGTCTCGAGCAGCGCCGAGCGGACGATGAGCGTGTACTCGCCGTAGAGCACGAGCCCGAGCGTCAGCGCCGGCAGCGTGATGTGCGCCGCGAGGTCTCTCAGGTGCGCCCAGAAAGGCGGGTTGATCAGAAACTCGTTCGAGAGACCGCCGGTCGGGAGAATCCCGGTGAAAAGGATCACGAGCATCAGCCCGAGCCAGTGCGTCGGCATCGAATAGAAGCCGAGCGCAGTGGTCACGCTCGCGGACTCGGCGGCCGTGCCGCGCCGCCACGCGGCGATCACGCCGGTAAACGTCCCGAAGACGATCGCGAAAAGCGTGCCGATTGCGACCATCGGCAGCGTGTTCCTGAGCGCCGTCCACAGATTGTTCGAGAGGGGCTGGGCGTTCTCGAACGAGACGCTGAGATTGCCGCGTACGAGTTGCTTCAGGTAGATCACGTACTGCGCGCCCTTGGACTTGTCCAGTCCAAACTCGCGTTTGAGCGTCTGGCGCAGCTCCGGCGTCGCATGCGGGACGCGCGCGAGATTCGTGACCGCGCTTCCCGGCGCGAGCCGGAACAGCACGAAGTTGATCGTGACCGCGACGAACACCGTCACGACCGCGAACGCGGTGCGCTTGATGACGTAGTCGGCGCCTCTCATCGCAGCGAACGGCGCAGGTGCGGAACCGCGGTTACTTCTGGCGCACCGACGTGAGGGACGCGATGTTCAGCTCGTTGAACGGGCCTTGCGGGGTGTTCCTGAATCCCGTCCACTTCGGGCTGACTGCGCTGACCGAGTCGTCGTTCACGAGCCAGATGTACGGCCGGCGGTCGTACAGGTACTTCTGCATCTTCTGGACGATCACCCGGCGCTTGCCCTGATCCGGCGTGAGCTGCTGCTGCGAGTACATCCGGTCGTACTTCTTGTCGCAGAACCCGCTGTCGCTCCACCCGCCGTACTGCGCACACGTCACGACGGAGAGCATGAAGTCCGGGTCGATCAATGCTGTCCAGTCCCACATCGCCAGGTCGAAGCCCTGGTACGACCCGTTCGGGCCGGACATCTCGTCGAAGGCAGCCGTTCCGTCGAGCGCCTTCTGCCGGAGCTGCACCCCGATCTTCTTGAAGTCCGGCTGGAGGATCTGGAACGTGCGCGAGATGCTCGAGACGCTCGTGGGCGCGATGACGTCGTACGACATCTTGTGGCCGTTCGCCACGCGGATCCCGTCGGATCCCTTCTTGTACCCGAGCTTGTCGAGCATCTTGTTCGCGAGCGCAAGGTTGAACGACTCCGGCTTCAGGCTCGGGTTGTGCCACGAGCCGGCGGGGGCGGGGGTGATCGAGTCCCCTGGCTTGCCGGTTCCGAGGAAGACGACCCTGATGATCTGCGCGCGGTCGATCGCGTGCGCGAACGCGGATTTCACCTTCAGGTTGAGGAGCTCGCGATGCTTCTTCTTCTTAGGGTTCGAGTTGATGATGAAGTCGGTCTGGTCGAGGCCGCGGACGTCGGAGATGCCGAAGCCGGCAGCGCGGAGATCATCGCGTCGTCGTTCGAGAACTGCCTCAGGCCGAACTCCGACACCTGCGGCTTGTGGCCCCAGAACGAGTCGTTGCGCTGGAACAGCGCGATGTCGTTCTTCTGGAACTTGACGAGCTTGAACGGTCCGGAACCGACGATCGGCGCGTTGTTCGCGAACGTCTTCAGGTCGGCACCCTTGTGGCCCGTGTGCGCCGCCCAGATGTGCTTCGGCAGGATCCAGAACTGCTGGAACTGGCCGAGGACGTTGCCGGCGGCCTGCTCGTAATGCACGACGAGGGTGGTGGGGTTCGGGGCGTCGGCGCGCGTGATGTGCGCGATCAAGCCCGCATTGTTCGCCGCGCCTGTTCCCTTGTATTTGATGTCGGTGTTGATCGTCCAGGCGGCGTCTGCAGCGGTCAGCGGCTTGCCGTCGGTCCACTTCGCGTTCGCCACCGTTCTGAACGTCCACGTCTTGCCGCCGTTCGTGACCTTCCAGGAGCGCGCGAAAAACGGTGCGAAGTGAAGGTTCTGGTCGTACTGCACCAGCACGGGATAGATGTATTCGAAGGAGCTGTAGGCGTCCTGGTTGAACGCGACGTACGGATTGAGCGAATCGATCCCCGAGCTGGTCCCGATCCTGAACGTCCCCCCGCTCTTCGCGCTCGAGCCCTGCCCCGCCGCTGCGTATGCCGCCACCGCGATCGCCGCGATGCCCATCGCGGCAGCCGCCACCCAAGGCCTACTCATGTTCTCCCTCCTCCGCCGGTCGCGTCGAGCGTATACCGATTATTCACGGGAAGCGAGCTGATCCGGCGTCGGGCAGATCGTCGCGGGAAGGCCGCGGGAGCGGGAAGATCTCGCCCCTCGCGGCGGCCGCCATCCGCTTGAGCCTGCGCGCGAGCTCGAGCCGTGCGTAGTCGAGACTGCGCTCGAGCTCCGCTTCGACCCACGCGCCGGGAGGGCGTGCCCCGTCTTCCCCGCGCAGCGACGCCAGTACGTTCCAGAGGTCCGGACCGACATCGGGATCGCCGAGCGCTGCCCAGCACGCCCGTCGCGCGTCGCGGCCGCGGCGGCCGCGCTCGAGCCGGAAAGCGTCCCTGCCGAGGTCGGAGCAGAGCCAGTTCAGCCCGACGCGGGAGGCGGCGCGTG